>NZ_BTFW01000001.1:1414000-1767500 GCF_033242265.1 Novosphingobium sp. IK01 | reverse complement strand
AGGTGCGGTAACACGCACTGGAGGGCCGAACCGTTCAATGTTGAAAAATTGTCGGATGAGTTGTGTTTAGGGGTGAAAGGCCAATCAAACCGGGAAATAGCTGGTTCTCCGCGAAATCTATTGAGGTAGAGCGTCGGACGTATACCGTTGGGGGTAGAGCACTGGATGGATGCGGGGGTCGCGAGATCTACCAACTCTAACCAAACTCCGAATACCAACGAGATTTATCCGGCAGACAGACGGCGGGTGCTAAGGTCCGTCGTCAAAAGGGAAACAGCCCTAACCTACAGCTAAGGTCCCCAAGTCACGTCTAAGTGGGAAAGCATGTGGGAATCCCAAAACAACCAGGATGTTGGCTTAGAAGCAGCCATCATTTAAAGAAAGCGTAACAGCTCACTGGTCTAAATAAGGGTTCCTGCGGCGAAGATGTAACGGGGCTCAAGACGTGCACCGAAGCTTAGGGTTCAGTCTTTGACTGAGCGGTAGCGGAGCGTTCCGTAGGCCTGCGAAGCGGAAGGGTAACCGACCGTGGAGGTATCGGAAGTGCGAATGCTGACATGAGTAGCGACAAAGAGGGTGAGATGCCCTCTCGCCGAAAGACCAAGGGTTCCTGCTTAAAGCTAATCTGAGCAGGGTGAGCCGGCCCCTAAGACGAGCCCGAAGGGGGTAGTCGATGGGAACCACGTTAATATTCGTGGGCCTGGAGATGAGTGACGGATTTCTTAAGTTGTCAGCTCTTATCGGATTGAGCTGGCTTCGACGAAGTTCCAGGAAATAGCCTCTCCATATAGACCGTACCCGAAACCGACACAGGTGGTCAGGTAGAGTATACCAAGGCGCTTGAGAGAAGTATCCTGAAGGAACTCGGCAAATTGCCTCCGTACCTTCGGAAGAAGGAGGCCCCACGTATGCGCAAGCACTCGTGGGGGGCACAGGCCAGGGGGTAGCGACTGTTTAGCAAAAACACAGGACTCTGCTAAGTCGGCTTCAAGACGACGTATAGGGTCTGACGCCTGCCCGGTGCCGGAAGGTTAAGAGGAGGAGTGCAAGCTCCGAATTGAAGCCCCGGTAAACGGCGGCCGTAACTATAACGGTCCTAAGGTAGCGAAATTCCTTGTCGGGTAAGTTCCGACCTGCACGAATGGCGTAACGACTTCCCCACTGTCTCCAGGATATGCTCAGCGAAATTGAATTCTCCGTGAAGATGCGGAGTACCCGCGGTTAGACGGAAAGACCCCGTGCACCTTTACTGCAGCTTCAGAGTGGCATTAGGAAAGAATTGTGTAGCATAGGTGGGAGGCTTTGAAGCACTGGCGCCAGCCGGTGTGGAGCCATAGGTGAAATACCACCCTGTTGTTTTCTGATGTCTAACCCAGCACCGTTAGCCGGTGCGGGGACCCTCTGTGGCGGGTAGTTTGACTGGGGCGGTCGCCTCCTAAAGAGTAACGGAGGCGCGCGATGGTAGGCTCAGGACGGTTGGAAACCGTCTGCTAGAGTGCAATGGCATAAGCCTGCCTGACTGCGAGACTGACGAGTCGAGCAGAGACGAAAGTCGGTCATAGTGATCCGGTGGTCCCTCGTGGAAGGGCCATCGCTCAACGGATAAAAGGTACGCCGGGGATAACAGGCTGATGATTCCCAAGAGCTCATATCGACGGAATCGTTTGGCACCTCGATGTCGGCTCATCACATCCTGGGGCTGGAGCAGGTCCCAAGGGTTTGGCTGTTCGCCAATTAAAGTGGTACGTGAGCTGGGTTCAGAACGTCGCGAGACAGTTTGGTCCCTATCTGCCGTGGGCGTCGATACTTGAGAGGAGTTGCCCCTAGTACGAGAGGACCGGGGTGAACATGCCTCTGGTGTACCTGTCGTTCCGCCAGGAGCGCAGCAGGGTAGCTATGCATGGACGGGATAACCGCTGAAAGCATCTAAGCGGGAAGCCTCCCTCAAGATAAGGTATCATCGAGTCGTGGTAGACCACCACGTTGATAGGCCGGGTGTGGAAGTGCGGTAACGCATGAAGCTAACCGGTCCTAATAACTCTGTTCATGCTTGAAGAATCCCCACCATCACCATCAGCCCTGCAAAGGCTACGGTGATAACCGGACGATACAAAAGCCAGACACCCAATCATCGATCTAAAAACAAATCATGTGCGCCCGCTCCATTGCCTGGTGACCATAGCGTCTGTGAACCACCCGATCCCATCTCGAACTCGGCCGTGAAACCAGTCCGCGCCAATGGTACTAACGCTCAAGCGTTGGAAGAGTAGGTCGTCGCCAGGCATTGAAGCCGGCGCACACGATTAAAAACCCATCACAATCTCATTCAACAAATCGGCCCCAAGGCAAAAACGCCAAGGGGCCGTTTTGCTATCATCGCGGGGTGGAGCAGCCCGGTAGCTCGTCAGGCTCATAACCTGAAGGTCGCAGGTTCAAATCCTGCCCCCGCAACCACTTCACAGCATCACTCACACACCAGCCGTCTCTACCCAGAGGCGGCTTTTTGCGTTCAGGCCTTGCTCCCCCTCCACCACCCGCTTCGCGGGCGGTCCCGCTCCCCGCAACGCGGGGAGGAGCGGGGGTAAAAAAACGGGGCAGGCCTGCTGGATCTCAGGCCTGCCCCGCAGGGGTGGTTCAGAGGGAAAGGCGGGGCTCAGTTCGCCTGGGCGAGCGTGAGCACGGTGGCCAGGCCAACGGCCATGTTCTTCAGGTCGTGCTCGGGAGCGAGCTTGAGGCCCTCTTCGAGTGAATGGGCGCGGAAGGTTTCGAAGCCCGAGCCCAGGGTGACCGCCTCGACGCCCAGGCTCATCGGGATGTTGCTGTCGGTCGAGCCCGCACCAAAGCCGGGCGTGATGCCCGAAGCTTTGGATACGGCGGCGGCGATGGCGACGATCGGCTTGTCGAGGGCGGTTTCGCCCACCGGACGGTCGCCGATCAGCTTGGCTTCATAGGAAATCGAGCCCTTGGCGGTCGAACGGGCGGCGTTTTCGCGGTCGACCGCCGGTTGCAGGAGGGCGAGGAACTGCTGTTCCTCGGTTGCGAGTGCGGCCTTGCCGTTCGAGCGCATGTCGATGGTCATGGCCGTGGCAAACGGGATCGAGTTGACCGAGGTGCCGCCCTCGACGATGCCCACGTTGTAGACCGTGCGCGGCTCGGCCGGCACCTTGATCTTGCCGAACTGGACCATTGCGTCGGCCATGGCATAGGCCGGGTTGACGATGCCGAAATCGCCCATCGAATGGCCGCCGGGGCCCTTGAAGGTGACCTTGTAGCGGCGCGAACCGGTACCCGCGTTGGTGATCCGCCCCGGCCGGCCCGGTTCGAACGAGATGAAGTATTTGATGGCGTCCTTGTACTTGCCCTTCTCGAACAGGTAGCGCGTGCCGCGCAGGTCGCCCGGCCCTTCTTCGCCGACATTGCCCATGAACAGGATGTCGGACCGGGTCGCGTAGCCGGCGCGGTTCATCGCGCGGATGAAGGCGAGGAGGACCGGCAGGCTGGAGGTATCGTCGCCGATGCCCGGCGCATAGAGCGTGTCGCCCTCGCGGCGGACTTTCACGTTGGTGCCGCCGGGGAACACCGTGTCGAGGTGGGCGGTGACCACGATCAGCGGGCCGCCGCCGGTGCCCTTGCGCAGGCCCATCACGTTGCCCACCCCGTCGCGTTCGACATCGGTGAGCCCTTCGGCCTTGAGCATCTCCATGTAGGCCGCGCCACGCGCGTCTTCCTTGAATGGCGGGGCCTCGATCTGGGTCAGGGTGATGATGTCCTGCACGATCCGGTCGTAGTCGCCCTTGAGCGAGGCCTTGGCCTTGGCGAACTTTGCGCCGCCCAGCACCGTCTTGACGGCCTTGGCCGTTGCGGCCTCTCCGCTCGGGGGAGCGGCCAGAGCGCTCTGGGTGATGGGCGCGCCCAGCGCCAGTCCGGCCGTTGCGGCCATGAGTGTCAAACGCATCGTTACGATCCCCTTGCGGTCAGAAGTGGCTGTAGAGGGTGGCGCCGAAGGTGCGCGGCGCGGTCGTGGCCCAATAGTCGGGCGTTCCGGCGGCGCTGGTAATCGAGTTGACGCCGACGGTGTTGAAAAGGTTGCGGATGTAGACGAAGAAACCCATCCGCTCGTTCTGGAACCCGGCGCGGATGTTGACCATCGAATAGTCTCCGAATTCGCGATAGAGGCTGTTGGTGGGCCTGATCTGCGAGGTCATCTTGCCGGTGTAGGTATAGTCGGCGCGCAGCATGGCGTCGAAATCGGCGAAGGCCGGGAATGTGTATTCGGCGCCGGCGCTGGCGGTCGTGCGCGGGATCAGGGGCAGGATGTCGCCCTTGAGGCCTGAGGCGGTGACTTCGGCGCTGACCTGGTCGGCGGTCAGGCGCGGGTTGACGTAGTGGAACGCGCCGTTGAGCGTGAAGCCCTTGAACGGATTGGCGCTGGTCTCGATTTCGACACCCTCGATCCGGGCCGAGCCGACATTGCCGATATACGAGAAGTTGCCATAGGTGGCGCGCACCGAGGTCTGGAGATTGCTCCAGTCGATCCGGTAGGCGTCGATGTTGAAGGTCAGCTTGCGGTTGAACCACTGGGTCTTGAACCCGACTTCATAGTTCCACAGCGAGTCTGCGGCATACGTCTGGGCCGAGGCGGGAATGCCGGGGGTAAGGTTGGCGCCGCCGGGGCGGAAGCCCTGGCTGGCGGTGGCGTAGAACATGATGTCGCGGGTGACCTTGAAGTCGACGTTGTACTTCTGGATCAGCCCGCTGGCATTGGCGGTGACTTCGCCATAGGTACCGGGGACCTGGCCGTTGAAGTAGTTGTAGCCGAGGTTTTCGCCGCCCACGGTCTTGTTGTAGTTGTAGTAGCGCAAGCCCGCGGTCAGGGTCAGCCGTTCGAGCAGGCGATAGTTGACCTCGCCATAGACGGCGGTCTGCTTGACCACATCGGTGACATAGCGCGAGCCGAGGTCGACCACCGGCTGCTGCATTTCGCCCGTTGCCGGGACACCGGCGAAGACCAGCGTGTTGACGCGATCGTCGCGGTCCTCGCGGAAGGCGCCAAGGGTGTAGTTGAAGCGGCTCTTGCCGCTCGAACTCAGGCGCAACTCGTTGACGTAGTTGCGCACGAAGCGCGGCTGATAGTTGCCGATGGGCTGCTGGGCGGCGCCCCAGCTCTGATAATTGGCGCGCAACTGGGCCGGGGTCAGCCCGCCCGCGCCAGTGGCGCAGGTGCTCGAACTGGTGCTGGCCCCCGCGCTCGTCGATTGCAGCAGCGAACCGCCATAGGTGTTCTGGAACAGCCCGCAATAGCGGTTGGAGGCGATGATGCTGGCATAGTTGTCGGAATTGTCGTTGGTCTGGCGCACGTCCCAGCGGTAGAACGAGTTGTTGAGCGCCAGGGTGCCGATCGGCGTTTCCCACTTGGTTTCCAGCGCATAGAGCTGGAGCTTGTCGTAGGCGGGCGAGGCGATCTTCTGTTCCGACACGAACTTGCCGATCGAGGGCGCCCATTGCGAGGTGCCGTCGAAGTTCTGCGTCTGCACGATGGTCATGAAGTTCATCGACAGGTTCGAGGTCGGCCTGAAGCCGAGCTGGAAGCGCAGGCCCTGGAGCACCGAGCGGTTGAGGTCGGTCTTGCCGATCACGGGGTCGTTGACATAACCGCCGTTCTGCTGGCGATAGAGCACCAGTCGCGCGGCCAGAACATCCTTGAGGATCGGCACGTTGACCGCGCCCTTGAGCGAATAGCCCATTTGCCCGTTCTGGATGGCTTCGCCGCCGAATTCGGTCGACCCTTCATATTTGTCGAAGTCGGGCCGCTTGAAGATCACGCGCAGCGTGCCGCCCATCGAGCCCGAGCCATAGAGCGTGCCCTGCGGCCCGCGCAGCACTTCGACCCGCTCGACATCGAACAGGTTGAGGTTGGGGGTCACCCCCGAAGGGTCAGAAGTGGTCCCCGAAGGCCCGGTCAGCGGTGTTTCGCCGTAATAGAGGCCGACGGTGCTTTCGCCTGCGGTCTGGATGCCGCGGATCGAGATGCGAGTGCGCCCGGATTCCCCGGCGATCAGGTTGAGGCCCGGCACCTGGCGAACCAGATCGGCAATTCCCGTGGCACCGAGGTTCTGGAGGGACTTTTCCGAGAGCGCGGTGATCGCGACCGGGGTGTCCTGTACGCGGGTCGAGCGGCGCAGCGCGGTGACGACGATGTCGCCCACCCCTTCGGGGACGGCTTGCGGGGCTTCCTCCGGCGCCTGTGCGGGGGCCGGTGCCGCGCTCTGGGCCCAGGCACCGGCCGGTGCGAGGGCGCCGAGCGAAACCGACAGAAAGAATGCAGCGCGAGCGTGTTGCCTGGTCATGGGTGCCCCCCTGTTCTGGTTGTTCCCGTTTCAGTCGTTGTCCCGTTCCCCCGATGCATCGCCGCGCTGGTCCTGCGCCCCTGTTGCGGACCGCGTGCGGCGTATGGGGACGGGATCGGGTCTGTCCGCCGGGTTCTGGTGTCCCGGCCCGGCAAGCCCGGCCCGGCAAACCCGACATGGCAAACCCGACAGGGCAAGGCTGCCGGGGGGCACCTGTCACCAAGCTGTCACTGGCCTTGCCCGCTCCAAAAAGAATCTTGGCGCGCACGACAGCTTGATGACAGGTTGGCGTCGCAACATTTCGAATCGTGCCGCCCCGTCAGATGGGCGTGTCAGGGAGTTTGGGCCTCGGGGAACCGGATGGGGGGAACCGCATCAGGGAACCTGCATCAGGCACTGGGGCCACGCGCGAGAACAAAAAAGACCGGGGGCGGATGCCGCAACGCATGCTGAGGGGGATGGGCTGTTGCGGATACTGATCATCGAGGACGATGCGCGCCTTGCGCGCGGGATGGAGGCAACGCTGGGGGCCGGGGGCTTTGCCGTCGATCTGGTCGATTGCGGTGAGGGGGCGCTCGATGTCCTGGCGGCGGAAAGCTACAATGCGGTTGTCCTCGATCTGGGGCTGCCGGACATGGACGGGCTGGAGGTGTTGCAGGCGCTGCGGCGCCGGGGCGATGGCACGCCGGTCCTGATCCTGACCGCGCGCGATGCGGTGTCGGATCGCATCGCCGGGCTGGACAGCGGGGCCGACGACTATCTGGCGAAGCCCTTTCACCCGCGCGAGCTGGAATCGCGGCTGCGTGCGCTGATCCGCCGCAGCCAGGGGACCGCCGATCCGGTGCTGCGGGTGGGGGATCTGAGCCTCGACCGGTCGACCCGCGTGGTCGAGCTGGGACGTTCGGTCCTCGATCTGCGGCGGCGCGAACTGGCCGTGCTCGAAACGCTGATGGGGCGGCCGGGCAAAGTCGTGACCAAGCAGCGGCTCAATTCCGAAGTGTTCAATTTCACCGATGCGGTCGCCCCCAATGCGCTGGAAGTCTATGTCGGGCGGCTGCGGCGCAAGCTGATGCCCGACGGGCCGACCATCCGCACCATCCGCGGCCTTGGCTACATGCTGGAAGCCTGACGCTGGCGGGGGGAGCAACACCGGGGGCGGAGGGGGAGTGCCAATGGCATCGCTGCGTTCGCGCCTGACGGCGGCGGTGATGGTGCCGCTGCTGGCCCTGGCGGTGACGTTCGGGGGCATTACCTGCTGGATGATCGAGCGGTCAGGGGCACTGACTTCGGACCGGATTCTCGTGGGCTCCGCGCGCGTGCTCAGCCGGGCGGTCGATGCGGGCGAGGGCGTGCGCGCGGATCTCCTGCCGCTGGCGGTCCATCTGTTGCAGCGGCGTTCGGCGCCGGTGACGCTCTACAGCATCTGGGACGGCGAGCGGCTCGTGGCCGGGACACGCGGGCTGGTGCCGCCCTCGCACTATGAGGCGCGCACCGGGCGGTGGACCACCCGTGTCCCGGCGGCGAGTTTTCCGCGCACGTTTCGCAACACCCATCTGACGGCGGGTTATGTCGACACGCGCGACGCGCAAGGGGTGGTCCAGCCCGCCTATCTGCGCGACGCCATGCTGGGCGACAAACCCGTTCGCGTGGCCACCGAAGTGCGCCGCCTTCATCGCAATGGCCATGCCGTGGTCGTGCAGGTGGCCGATTTCACCGATGATCGCGCTGCCTATCTGCAAACCTATTTCCTGCGCGTGGTGGGGGCAGGGGTGCTGATCGCGATGATGGCGGTCGTGCTGTTCTATGGCGCGATCACCTGGGGCTTGCGCCCGTTCGCCTCGCTGACCGGGCAGATCGAGACGGCGCGGCGCGAGCCGCCGCCCCAGTTCCGCCTGAAGCTTGCGGAAGATGCCCCGCGCGAGGCCCTGCTGCTGGCCGGATCGTTCAACGCCCTGCTCGCGCGGACCGAGCGCGCGGTCGATTCGCTGCGCCAGTTCACCGCCAATGCCTCGCACCAGATGCGCACGCCGCTGGCTGTCGTGCGGGTTCATCTCGACGTGCTCGAACGCTATGGCGCGCAGAGCCCGCGCGGGGCCATGGCTCTGGCCGACATCGGCCATGCGGTGGCCTCGCTCGAACGGCTGCTGCTCCAGTTGATCGCGCTCGCGCGGACCGAGGAACAGGGCATTGCGCCCGATTCACGCTTCGATCTGGCGGCGCTGGCGGCTGATCTTCTGGCCACGCGCGCTGTTTCGATGCCCGAAGACGGGGCCACGGACCTCGGGTTCGAGGGCGAAGGGCCGGTCTGGGCCTTTGGCCATGGCCTGCTGGCCGCCGAGATGATCGGCAACCTGCTCGACAATGCGATCCGCTATGGCCGGCAGGGCGGCGTGGTGACGCTGCGGGTCCGTGCATGCGAAGGGATCGCGCGGATCGAGGTGGAGGACGATGGTCCGGGGATTGCTCCTGACGAGCGCGAACGGGTGTTCGACCGGTTCTATCGCGGGCGGGTGGATGGTGGGGCAAGGCCTTCGGGCAGCGGGCTGGGGCTTTCGATCGTGCGGGCGCTGGGCGAGCGGATGGGGGCGCAGGTGGCCCTTTCCTCCGGGGCGGGCGGGCGCGGTCTGCTTGCCACGGTCGATTTTCGCGCGGCGGAGCTGCTTGCGGATGAAGAAACGGCCTGCCGCGATGCGCGCGACAAAGGTCTGTTTCCGGTTGACGGGCGGGCGCCTTGTCCCCCGGCGCGCCCGCGCGAGATGGCGGGCATGACAGCTTGCTGACAGGCAGGCGGGGGCACACCGGGGCTGGGCTCACTGTACTTCCGGGCCAATGCCACCCGTGCCTGTTCCTGTGTGGCGGGCCGGGCCCCATTCCTCTTTTGCGGAGCGGTCGATCCCTTTCATGATCAGGACCATAGCCCCTTCCGTCCATGCCCCGCTGCCGCGTCAGGACGGGGGGCGCAGGCGCCATCCCGCGCGCTCGCAAGGCTGGCTGCTGGGCGGCTTTCTGGCCGGGCTGGCGGGGGGCACGCTGACGGGGCTGTTCGCCTCGGCCTCGCCGGTCACGGCCTGGGTCATGCGCTGGGTGGTCAAGCCGGTCGAGGAGGGGTTTCTGCTGGCCATGGTCATCCTGATCGTACCGCTGCTGGTCTCGGCCATCGTGAGCGGGATCGCCCGGCTGCGCGACATGGCCGGGATGGGGCGCCTGCTGCTCTCGACACTGGCCTACATGCTCGCCGCGTCGCTGGCCGCGGCGATGATCGGGCTGGCGATGGTCGACCTGTTCCGGCCCGGCGATGTCGTCCCGGCGGAAATCGGGCAGCAATTGCTGGCGGCGGGCAGGCCCGCGCCCACATATGGCTGGGTTCAGGCCGTGCTGGCCCATACCGTGCTGTCTCATGCCAGCCTGTCTCATGTCGTTTTTCCGCGCCTGATCGAGCGGCCGATCCTGCCGTTGATCGTGGTCTCGGTGGTGGCCGGGCTGGCGCTGACGGTCGTGCGCACGCGGCGCAGCGGGCAGGTTCTGGCCACCAGCGAGCGGGTGTTCGACGCGGGGATGCGCATTCTGGTGCAGGTCGGGCGGATGGCTCCGCTGGCGGTGGCCTGCTTCATGTTCGACCTGACGCTGCTGTTCGGCTGGCACCTGCTGCTCTATCTGAGCGCCTATGTCGCGGTGGTGATCGCCGCGCTGCTGCTTCAGGTCGTGCTCACGTTCTTTGCGGTGGTGTGGATGCGCGGCGGGGTCATGCCGCTGGCCTTCCTGCGCGGGGTGCAGGAACCGGCAGTGATCGCCTTCTGCACGTCCTCGTCCAACCTCACCCTGCCCAGCGCCCTGCGCGCCGCCGAGCATGACCTGCATCTGCCCCCGCGCGTGGCGCGACTGGTGCTGGGGGTGGGGACGATTGCCAACCAGGGCGGGACGGCGATCTATACTGCCGTCACGGTGCTGTTCATCGCGCAGTTCTTCGGGATGGATCTGGCGCTCGGCCAGCAGGGGGTGGTGCTGGCCGTGGCGGTGCTGGCGGGCATGGGCACCATTGGCGTTCCGGCCGGGTCCTTGCCCACGGTGGCGGTGGTTCTCGCGCTGACCGGGTTGCCCGCCGAAGGGATCGGGCTGGTCATCGGGGTCGACCGGCTGCTCGACATGGCCCGCACGGTGGTCAACGTGATGGGCGATCTGGCCATCGCCACGGCGGTCTCGCGCGAGGAGCGGGGCGCGGGCGAACGGGGGGCGGGGGCCCCCGTTCGCGATGAGGGGCTTTTCGGGTGAGGGCCGTCAGGCCCGCGCCGGACGGGGCGAAGACTTGCCCGGCGAGGCGAGCAGGCCGATCAGCCCCAGCGCCGACGTGGTCGCCCCGGCCAGCGCGATCACCGGATAGCCCAGGCCCAGGCTGATCACCGCGCCGCCCAGCGCCGCGCCCAGCGCATTGCCCATGTTGAACGCGCCGATATTGACCGACGAGGCCAGATGCGGCGCATCGGCGGCGGCGGTCATCACGCGGACCTGAAGCGGGGCCACCAGCGCGAAGCTCGCCACGCCCCACAGGAACACGATCAGCGCGGTGGGCACGGCAAAGGGCATGAGCAGGGCAAAGCCCACGAGGATGACGGTCAGCGCGGCGAGCGCGACCATCAGCGTGCGGTCGACCGAGCGGTCGGCAAACTTGCCGCCCAGCCAGTTCCCCACCGTGAGCCCGAGGCCATAGGTCACCAGCATCGCGGTGATGAAGCCGAGCGAGGCATGGGTGGCATCGCGCAGGATCGGGGTGATGTAGGTGAACACGGTGAACATCGCGCTCGATCCGACCGTCGTGAGCGCCAGCGCAGCCAGCACCTTGCCCCGGCCCAGCACGCGCAGTTCGGTCAGCACGTGGCCGTCGGGGTGGGCGGGCAGTTCGGGCAGCGAGACGCGCAGGGCTATCATCATCGCCAGCCCCAGCGCGGCAATCGCCCAGAACGGGGTGTGCCAGTCGAGCGATTCGCCCGCCCAGGTGGCCAGCGGAACCCCCACCACATTGGCGATGGTCAGCCCCATGAACATCGTCGAGACCGCGCCAGCCTTGCGTTCGGGCGGCACCAGGCTGGCCGCCACGACCGAGCCGACGCCAAAGAACGCGCCATGGTTGAACGAGGTGACCACCCGCGCGACGAGCATCATCGCATAGCTGTCCGATAGCGCTGCCATCAGATTGCCGAGTGTGAAGATGCCCGCCAGAATCACCAGCAGGGTGCGGCGCGAGAGGCGCCCGGTCGTCAGCGTCATGATCGGCGCGCCCACGACGACGCCCATGGCATAGGCGCTGATCAGCAGGCCCGCCGCCGGGATCGAGACCCCGAGCCCGGTGGCGATCGAGGGAAGGAAGCCCATCGGGGCAAATTCGGTGACCCCGATGCCGAAGGCACCCAGGGACAGGGCCATCAGGCCTGCGTTGCGTTTCATCGTCGTCGTTCCCGGTAAGGGCGGAAAAAAAGGAGGGCGGCAGGGATACACGGCCATCGTGGCCTGTGCCCGATCTTGCCCGTGCCGATCCTGTCAATGGCGTCTTGCCAACAGATGCATAGATGCCGCAGGTTGGCCTGCGTGTTTAGAGGCTTTTTACGCCAAGGATTTGTGCATTGATCGCAAAGATAGCCGCTGCTGCCGGGCTCGACCGGGCCCGCGAAATGGCCCTGTTCGTGGCTGTCCACGATACCGGCAGCTTTTCGGCGGCGGCGCGCCAGCTCGCCATGAGCCCTTCGGCAGTCAGCCGCGCGATGGGCCGGATCGAGGCGCGGCTGGGGGTGCGGCTGGTTTTGCGTTCGACCCGCGCGCTGACTTTCACCGCCGAGGGGCAGGCCTATCTGCGCGCCGCGCGGCGGATTCTGGCCGATCTCGACGAGGCCGAGCAGGAGATCGCCGACAGCGGCGTGCCGCGCGGGCGCCTGCGGGTGAGCGCGGCGCTGGCGCACGGGCGGCTCTGCGTGGTGCCGCTGCTCGGGGCGTTCGTGCGGCGTTATCCGCATATCCTCGTCGATCTCGCGCTCAGCGACAGCCTCGTCGATGTGGCCGGGGGCGAGGCCGACGTGGCGATCCGCTTCGGCCCGCTGCCCGACAGCACGCTGACCGCGCGCAAGCTGGGCGAGAGCGGGCGGGTGATCGTGGCCTCGCCCGGATATCTGGCGCGCCATGGCACCCCGGCCAGCCCCGAAGACCTTCACGGGCACAATTGCCTGAACTTCAATTTCCGCCGGGCCGAGCCGCTCTGGCCATTCCGGCGCGAGGGCGTTGATTTCGCGCTCTCGGTCCATGGCAATATCGAGGCCAACAACGGCGAGACCCTGGGCGAACTGGCGCAGGCAGGGGTGGGAATCGCCCGCGTGGGGGCATTCAGCGTCGCCGCCCAGATCGCCGATGGAAGGCTGGTTCCCGTGCTCGAGGCGTTCAATCCGGGGGATGTCGAACAGATCAGCGCGGTCTTCGTCGGCGGGGCATCGGTCCCTGCGCGGGTGCGGGTCTTCGTGGACTATCTGGTCGGGAACCTGTGAGTGTCTGATCCGAAACTTTCGTTTCGGATCGCTCGGCACCGGCCCTCTCCCCCACCCGACCTCCCATAGGGTACTATCGTTGGGAGGCCGGGTGGGGGAGAGGGCCGGTGCCGAGCCGAAATTCGCCTCTTCGGCGAATTTCGAACTCAGACTCTGAGGCTTGCGAATGCGGTTCGTCGCGTTGCATCACGCATTGCATCATTTGTTTCAACCAGCCGTGCCTTCAATGCAATTGACCCTGTGGGAGACAGCCGCTAGCGGCCCGCCCATGCCGACGTATGCGTGCCCCTTTCTTATCCTTCATGCAGGTGCCCATGCGCCCGTGGCAGGTCGGGACGCGCTGGCCGCCCGTTCTGGGGCCGGTCGTTGATCGCGCGGGCCTTGGGCTATGGGCTGGCGGCGGTGGCCACGGTCGGGGTCGGGCTGCTTTATGGCGCGGGCTCGCGCATGGTCGCGCGGGCGCGGCGCCGGGCCGCTGCGCGCGACGACAGGGGCATCGCCCCGGTTCCTTCGGCCTCGATCCTCAAGCCGCTGCATGGCGCCGAACCGCGTCTGGCCGACAATCTGGCGACCGCGCTCGACCAGCGTGGCTATCATGCCCCGGCCGAGATGGTCTGCGGCGTGGCCGATGCCGGCGACCGCGCGCTCGATGCCCTGGCAGGCCTGAAGACCGATGGGCCGGTTGCGCTGCGCACGGTGATCGGTGGCCGCCCAAAGGGCCGTAATGCCAAAGTCGGCAACCTCGAATCCATCGCCGCACAGGCCAGCGGCGAGATGCTCGTGCTGGCCGACAGCGACATGGCCGTGCCGCCCGACTATCTGGCGAGCCTTGCCAGCGCGCTGGCTCAGCCGGGCGTGGGCGCGGCGACGTGCCTTTATGTGGGGCGGGGCGACGCCGGGTTCTGGTCGCGGCTGGTGGCGGCAGGCATCGACACCCATTTCCTGCCTTCGGTCGAACTCGGGCTGGCCACGGGCCGGGCCAATCCGTGCATGGGCTCGACGATTGCCCTGCGCGCGCAAACCCTCGAACAGATCGGCGGCATGGCCGCGTTCCGCGATGTGCTGGCCGACGATTTCGAGATCGGCGTGGCGGTGCGCGCGGCGGGCCTGCGGGTGGTTGTGCCCGACATGGTGCTCGTCCATGGTTGTGCCGACGCCCATGCGCGGCAGATGCTGCGACAGGAATTGCGCTGGAACGCGACCGTCGCCGGGCTCGACAAGGCCGGGTATCTGGGCAGTGTCGTGCTTCATCCCCTGCCTCTCGCGCTGATCGGCGGGCTGCTGGGCGGGGGCGTTTTTGCGTGGGGCGTGGCGCTGGCCGCGCTCCTCGTTCGCGGAAGAATCGCGCTTGCCGCTTGCCAACTGGACCCATTCGGGCGCAAAGCGACCGTCAAACTCCAGTTGCTGGCTTTGGTTCCCTTGCGCGATCTCCTGTCATTCACCACGTTTCTGGGCGCCCTTGCGGTTCGCAACGTGCATTGGCGCGGGGCGAACATGGCGATCACGGCCCCAACTTCTACCCTTAAGGACTGACGACGATGATGCGCTCGCTTTTCCTCCAGGCCCCCTCGTTCGAAGGTTACGACGGTGGCGCTGGTGCCCGCTATCAGGCAAAGCGGGAAATCCGCTCGTTCTGGTATCCGACCTGGCTGGCGCAGCCCGCCGCGCTGGTCGAAGGCTCGCGCCTGATCGACGCGCCCGCGCACGACCTGTCGTGGGACGACATCAAGCATGAAGTCGACGACAAGGAACTCGTTGTCCTGCACACCTCGACGCCCAGCTTCAGCCAGGACGTCCACACCGCCGAACTGATCAAGGCCCGCAACCCCAAGGCGCTGGTCGGCATGATCGGGGCCAAGGTGGCCGTCGAAACGCAGGAGGCGATGGAAGCCTCGACTGCAATCGACTTCGTGGCCCGCAATGAATTCGATTTCACCATCAAGGACATTGCCGAAGGCAAGCCGCTGGCCGAAGTCGAGGGCATTTCCTGGCGCGACGCCGATGGCTCGATCATCCACAACCGCGACCGCGCGGTGATCGAGGACATGGACTCGCTGCCCTTCGTCTCGAAGGTCTACAAGCGCGACCTGGAGTACAAGAAGTACTTCATCGGCTACCTCAAGCACCCCTACGTCAGCTTCTACACCGGCCGTGGCTGCAAGAGCCGCTGCACGTTCTGCCTCTGGCCGCAGACCGTGGGCGGGCACAACTACCGCACCCGTTCGGTTGCCCACGTGATCGAGGAAATCAAGTACGTCCTCAAGGAGTTCCCGGAAACCAAGGAACTCTTCTTCGACGACGACACCCTGACCGACCTTGGCGAGCGCGTCGAGGAACTGGCCATCGAAATGGGCAAGCTGGGCTTCGGCAAGCCGGGCTTCGGCGTGACCTGGAGCTGCAACGCCAAGGCCAACGTGCCCTACAAGACGCTCAAGATCCTGCGCGACAACGGCCTGCGCCTGCTGCTCGTGGGCTATGAAAGCGGCAACCAGCAGATCCTTCACAACATCAAGAAGGGCCTGCGCGTCGAAGTGGCACGCCAGTTCACCAAGGACTGCCACGAGCTGGGCATCGCGATCCACGGCACGTTCGTTCTGGGCCTTCCGGGCGAAACCCTCGAAACCATCGAGGAAACCATCGAATACGCCAAGGAAATCAACCCGCACACCATTCAGGTCAGCCTGGCCGCGCCCTATCCGGGCACGTTCCTCTACAAGCAGGCCAAGGAAAACGGCTGGTTCGACGGCACGCACGACATGCTGACCCAGCATGGCGAGCAGATCGCCCAGCTCAGCTACGAGCACCTGCCCGCCAGCGTGATCTTCGAGAAGGTGGAAGAGTTCTACAAGCGCTTCTACTTCCGTCCGCGCAAGATCGGCTCCATCGTCAACGAGATGGTGCGCGACTGGGACATGATGAAGCGCCGTCTGCGCGAAGGCGTCGAGTTCTTCTCGTTCCTGCGCCAGCGCAAGGCGGCCTGACCGCAGCGCAGGCGTGATGTCATGACAGCCTCCCAGATGCCGGACGGGGCCGGTCCGCGCGCAGATGCAGCGCGGATCGACCTGGTCGTCACCGCCGACGATTTCGGTGCCGACGAGGCCGTCAACGAGGCGGTCGAGCGCGCGCATCGCGATGGCGTGCTCACCGCCGCCAGCCTCATGGTCACCGGCCATGCGGTTGACGATGCGGTGGCGCGCGCGCGCCGCCTGCCCTCGCTGGGCGTGGGGCTGCATCTCGTTCTGGTCGATGGCCAGAGCGCGTTGCCCCCGGCGCCCGGACGGGCCCTCGCCGATGCGCAGGGCCGGTTTTACGACAACATGGCGCTCACGGGTCTGCGTCTGGCGATCAGTCCGGCGGCCCGCCGCGAACTGGCCGCCGAGATCGAGGCCCAGTTCGCCGCCTTCGCGCGGACCGGGCTGCCGCTCGATCATGTCAACGCGCACAAGCATTTCCATGTCCATCCGGTGATCGCGCGGATGGTCGTCGATGCCGCGCGCCGCCATGGCGCGCGGGCGATCCGGGCGCCGGTCGAACCGGGAAGCCCGCGTGGCAGTGCCCGGCTGGCGGTGGCCTTTGCCCGCTGGCTGCGCGCCCGTGCACGCCGCGCCGGGCTGGCCGTTCCCGACCGTGTGTTCGGTCTGGCCGAAAGTGGCCGGATGGACGCGGGCGCGATGGCCCGTGCGGTGGCCGGCCTCGAAGGCGGGCTCAACGAAATCTATCTCCATCCCGCCACGCGCGACGAATGGCCGGGCCATGCACCGGGCTATCGCTATCGCGACGAGATGGAAGCCCTGCTCGACCCGGCGGTGATCGCCGGGGTGGCGAAGGCGGGGGCCGATCTGGGGCCGTTCGCGCGCTTTGCGGCGGCGGGCGCGGGTCTGGCCGGAGTGGGCGCGTGAAGATTCCCGTTCACGTCTGGATGCTGGCGGCGATGGCCGCCGGTGTGGCGATGGCCTGCTGGGTGATCGGGCGCGACGGGCTCGACGCGGTGATCCATGCTGCCGCCGGGATCGGTATTCCCGGTTTCGTGGGATTCTGTCTCTACAGCGCGGCGACCGCGCTGTTTCTGGGCGGGGCCTGGGTGCTGTGCGTGCCGGGGCTTTCCCCCTGGCGGCACTTGCTGCTGTTCACCGGCGCGCGTCTGGTGCGCGAGGGGGCGGCTGATCTGCTGCCGTTCTCGCAACTGGGCGGGCTGGTTGTCGGCGCGCGGGTGCTGATCGCACGCGGACACCGCGCGGCGCAGGTCAATGCGGCCATGGCCGTCGACATCACCACCGAAATGGCCGCGCAAGTGGTCTTCACGCTGTTCGGCATCGCGGGCCTCGCGGCGCTGGGGCACGGGGGCAGTGCCGGTATCGGAAAAGGGCTGCTCGGGCCGCTCCTGCTCGGCGCGGGGGCGATGGTGGCGCTCTCGATGGTGTTTCTGGTCGCGCAGCGCTGGATCCTGATGTTCGCCGCGCGGCTGGTGGAAAGCCATCTTCCCGCCGTGGGTGCGCGGCTGGGCGACGTGGCCGATGGCATTTCGCAGGTCTATCGCCAGCGCAAGCGGGTGCTGGGCAGCTTCCTGTGCAATCTGGGCGGCTGGCTGACCTCTGCGGCGGGGGCCTGGCTGGCGCTCGAACTGATGGGCATTCATCTGGCGCTCGGGCGCGTGCTGGTGCTCGAAAGCCTGATTTTCACGGTGCGCTCGGTCGGGTTCCTGATCCCCGGCGCGCTGGGGGTACAGGAAGCGGCCTATGCCATGCTGGCGCCGCTGGTGGGGCTGAGCAGCCCGGCGGCACTGGGGCTCTCGCTGGTCAAGCGGGCGCGTGATCTCGTGCAGGGCGGGGCCGCGCTCCTCGGCTGGCAGTGGAGCGAATTTCGCAAGGCTCGCGCGCTCACGCGCACGGGACAGGACAAGCATTACCCGGGGGGCGCCGCCAATGGATGACCGGCGACAGGAACCCGAAGCAGAAAACAAAGAAACGGCACGGACGATGGAACAGCAACACTCCCCCAACCCCTCGACCCCCTTGCTGGACCAGGTGCCGACGCCTGAAGCCCTGCGCACCTTGCAGCCTGCCCAGTTGCGCCAGCTGGCCGATGAACTGCGCGAGGAAATGATCGCCACGGTGGGTCACACCGGCGGGCATCTGGGGTCGGGGCTGGGCGTGGTCGAACTGACCGTCGCGCTGCACTATGTGTTCAACACCCCCGAAGATCGCCTGATCTGGGACGTGGGCCATCAGGCCTATCCGCACAAGATCCTGACCGGGCGCCGCGACCGCATCCGTACCCTGCGCCAGGGTGGCGGGCTTTCGGGCTTCACCAAGCGTTCGGAAAGCGAATACGATCCGTTCGGCACGGCGCACAGCTCGACCTCGATCTCGGCGGCGATCGGCTTTGCCATGGCCAACAAGATCAAGGGCGAGCCGGGACGCGGCATTGCCGTGATCGGCGATGGCGCGATGAGCGCAGGGATGGCCTACGAGGCCATGAACAACGCGCAGGCCGCCGGAAACCGGCTGGTCGTGATCCTCAACGACAACGACATGTCGATTGCCCCGCCCGTTGGTGGGCTCTCGGGCTATCTGGCGCGGCTGGTCTCCTCGGGCCAGTTCCTGGGCCTGCGTGATCTGGCCCGCAAGTTTGGCCGCCACCTGCCGCGTCCGTTGCAGATGGCCGCCAAGAAGACCGACGAATTCGCGCGCGGCATGGCCATGGGCGGCACCCTGTTCGAGGAACTGGGCTTCTACTATGTCGGCCCGATCGACGGGCACGACCTCGACGCGCTGGTCCCCGTGCTCGAAAACGTGCGCGATGCCGCCGAAGGGCCGATCCTGATCCATGTCGTGACGCAGAAGGGCAAGGGCTATGCCCCCGCCGAACAAGCCGCCGACAAGTATCACGGCGTGCAGAAGTTCAACGTGGTGACCGGCGAGCAGGCCAAGGCCCCGGCGGGCCCGCCCAGCTACACGTCCGTTTTCGCCAAGGCCCTGCTGGCCGAAGCCGAGACCGACCCGACGATCTGCGCGATCACCGCCGCGATGCCGACCGGCACCGGCCTCGACAAGTTTGCGCAGGCCTACCCGGATCGCCTGTTCGATGTCGGCATTGCCGAACAGCACGCGGTGACGTTTGCGGCGGGCATGGCCGCGCAGGGGATGCGCCCGTTCTGCGCGATCTATTCGACGTTCCTCCAGCGCGCCTACGACCAGGTGGTCCACGACGTGGCGCTCCAGAACCTGCCGGTGCGCTTTGCCATCGACCGCGCCGGGCTCGTCGGCGCCGACGGGGCGACCCACGCCGGGTCGTTCGACGTGACTTATCTGGCCAGCCTGCCCAACATGGTCGTCATGGCCGCGGCGGACGAGGCCGAGCTGGTCCACATGACCCACACCGCCGCCCGCCACGACAGCAGCCCGATCGCCTTCCGCTATCCGCGCGGCAATGGCGTGGGCGTGGCCCTGCCCGAGACGCCCCAGTTGCTCGAAATCGGCAAGGGCCGCGTCGTGCGCGAAGGCTCGAAGGTGGCGATCCTCTCGCTCGGCACCCGTCTGGGCGAGGCGCTCAAGGCCGCCGACCAGCTCGACGCGCGCGGCCTGTCGACGACCGTGGCCGACCTGCGCTTCGTCAAGCCGCTCGACGACGACCTGATCCGCCGCCTGATCGCCACCCACGAAGTGGTGGTCACCATCGAGGAAGGCTCCATCGGCGGCCTTGGCGCCCATGTGCTGACGATGGCCAGCGACGAGGGTCTGACCGACACCGGCCTGAAAATCCGCACGATGCGCCTGCCCGACATCTTCCAGGACCACGACAAGCCCGACGCCCAGTACGACGAAGCCGGCCTCAACGCCCCGCACATTGTCGACACCGTGCTCAAGGCCCTGCGCCACAACAGCGCCGGGATCGAGGACGGCCTGCTCGCGCTCGGTACGGCGGTGTAATGATGGCGCGCGCACGCCTAGCCGCAGCCGCCCTCATGCTGGTGCCGGTGGCGCTCGGAGGCGGTCTGGCCGCGCGCGCGGCCAGTGGCCACAGTGTCACCGTGATCGTCACCAATGTCCGCAACAACGCGGGCCACGTCCATATCGACGTGTGCCCGCAAGGCTTGTTCCTCAAGGACAATTGCCCGTACATGGCCGATGCCCCGGCCCATGCGGGGACGACCCGCGTGGTCGTGAACGGCGTGCCTGCGGGCGACTATGGCATCCAGGCCACCCACGACGAGAACGACAACCACAAGGTTGACCGCAATTTCCTGGGCATGCCCAAGGAAGGCATCGGGTTCTCGCGCGATGCGCCGATCCATCTTTCGCCGCCAAGCTGGAAGGACGCGGTGATTTCCGTGCGTGGCGACGCAAGCTTTTCGCTGCGGATGCGCTACATGCTGGGCAAGTCGGGGCCGGATCAGCGATGAGCGAAAAGGGGGGCTCATCGACATCCCGCTTTGCCGGGCTTCATCTGGTGGCGCGGCTGGTCGCGCTGGCCACTGGCGCGCCGCGCCGGGTCTTCGGGTTTGCGCTGCTGCTCACGCTCGCCGCGCTGGCGGTGGTGGCCACCCGTTTCGACATGAGCACGGACACCTCGGCGCTCATTTCGCCCACGGTGCCGTGGCGCCAGCACGAACAGGCCTTTGACGCGGCCTTTCCGCAATTGCGCGATTCGATGCTGGTGGTGATCGACGGGGAAACCCCCGAGCTGGCCGAGGATGCGGCGATCCGCCTGTCCGATGCGCTGGCCCACGATGCCGCCCATGTGCGCAATGTGCGCCGCCCCGATGGCGGGGACTTCTTCAATCGCGAAGGGCTGCTGTTCGGCTCCGATCAGGACGTGCGCGACGCGACCGCCGCGATGGTCAAGGCCCAGCCTCTGCTCGGGCCGCTGGCTGCCGATCCGAGCCTGACGGGCGTGGCCGGGGCCTTTTCGGCGATGCTCGACGGGGTCGACAATGGGTCGGCCAGCCTGTCCGATTTTGCCAAACCGATGCAATCGCTGGCCAGTTCGGTCGACGGGCGGCTGGCGGGCAAGCCCGCGACGTTCTCGTGGCAGAAGCTGCTGGCGGCCAATGGCGCGGGCGGCAGCGATGGCGCGCTGGCCGCGCCCACGCGGCGCCTGCTGCTGGTGCGCCCGGTGCTCGACTTTGCCGCGCTCACCCCTGGCAGCGCGGCGGGCGAGGCTATTCTGGCGACGGCGGGCAAGCTGGGCATTGATTCTGCCCATGGCGTGCGCGTGCGCCTGACCGGCGACGTGCCGCTGGCCGATCAGGATTTCGCCTCGCTTCAGGAAAACATCGGCCTTGTCGGGGCGATCATGGTCGCGGCCATGCTGCTCACGCTGTGGCTGGCCACGCGTTCGGTGCGGATGGTCGGCGCGATCATGGGCACGATCATTCTGGGCCTGCTGGTCACGCTGGCGCTCGGGCTGCTGGCGGTCGGGCGGCTCAACCTGATCTCGATTGCCTTCATTCCGCTGTTTGTCGGGCTGGGGGTCGATTTCGGCATCCAGATCTGCGTGCGCTTTGCCGCCGAGCGGATGCGTAAGCCGGGTGCATACGGCGACGGGGCCCCCGATGTGCGGCAGGCCCTTTCGGCGGCGGCGCAGGCGCTCAGCGCGCCGCTGACGCTGGCCGCCGGGGCCATCGTGCTTGGCTTTGCCGCGTTCCTGCCCACGGCCTATGTCGGCATTGCCGAACTGGGCGTGATTTCGGCCATCGGCATGGTCGTGGCGCTGCTGTTCAGTGTGACGGTGCTGCCCGCGGTGCTGGTCCTGCTCGATCCGCCTGTGCGGGATCTGGGCGAGGAAGGCGGGATCGCCGCGCTCGCCCCGCTCGACCGGTTGCTGGTGCGTCGCCGCAAGGCCGTGCTGGGCAGCTTCGTGGTGGCGATGGTGATCAGCATCGCGCTGCTGCCGCTCGTGCAGTTCGACTTCAACCCGATGGACATGCGCGACCCCGAGGCCGAGGCGATGCAGACCCTCGCCGACCTCACCCGCGATCCCGACCGCACGCCCGACACGATCAGCGTGCTGGCCCATGGGCGGGCACAGGCGCAAGGCCTCGTCGCGCGGCTTGCAAAGCTGCCCGAGGCGCGCCGCGTGCTGTGGATCGACAGTTTCGTGCCCGAGGACCAGCAGGGCAAGCTCGCCACGATTGCCGATGCGCAGGGTGTCCTCGATTTCACGCTCAACCCGTTCACGGTCGCTCCGGCCGCAGACGATGCCGCGCTGGTCGCCACGCTGGCCACGCTCGGGCAGCGGCTGGAGGCCGAGGCGACCGCGCATCCCGGCCCCGGCGCGCAGGAAGCGCGCGCGCTGGGCGCGGCGCTGACCCGTCTGGCCAAGGCCAGCCCCGCAAGCCGCGCGAGCGTGGGCGAGATGGTCTCGCGTCCGCTCACTGTCATGCTCGACCAGATGCGCGCCTCGCTGACGGCAGAGGCGGTTTCCGAGCAGACGCTTCCGGCTGACCTCGCGCGCGACTGGCGCGCACCGGGCGACCTGTACCGGATCGAGGTGGTGCCTGCCGGTGATACCACCGACAATGGCGTGCTCACGCGCTTCCGCGCGGCGGTCGCGCAAGTGACGCCCGCGATCTCGGGCATGCCGGTGATCACGCAGGCCGCGGCCTCGACGATTGCCTGGGCCTTCGTGCAGGCCGGGATCATCGCCTTCGTGCTGGTGAGCGGGCTTCTGCTGGTGGTCCTGCGCTCGGTGCGCGAGGTGGCCTTCACGCTGGCCCCGGTGGTGCTCTCGATCTTCCTGACGCTGGGCACTTGCGTGCTGATCGGCCAGCCGCTCAACTTTGCCAATATCATCGCCTTCCCGCTGCTGTTCGGGGTGGGCGTGGCCTTTCACATCTATTTCGTGATGGCCTGGCGGGCAGGCGCGCGCGACCTGCTGCAATCGAGCCTGGCGCGCGCGGTGCTGTTCAGCGCCTTTGCCACGGGGACGGCCTTTGGCAGCCTGTGGCTCTCGCGCCATCCGGGCACGGCCAGCATGGGCAAGATCCTGATGATCTCGCTGATCTGGACGCTGATCTGTGCGCTGGTGTTCGAGCCTGCGCTGCTGGGCCCGCCCAAGGGCGAGGGGCGGGCAGATTGATTTGAGGGTTTTGTCGTGACACGAAAAAAGGGCGGGTGATCTGAAAAGATCGCCCGCCCTTTTTGCATGGGGTGCTGATCAGTTGGCCGGGTCGGCCAGCGGATCTTCCAGCTCGTGAGGCGCTGCCGGCTGGGTCTTGCCCGGCTCCAGCTTGCCCGGCTCCAGCTTGAACGAGGACACGTCGGTTGCCGGATCGGTGAGCGCGGCATCGAACGGATCGCCCTGATCGGCGGCGGGCTTGCTGTGCCCTGCCTGGTACAGGACCGGGATCGTACCCGAACTGGTGGGGTTGAGCGCGCGGCTCTTGAGCGCGCGGACTGCCCCGGCGCGGTCCTGAAGGTAGACCGAGCGCATCGTGGCATAAGGATCGACCGCCGAGGACAGCAGTGTCTTGAGATCCTGATCGGCGCGCGCGCGCAGGTCGAGGCCGCCGAGCACCGTCGTGGCAGCCTGATAGGGCGCGTTGTCGAGCGGATAGCCGATCGACATCGGCAGCAGCGCGCCATTGGCTGCCGACCCGAGCATGTCGCGCAAGTTGCTCGGCCCGACCATCGGCACGAAGATGTAGGGGCCCGGCTTCACGCCATAATAGGCCAGCGTGTCGCCAAAGCCGTTGACGTGGTGGGGGATGTTGACCCCCGGCAGCTTGGCCAGGTCGAGCATGCCGCCAAGGCCATAGCTGCTGTTGAGCGCAAAGCGGGCCAGCGTGCGGCCTGCGCGGTCGAAGCGCAGTTGCAGGATGTCGTTGGCGAAGACCACCGGCTCGGAGACATTCTGGAGAATGTTGCGGATCGCATCGCGCAGGAACTGGGGCACCACGGCCTTGTAGGCCATCGCCAGCGGACGCAGCAGGATCCGGTCGAGGAATTGCTGGATGCTGTACATCGGGCGGTTGAAGCGGTGCCACGGGTCCTGCTTGGCCTCGACATCGACAGCCGCCTTGGCCGGTTCGGGCGGGGACGCGGCAGCATCGGTCGCGGCCCCGGCGACCGGGGCAGGGGCGCCGGGAGCCGCCGCAGCCGGGGCGGCAACCTCAGCGGCCTCGCCAGCGGCGGGCGGCAGTGTTTCCTGCGCGGCCTGCGTCAGGTCGCCCAGCGTGGCAAGGCGCGCGGCGATCTCGGCGCTGCCGAGCGGGGCGAGCGCGAGGGTGCGGGCTCCGGCATCCAGCACCGGAAGGCCGGGCAGCGCGTCAGGGGCAACGAAAGAGGAATGCGCATCGTTCGCCGCCGTCGCGGGGGCCGCAAGCGGCACCGCGAAAGTCAGCGCGGCAGGCGCCATCGTGGCAAGGAGCATCAGTTCGTCCTGGCGGCGAGCTGGTCGAGATGGCCGATCAGGCTGCGGGCGCCGCCCTTTTGCAGCGCAATGGCAAAATCCGACCGGCGCGTGGCGATCTGGCTGATCGAGTTGTTGTAGAAGACGTCGATGATCTTCCACGTGCCGCCGCTCTGGCGCAGGCGATAGGAAATCGCCACGTCCTTGCCCTTGGGGTCGTGGAGCACGGTCCGCACGAGGCTGTCGGTCCCGCGCGTCTGCACGTCGGGGGAAACCGCAAAGCTCTGGCCCGACCAGCCGTCGAAGTTGCGCGCATATTCGGCAATGACCATGCGGCGGAACGAGGCGACCAGATCCTTCTGGTCTGCGGGCGAGAAACCGGTCCAGGCCGAGCCGACCGAAAGACGCGCCATCAGGGGAAGATCGAAGGCCTGGTCGATCACCGGAGCGATCCGGGCCTTGCGGCCTTGCAGCCCGGCACCCTTGCCTGCCTTCATGATCGCCAGAAGGCCGCTGTCGAGCGCACTGACGGCTTCGGCGGGCGTAGCGGCCTGCGCGGTGGAGACCGTCATCACGGCGGCCAGCGTCACAGATGTCGCGACAAGAGCGCGTGGTACGAAACGCATCGTAAACTCCAGTATCGTTCCCCTGCCCAGGGCCCATACGGGGGGGGACAGTCTCCGTCCAGTGCAGGCTTGGCCCGAGCATCTGGACTTTGACAAGGCAGCGCGGTCCGTTGGAAGGGGAAAGGGCCCGGCGATCCACGGCGCGGGGGCGCTTTGGGCCAGCCTGAGGCTGCTGGCAAGCCGACAAAAAGCAACCGGTCTTGTGAAACATGCAACAGGCCATGCATTTCATGGGCTGGACATTGCCGTCAAAAAAGCTAGCGGGTATAGATCGTCGCCTGCCGCATCGCAGCACGGTGGCCAAGCAATTGTACCTTCGGAGCGAATTTTTATGACCCAGCCATCGGCGGAGCCAGCCCAGCAGACCTTGCGTGTGCTGCTCGCCAAACCGCGGGGGTTCTGCGCTGGCGTGGTGCGCGCGATCAGCATCGTCGAACAGGCGATCGAACGCTATGGCTCGCCGGTCTATGTCCGCCATGAAATCGTCCACAATCGCCACGTTGTCGAGAACCTGCGCAACAAGGGCGCGGTCTTCGTCGACGAACTGACCGACATTCCCGATGGCGCGCTGACCGTGTTCAGCGCTCACGGCGTGGCCCGCTCGGTCGAGGACGAGGCGCGCGAACGGGCGCTGCCGGTCATCGACGCAACCTGCCCGCTCGTCACCAAGGTTCACGTCCAGGGCCGCCGCTATGCCAAGGGCGGGCGCACGCTGCTACTGATCGGCCATCGCGGCCATGCCGAAGTCGATGGCACGATGGGCCAGATCGACGGGCCGATCCACCTCGTCCAGTCGGTGGACGATGTCGCGAAGCTCGACATGCCCGACGATACCCCGCTGGCCTATGTCACCCAGACCACGCTCTCGGTCGACGACACGCGCGACATCATCGCCGCGCTCAAGGCCCGCTTCACCAACCTCGATGGCCCGGATGTCTCGGAAATCTGCTACGCCACGCAGAACCGCCAGACCGCCGTGCGCTCGCTCGCCCGCGAAAGCGACGTGCTGATCGTGGTCGGCTCGGTCACCAGCTCGAATTCGAATCGCCTGCGCGAGATCGGCACCGAGATGGGCGTGCCCAGCTACCTCGTCGACGACGGCAACGACATCGACCCGGCCTGGATCGAGGGCGCGAAGACCGTGGGGCTCACCGCCGGTGCCTCCGCGCCCGACGAACTGGTCGACAGCGTGATCGCCGCGCTTTCGCGCCTGCGCCTCGTCGAAGTGGCCCAGCTTCCCGGCGAGGAAGAACACCTCAACTTCTCGATGCCGCCCGAACTGCGCTATCGCGAACCGCGCCCGCCGCGCATCAACCCCGCGCATCGGTCGGCTCCCGTTCATCAGACGGTTGCTAGCTCGCCGGCCAACAACCAGACCGAGAAATCCGCATGACCCTTCCGCTTCCCGTTCTTGCCCGTATCGGCAGCTATGCGCTGCGCCAGCACATCAAGGGCGGGCGCTACCCGATGGTGCTCATGCTCGAGCCCCTGTTGCGCTGCAATCTGGCGTGCCCCGGCTGCGGCAAGATCGACTATCCCGACAAGATCCTCAACCAGCGCCTGTCCTATGAACAGTGCATGGAAGCGATCGACGAATGCGGCGCGCCCGCCGTTTCGATCGCCGGGGGCGAGCCGCTGATCCACAAGGACATGGCCCGCATCGTGCGCGGCTACATCGCGAAGAAGAAGTTCGTGATCCTGTGCACCAACGCGCTGCTGCTCAAGAAGAAGATCAACGAGTACAGCCCGTCGCCCTACTTCACCTGGTCGATCCACCTCGATGGCGACGAAGCCATGCACGACCACGCCGTCGACCAGAAGGGCACCTACAAGGTCGCCGTCGAGGCGATCGAGCTGGCCAAGTCGAAGGGCTTCCGCGTTCAGGTCAACTGCACCGTGTTCGACGGCGCCGACCCCGAACGCCTCGCCCGCTTCTTCGACAAGATGAAGGCGCTCGATGTCGAAGTGACGATCTCGCCCGGCTATGCCTACGAGCGCGCCGCCGACCAGGAGCACTTCCTCAACCGCCAGCGCACCAAGGAATTCTTCCGCGACGTGTTCCGCCGTGGCAATGGCGCGAAGAACTGGGGCTTCACCAACTCGCCCCTGTTCCTCGACTTCCTTGCCGGCAACCAGACCTATGAATGCACGCCCTGGTCGATGCCGCTGCGCTCGGTCTTCGGCTGGCAGAAGCCGTGCTACCTCCTGGGCGAAGGCTATGCCAAGACCTTCAAGGAGCTGATGGAAGGCACCGACTGGGACAGCTACGGCGTCGGCAAGTACGAGAAGTGCTCCGACTGCATGGTCCACTGCGGCTTCGAAGGCACCGCCGCCACTGACGCGATCCGCCATCCGCTCAAGCTGATGAACGTCGCGCGCAAGGGCGTGCGCACCGAAGGCCCGATGGCGCCGGACATCGACCTGACCAAGGCCCGCAAGGCCGAAGATGTCTATGAAACGCACGTCGAACGCGAACTGGCCAAGATCAAGTCGCAGGCGGCCTGATCTTCCCAAGCGGAAAGAACAGAAGAAGGGGGCGGGTTTCCGCTCCCTTTTTTTGTTGGAAGAACAAGAACAAGAGCAAGAACAAACAAAAGAAGGGGCCATTGCCCCTTCGACCCCTTCATGTCGGCCTTCGAGGGCTGGGGGTGGCGCTTCCTTGGGGTGCCGACGCTACTTTTGCTGGAGGGCGTCCCGGATGCGGGCGCCGCCTTCGCGCAGGGATTGCATCGCGCGGTTCATGGCCCGGCCCATGCGGACGAGGCCGCCGATCTGGCCCGGCTGGCGCAGGATCGAGAGCGCCATGGCCCCGCCGTTGAGGCCGCCGTCGGGCCGCATCGCGCACATGATGGCCGGGGGCAGGGTGTGCCCGGCTTCGTCGGAAATGCAGCGGACCACCGCGAAGGGCAGGCCGTGGGCCGCCGCGAGGCGCGCGGCAATGTGGCTTTCCATGTCGACCGCCAGCGCCCCGTGGGCCGCGTGGAGCGCGGCCTTGTCGGCAGCCTTGGCGATCATCGTGCCATCGGCATAGACCGGGCCACGGTGCGCGGCGGGAAGCGCCTTGGCGAGCAGGGTCATCAGCGCCGGGTCGCATGGCGTGGCGAGCGCGCCGCACAGGTGTGTGCCGATCACCCAGTCTCCCAGCGCCAGACCGGGCGCGAGCGCGCCGCCCATGCCATAGCTGAGCACCGCGCGCGCGCCGGGCAGTTCGGCTTCGAGGCGACGGGCAAGCCCCTGTGCATCGCCGCCGCCGGGGATCACCACCAGACCGGGGGCGCGCACGGTCTGCGCCTCGCGCGCCATGCCGGTGACGACGACGACCGGCTTCACGTTACATGCCCCAGGCGACGTGCGGGTCGTTGGCCTGCGACAGGTTGCGATAGCGCGCCAGCGCCCAGAGCGGGAAGTACTTGGGATAGCCGTGATAGCGCAGGTAGAACACGCGCGGGAAACCGCCGCCGGTGTAGAGTTCCTGACCCCACAGGCCGTCCTCGTCCTGATTGGCCGTCAGCCAGGCCGCGCCGCGCGCGACGCTGGGCTTGTCGGACCGTCCGGCGGCCATCAGCCCCAGCATGGCCCATGCGGTCTGCGAGGCGGTCGAGGGTGCGGTCTGGTGGCCCTTGCGGTCGAGCGCATAGCTGTCGCAGCTTTCGCCCCAGCCGCCATCGGTGTTCTGGATCGTCTCCAGCCAGTTGGCCGCGCGCGCGACCATCGGATGATCGGGGCCCAGCCCGGCAGCGTTGAGCGCGCAGAGCACCGACCATGTGCCATAGACATAGTTGACGCCCCAGCGGCCAAACCAGCTTCCGTCGGGTTCCTGCTCGCGTTCGAGCCAGGCCAGCGCGGCCTTCATGCGGGGGCTGTTCGTTTCGCCCAGCTGCGCCAGCATCGAGACCACGCGCGCGGTCACGTCGGCGGTGGGGGGATCGAGCAGCGCGCCGTGGTCGGCGAACGGCAGGTTGTTCAGATAGTCATAGGCGTTGTCGGCATCGAATGCGCCCCAGCCGCCATCGCGGCATTGCAGGCCCACGGTCCATTCCTGACCCCGGTCGATCGCGGCGTTGTCGGTCTGGTCGCCGGTGCGCCGGCGCGCGCGGTCCATCGCCATGACGACGACGGCGGTGTCGTCGAGATCGGGATAGTGGTCGTTGTTGTACTGGAAGGCCCAGCCGCCGGGGCGCACGCCGGGGCGTTCCTCGGCCCAGTCGCCCTCGACATCGAGCACCTGACGCGGACGCAGCCATTCGAGCGCGGCTTGCGCGGCGGCCTCGTTTTCCGCACCCCCGGCTTCGAGCATGGCATGGGCGGCCAGCGCCGTGTCCCAGACCGGCGAGACGCAGGGCTGGCAATAGGCTTCGTCCTCGCCGATCACCAGCAGGCGCTCGACCGATTCGCGGGCGATGGCGCGCTCGGGATGGTCGGGGCCATAGCCGAGGCAATCGTACATCATCACCGAATTGGCCATGGCCGGATAGATCGCGCCCAGCCCGTCGACCCCGTTCAGGCGCTCGCGCACCCAGTCGATGCAGGCCTGTGTCGCGCGTTCGCGGGTGCGGCGCGGCCAGAGGCCGTCGGCGGCCTTGAGCACGCGGTCGAGCGCGTTGAAGCCCACGGTCCACACCAGCTTGGGGTTGGCGGCCTGCGTGGCAAACCGCTTGCGGTGGCCGGTGTAGAGTTCGTCGACCTTCACCCCGCGCGGATTGCGCGCCAGCGGACGGCGCGCGCACAGCACGAGCAGCGGCACGACGACCGTGCGCGCCCAGTAGCTCATCTTGGACAGGTGGATCGGGAACTTGCGCGGCAGCAGGATCAGCTCGGGCGGCAGGGTGGGCACCACGTCCCACGAGCCCGCGCCAAACAGCGCGAGCTGGATGCGGGTGAACACGTTGCAGGTTTCCGCGCCCCCGGCGGCCAGCACGGCGGCGCGCGCGCGGACCATGTGCAGCGAATCGATGTCGTCGCCGATCATTTTCAGCGCATAATAGGCCTTGATCGTCGCGCTCACATCGAAGCCGCCATCATGGTAGAGCGGCCAGCCATGGTGCTTGGGCGACTGGATGCGGCGCAAGTAGCGCCCGATCTTGGCTTCGAGTTCGAGGTCTTCCGGTTCGCCCAGAAAGTGGCGCAGGAGGATATATTCGGCTGGAATCGTCGCGTCGGCTTCCAGCTCGAAGACCCAGTGTCCATCGGCCTGGGTGGCCTTGCGCAGCGCGCCGCTCGCACGCTCGAGCGCGGCTTCTACCGCGTCGCGGGTGGGGGCTTGCACGGGCACTTCAGACATTTGCAGGTTCCTTCGGCGGGGGTCTTCAGGAGAGGGTGGGAAAGGGCGCCTTAGCGGGCCATGACCAGCGCGGCGGCGGTTTCGCCCGAGCGCAAGGCCCCTTCGATGGTGGCGGGAAGGCCGGTGGCGGTCCAGTCGCCGGCGAGGAACAGGTTGCGCCAGGCCGTGCGCGCGGGCGGGCGCTTGGCGTCCTGTTCGGGCGTGGCCGAGAACGTCGCGCGCTTTTCCTTGACGACCTGCCACGCCGGAAGCGGCGCGGCGATGCCAAAGGCGCGGCAGATGTCATTCCAGCAGGCCTGCGCGATCTCTTCACGTGGCGAGTCGACCAGATGGTCGGCAGCGCTGATGGTGACCGACACGCGGTCATCGAAGCCGAACACCCATTCCGCCGTCCCGCCCAGCAGGCCGAGCATCGGCGGCGCCCCTGCGGGAAGGGGGAAATCGTAGTGGGCGTTGACGATGGAATGGAACGTGTCGGGCGCGGAAAGGCCCGGCACCAGCCCTTGCGCGACCCACGAGGGGACGGCGAGGATCACCGCTTCGTCGGGTGCCACGGGCTGCGGGCCCTGTCCCCAGTCGAGGCTCGCCACGCGGTCGCCCTCGAACGTCAGCGCGCGCAGGCGCTGGCCCAGTTCGGCCCGCGCACCATGGCTCGCCAGCCACGCCAGCGCCGGGTTGATGAAAGCTTCGGCAAGGCTCGGCACGGCGACGCAAGGGTGCAGCGCCTTGCCCCCGCGCGCGATGGTTTCGCGCAGGACATTGGCGGTCAGCCGCAGCGAGCCTTCGCCCGGCGGCGTGTTGAGCACGGCGAGCAGCACGGGATCGAGCAGGCGCTCCCACAGCGGGCCATGGGTGGCAATCACCGAAGAAATCGGCACATCGGCGCGCTTCATCAGTTTTGCGAGCGCTGCATAGTCGGCCAGCCGCGTGCCCGGCACCCGGCGCGAGGGCACGGCCACCCACCAGGGCAGCGGGCCTTCGTTCATCCGCAAGGTCCAGCCCGAACCATCGCGCAAGTCGTGGAAGGCGAAGCTGGCACTGCCCGGCCCGGCGAGCGGCGTCGTCGCGCCGACCGTGGCGCGGAAGCGGGCCACCGCACCGTTGCCCGAGAGGACGAGGTGGTTGCCATTGTCGATCACTTTGCCGATCTGGCTGTCGTGATACGAGCGGCAGCGCCCGCCTGCCTGCCGCGCACCCTCGTGGAGCGCAAGGGGCAGGCCCGCGCGGGTGAGCTGCACCGCGCTCGACAGCCCGGCAAGACCACCGCCAACGACCGTGGCGCGGGAAAACGGGGCGCGGCTCATCGGCGGATCAGCAGCCAGGCAAGGCTGAGCAGCAGGCGCGGCTTCGACACGCGCACGCGGGTGCGCGGCGGTGCCCATCCGGTCTTGATCATGCGGTCGAGCAGCGCGGAATAGGCCGAGGCCATCAGGCGCGGGGCGATCAGGTGGCCGCGCGGACGCCGCGCGAGGATCATCGAGGCCTGCCGGAAATGCTCCTGCGCCTGCGTGGCGAGCGGGCGGACGGCAGCATCGACGCGGGGATCGCGGACAAGGGCCTCGGGCGTGGTCGGGGTGATCCCGGCCTGTTCGAGCGCCTCGATCGGCAGGTAGACGCGGCCAATCGCGGCGTCCTCGTCGATGTCGCGCAGGATATTGGTGAGCTGGAGCGCGCGGCCCAGATGGTGGGCCAGCATCACGCCGGTTTCGCGCTCCATGCCGAAAATGTCGACCGACAGCCGCCCCACCGCGCAGGCCACGCAATCGATGTAGTGATCGAGCGCGGCCATGGTCGGCCAGCGCACATCGCCCGCCACGTCGACATCCATGCCCTCGATCACGGCGAGGAAATCCTCGCGGCGCAGGCCAAATTGCGCCACCGGGCCGACCAGCCCGGCCGCCAGCCCCGGCGGGCCCCCGGCGTAAAGCTGTTCGATGTCGTGGCGCCAGACGGCCATCTTCTGCGCGCGTTCCTGCGCGGTGTTGCCCCGGTCGTCGGCGATGTCGTCGACCTCGCGGCAGAACGAATAGACCGCGTACATCGCATCGCGCTCGGCGCGGGGCAGCACGCGCATCCCGGCGTAGAACGAGCTTCCGGCGGCTTGTGACTGGGCCTGTTCGGGTTGAATGGCGGGGGAAGAGGGGATCATCGGCGGCGGCCTGTCAGGAAATGGGCGGCCACGGCGCGCGCGGCGATCAGGGCGGCCTGCGGCTTGCTGTGCTCGATCCGCACGGCGAGCGGGTCCTGCCGTTGCAGGCGGGTGCAGAGGTCTTCGGCGAGCGCCTGGATCACGGCGACTTCGGCGCCGAGGCGGCGGTCCTTGATCGACCTGGCAAAAGGTGCGCTCTGGGCGAGCAGTTCGCCGGTGCGGCGCGCGCATTCGACGATCACCTCGCGCAGGCCCCGGCTGGAGGCAGACGCGGCCAGATCCTCGACCCGCGCGCCGGCGGCTTCGAGCATCGTGGTGGGCAGGTATACGCGGTCGATCGCCGCGTAGTCCTTGGCGCAGTCCTGCAAGTGGTTGTTGATCTGGAGCGCGGCGCACAGCGCGTCGTTCGCGGGCCATGTCTCGCGGCTTTCGCCGTGGACATCGAGCACGAAGCGCCCGACCGGCACGGCCGAAAGGCGGCAATAGGCGATCAGGTCGTCCCAGTGGGCATAGCGGCGCACGGTCACGTCCTGCACGAAGGCGTCGAGCAGTTCGTGGGCGTGGACCGGATCGATCCCGCGTTGCGCCATGCTGGCGGCCAGCGCCATGGCTTCGGGAGCGCCTTCGCCATCGAGGCCTGCGCGCATCCGCGCGAGCGCGGCGAGCTTGTCTTCGGGCAGGGCATCGGGATGGTCGGCGATGTCGTCTGCCGCGCGGGCAAAGCGGTAGAACGCCATGATCGGCGCGCGGAAGCGCGGGGCGACGAGGTGGCTGGCGACGGGGAAGTTCTCGTCGCCATGGCCCTTGCCCGAGGCGAAGCTTTGCGCCTCGTGCTGTGAAAGGGGGAGGGTGCTCATGCCTGTTCTCCGCTTGCTTTACCTGCTGCCACCGATCCGGCCGCCGCTTGCGCGCGGCCCTTCCACATGCCGCCGCGCCCGCGCGCGTGGTTCCAGCCCGAGGCCAGCGTCGCCCCCGCATAGGCGAGGCCGATCAGCGGCAGCAGCGGCCCGCGCAAGGCCGAAAGGCGATAGAACCGCAGCATCGGGATGTGCGAAAGCGTCATCAGCGCCCAGGCCGCAAGGCCCGCCCAGCGCGCCATGCCATGGCCCGCCAGCGCCGCGAACGGGGGCACGATGAAGACCAGCAGCAGGCCCAGCAGCGTGCCCGCCAGCGCCAGCGGGTTGTAGCCGAGCTGGGCATAGGCCGACCGCTCGATCATCGCGAGGACCGACCCCCAGGTGTCGTAGATGCGGATGCTGACCGAACGGCGGGTCAGCCCCAGCCAGACCGGCCCCTGGGCCTTGAGCAGCCCGCCCATCGCGCAATCGTCGATCAGCGCGGTGCGGATCGCGGCGATCCCGCCTGCGCGTTCGAGCGCGTCGCGCCGGGCCAGCATGCAGCCGCCTGCCGCCGCCGCCGTGGCGCCGGGGCGGTTCACCCGCGCGAACGGATAGAGCATCTGGAAGAACAGCACGAAAGCGGGCACCAGCCAGCGTTCGGCTGCCGAGCGGCAGCGCAGCAGGGCCATCAGCGAGACGAGCACCAGCCCGCCTGCCTCGGCCCGCGCGACGAGGCTGCGCAAGGTATCGGGGGCGTGGGTAATGTCGGCGTCGGTCAGCCAGAGGTAGCGCGGGGTGCCTGCCGCGGCGATGCCGTGCGATTGCGCCCAGATCTTGCCGGTCCAGCCCGCCGGGAGCGGGGCCCCGGCCAGAACCTGCACGCGCGATCCGCCAGCTTGGCGGGCCAGTTCGGCGGTGCCGTCGCTGCTGCCGTCGTCGACGACGATCACCCGGAAATCGCCCGGATAGTCCTGTGCGGCAAGGCTGGCGACGCTGCGGGCGATCACTTCGGCCTCGTCGCGCGCGGGGACCACGGCGACGACATCGGGCCACTGCGCGGGCTCCGGGGCGGGGTGGCGGTCGTCGTGGACGCCTGCCGTCCAGAACTGGCCATGGGCCAGGATCAGGCCCAGCCAGATGACCAGCGAAATCAGGGCCAGAAGGGTCAGGATCATGCGGAAACCTGTTGGGCGAGCAGGGCCGAAACCGGGGCGGGAACGACCCCGCGCGCGGCGAAATCGGCCAGCGCATCGGCAATCGCGGCCTGCCACGGGCGATAGCTGTAGCCCAGTTCGGCCTGCGCGCGCGCGCTCGAATAGTACATGTGGTGGCCCGCCATGCGCAGCGAATCGACGGTCAGGAACGGTTCGCGGCCCGTCAGCGCGCAGAGCTTTTCGTTGACCCAGGCCATCGGGAACAGCGGCCCGCGCGGCAGGGCCACGCGCGGCGGGCGGCGGCCCATCAGGCGGGCGATCTCGCGCAGCATTTCGGCCAGCGTCACGTCCTGTCCGCCCAGCACATAGCGGCGCCCGTTCACGCCCTTTTCCAGCGCGGCGAGGTGCCCGGCGGCGACATCCTCGACATGGACGAGGTTGAGCCCGCTGTCGACATAGGCGGGCATGCGCCCGTTGGCCGCCTCGACGATGACCCGGCCCGTGGGGGTGGGGCGCAAGTCGCGCGGGCCGATCGGGGTCGAGGGGTTGACGATCACGGCGGGCAGGGCGCGCGAGACCACGGCCTGTTCGATCAGGCGTTCGGCGACAACCTTGGAGCGCTTGTAGGCCCCCACCACGGTCTGTTCGGTGGCCGGGTGGTCTTCGTCCGAAGGGCGCCCGTCGAGCGGGAGGAGCGTGGCGACCGAACTGGTGTGGACCAGCCGCTCGATCCCGCAGGCGAGCGCCGCCTCGATCACGTTGTCGGCGGCGAGGCGGTTGTTGCGCACGATTTCTTCGGGATCGGGCGCCCAGAGGCGATAGTCGGCCGCGACGTTGAAGGCGAAGCGCACGCCTTCCATCGCGCGGCGCACGCTCGCGCCATCGCGCAAGTCGCCCTCGACGATGTCGAGGCCCAGCCCGGCCAGATTTTCGCGCGGGGAGGCGCTGCGCACGAGGACGCGGCACCGCGCGCCCCTGGCCAGCAGCGCGCGCACCACCGCCGAACCGAGGAACCCGCTGGCACCCGTCACCAGGATCAGGTCGTCGCGATAGGTCATGAGGTCAGCCTCTGATCGCTCTCTTAGTGCTTGCGCTCGACGATGTAGCGGGCAATCGCGCGCAGCAGGTCGGCCTCGGGGCCATGGCGGTCGAGGCGGGCGATGGCGTGATCGACCAGACGGCGCGCTTCCTCGCGGGCGCGGTCGGGGCCGAGCAGCGAGAGGAAGGTTTCCTTGCCTGCCGCCGCATCCTTGCCCACGGCCTTGCCGGCCAGCGCGGCATCGCCCTCGTAGTCGATCAGGTCGTCGGCGATCTGGAAGGCCAGGCCAATGGCGCTGGCATAGTCGCGCAGGTATGCGCGGTCATCGGGGGCAACGCCGCCCAGAATCGCGCCCATTTCGACCGAGCCTGCCAGCAGGGCGCCGGTCTTGAGCTGTTGCAGGCGGGTGATCGTGGGCAGGTCGAACGTGCTGGTTTCGGCCGCGATGTCCATCATCTGGCCGCCCGCCATGCCCTGCGCGCCGCTGGCCTGGCCGAGCGTGCGCAGCAGTTCGACGCGCACGGCAGCGTCGGGGCTGGTGGCCGGATCGGCGAGGACTTCGAACGCAAACGACTGGAGCGCGTCGCCCGCCAGAACGGCGGTGGCTTCGTCATAGGCCAGATGGGTGGTCGGCTTGCCGTGGCGCAGGGCATCGTTGTCCATGCAGGGCAGGTCGTCGTGGATCAGCGAATAGACGTGGATCGATTCGATGGCGATCCCGGCGCGAATGGCAATCGCGCGGTCCACCCCGAACATTTCGGCGACCGCCGCCAGCAGCAGCGGGCGCAGCCGCTTGCCGCCACCCATCGCGGCATAGCGCATGGCCTCGAACAGGCGCGCGCGGGCGTCGTCGGGCACCGGCAGCATCGCGTCGAACGCGGCGGTGATGTCGGTCGCGATGGCCTTGAGCCCTTGGGCAAGGATTGCTTCGGGCGCGCCGGACGGGGCGGCGGAAGCGGCGGCGGCGGGGAGGGGGGAGAGATCGGAAGCCATGGGCGCTGCCATGGCGGGCAGGATGGGGCCGGTCAAGGTGCGATGGCATCGACAGGCGCCTGTTGGTTTGGTGCTGGATCGGACGGGCGGGAGACAGGGGCCATCGTTTCAGCGCGGCGCCAGCGTGACGGTGGTGGTCGCTGACGGGGCAAGGGGGATGGCATAGCCCCCGCGTTCAGCGGTTATGGCCGGGGCGGGGGGCACGATCGCGTAAGGGCGCCCGGTGCTGGTCGTGGTCTCGAACAGCAGGCGCGCGGCTGGCGCGGTGGCGCTGGCCGGATCGAGCGTGAGGTCCACCTTGCCCGACTTCGTATCGTAGCGGGCGCTCTGGATGCGGCCTTCCTCCAGCGTGATCCACAAACCTGCCGGGGCCACGAACAGGCGGCGGCGGGCGCCGTCGCGCGGGACGAGGCTGATGTGCGTGCCCTTTGTCGCAAGGTCGCCGCCAAAGCCGAGCCAGCCCAGTTGCGGGTCGTTGACGATGTAGCTGGCCGCAGTGATCGCATGGCCATAGAAGCCCATGCCATAGTCGCCGGTGATGGCATCCCACTTCATCATGTCGGGCCACGAGTGGAACGCGGCCGAGCCGAAGCCCTGCTGGTCGATATTGGTGATGCCCCCCATCATGCCGCCATAGGCCACGCGCAGCAGGTGCAGGTCGGCCGGGTTCTGGCGGAAGGCATCGAACAGCGGCACGGCGTTGAGCGTCGAGCCATAGTGGTGGATCTGGCGCTCGATGCGCGAGACCTTGCCGCCATAGAGGAAGTCCCAGTAGCGGCGCGCATTGCCGTTGTAGCCCCAGCTCGGGATCGTCGGGTCATAGCCCAGGATCACCTCGCGGGTGGCGTCGGCCTGCGGCTGGTAGCCGAAATGGCGCATCCACGCGTAGACTTCGCTCTGGCCGGTCGAATCCCAGACCATCTCGCTGCCGAACGGGTACTTGAGCGTGCGCCAGTGATCGGCGCGGCCCTTCATCAGGCCTTCGAGTTCGCTGGCCTGCGCGGTCATCCCCTCGCGCTTGAGATCCTTGAGGATGTCGATGAAGACATCGCCTTCCATCTGCCCGAACTGGGCATAGTAGGGCGCGTCGCGCATCATCGCCACGCTCGTCTTGAAGGCCCAGTCGAGGTAGAACTTCCAGTCGTGCTGCTTGACCAGCCCCCGGTTGTCGCGCGCGAGGCGGTAGAGCACCCAGTGGCCGATGGCGACGTGGGGATAGTTGTAGGACCGGCCCAGATCATCGGCGTCCTTCTTCGACCACGAGGTCCACGTCTTCCAGTCGATCGACGGGTCGTAGTAGTTCGGGAATTCCTTGGGATCGTAGTAGAAGATGCTCTTCTTGACGGCCCCGGCCTGTGACCCCTTGTCGACCTGAAGCGTGCCCAGCACGGTTTCGTCGACAAGGCGTTCGAGCTTGGCCACTTCGACCGGATCGGGATTGTCGAGTTGCTTGATCGCGGCAGCCACCCACGATCCGGCCCCGCCCTCGTCGCTCATCCCCGAAACCCAGACACGCGCATCCTGGGTGAGGATGCGGTTTTCCTCGCGGTCGTAGGAGAGGATCGCGGGCGAACGGTGGAACGGATCGCCCTTGCCCTCGAACCATTGCCGGGTCGTGGTGAAGTGGCCGATGTCGGCCATGACCGTTTCGAGCGGCTTGGTGATGTAATAGCTGATGGTCTGCTTCTGGCCATCGGCATAGGTCACCGTCAGGCGCGCTTCGCCCCAGCCGCTGGCCTTTACCTGATAGCGCGCCCAGCCATTTCCGGCCTTTTCGGGCGTGGCGGAAAGGGCGCCTGCGGGCCATGCTGCGATACTGGCGACCTTGACCGGGGATTTGAGGAACAGGCTGGCGGTCTGGTCGGTGGGCACGACATATCCGGGGATGCCCACGGCCACCGGGCGCTTGTTGGCAACGAGGGTATCCTCGATCGCGCGGATGGACGGCGCGGTCACGAAGCGCAGGCCCAGCGTGCGGCTTTCCCCCGGCGCGAGGGTGAAGCTGGTCGGCTCGTTCCATTGTGGCCCGGCCTTGGCCCATTCCTTTTCGGCAAAGGCCTTGCTGGCCACGGTCCAGTCGTAGAACCCTTCGGAGACCTGGCTGCGTTCGGAACGGTCGGTGAAAATGTCGCCGCGGGGCGCGCTGCGCGCTTCGAGCACCGGGCGATAGGCTTCGAGCGGGGTGTTCTTTTCGGGCAGGACCAGCAGGGCCGGGCCTGAACCGTTGAGCCGGGTAACCTGAAGATAGCCCGCGTCGCGCCCGATATAGGGATCGACGAAGCTGGCCCGGGCATGGGCCTGATCGAGATCGCGATCACGGATGATGTTGTCGAAGACCATCGGCATGCCCAGCGCGCCGATTTCGACCGGGGTGGGGCTGGTGTTGACCAGCGTGAAGCGCATGGCCAGCACGCCGCCTTCGTTGACCCAGCGGCGCTCGACACGCAGCGGGATGGTGGCGCCCCCCGTGTTGCCTGCCACATTCGAGGTCATCGAGGCGGTGATGTCGGCTGCGGCGAGCACGTCCGGCCCGCCGGGCAGCGCGGTGATCTGCTGGCGCGCATGGGCCGAGGAGAAGTCCTGCCAGTCGCCCCCGGCGGCCCTGAGGCGCACGTGGATGTCGCCGATGTGGACATAGCCGTCGCCCGCCCGTTCCGCCTCGCGCGCGGCAGGCACGAAATCGAACGCCTCGTCTCCGGTGGGGGACAGGTGGGCGAGGGTCTGGGTATCGGCGCGCAGGGCCAGATCGAAGGTGGGCGTGTGGAACGCCGTCTTGTGGATCGGCGGGAACACGGGGGCGGGCTTCCGGGCGCCTTCCTGTTGCTCATCTTCCTCCTGATGCTGGGCCTCCCGATGCTGGGCTTCCTGCGCCTGCGCGGCGAAACCGGGCAGCAGGCCGGGGGCCAGCACGGGGGTGGTGGCCAGCAGCAGGGCCACGAAGGAGAGGGGCTTGGGGAAGGGCTTCATGTCTGGTCCTCGCGGAGGGGGCGGGGGAGGTCTTGCCGGCGGATGGTTGAAGCCGGGCAGCGTCTGGCAAACCGGCTTGACTATCCCTGCCTGCCTTCTATCAATAATGTATACGATATTCGATAGGGATAATGAGGGCATGAAAGCCAACAGGCGCGAATGGATGGCGGGTGTGGCGGCGCTGGCGATCTGCGCGGTTCCCCTGCGCGGGTTTGCGGCGGTCGTCGCGCCGCGCGTGCCGCTGCGGGCAAAGCCGCTGCCGCTCACCGATGTGCGGCTGCGCCCTTCGGCTTTCGCCACGGCGGTCGAGGTCAACATCGAGTACCTGATGTCGCTCGAACCCGACCGTTTCCTTCACAATTTCCGCAAATATGCCGGGCTCGAACCCAAGGCGCCGATCTATGGCGGCTGGGAATCCGACACGATCGCCGGGCATTCGCTCGGCCATTACATGTCGGCGCTGGTGCTGGCCTGGCAGCAGACCGGCAATGCCGAATGCCGCCGCCGCGCCGACTATATCGTGGGCGAACTGGCGCTGTGCCAGGCGCAGCGCCACGATGGCTATATCGGCGCGCTGGGGCGCAAGACCAGGGATGGCGCGATCGTCGATGGCGAGGCGATCTTCCCGGAAGTCATGCGCGGGGAAATCAAGTCGGGCGGGTTCGACCTCAACGGCTCGTGGTCGCCGCTCTATACCGTGCACAAGTACTTTGCCGGCCTGCTCGACATTCATGCCGCCTGGGGCAACCCGGAGGCGCTCAGGGTGGCAATCGGGCTGGCCGGTTACTTTGAAAAGGTCTTTGCCGCGCTCGACGACGCGCAGATGCAGGACCTGCTGGGCTGCGAATATGGCGGTCTCAACGAAAGCTATGCCGAACTCTATGCCCGGACCGGCGACGCGCGCTGGATGGCGGTGGCCGAGCGGATCTTCGACCGCAAGGTGCTCGGCCCGCTGGTCGCGCAGGAAGACAGGCTCGCCAATTTCCACGCCAATACCCAGGTGCCCAAGCTGATCGGTCTGGCGCGCATCCACGAACTGACCGGCAAGGACGATCCGGGCCGCGCCGCGCGCTTCTTCTGGGAACGGGTGACGCAGCATCACAGCTATGTGATCGGCGGCAATGCCGACCGCGAATACTTCTTCGCGCCCGACACCATCGCGCTCCACCTGACCGAATCGACCTGCGAGCACTGCAACACCTACAACATGCTCAAGCTGACCCGGCAGCTCTATGGCTGGCAGCCTGACGGCGCGCTGTTCGACTATTACGAGCGCGCGCATCTCAACCATGTGCTTTCCGCCCAGAACCCGGCCACCGGCGGCTTCACCTACATGACGCCGATGATGAGCGGGGCCGCGCGCGGCTATTCGCAGCCGGGCGAGGAAGTGTTCTGGTGCTGCGTGGGCTCGGGCATGGAAAGCCACGCCAAGCACGGGGATTCGATCTACTGGACCGGCCATGACGGCGCCGGTGGGGATACCCTGTTCGTCAACCTTTACATCCCCTCGACGATGGTCTGGCAGGACAAGGGGCTGAGCGCCACGCTCGACACCGAATATCCGTTCAGGCCTGACATTCGCTTCACCCTCGATGCGGTGAAGCGCGATGGCTTCCGCCTTGCGCTGCGCATTCCGGGCTGGGCGAAGGGCAAGGCCACGATCACCGTCAACGGCCAGCCCGCGATGGTCACGCAGGCCAATGGCTATGCGTTCCTCGACCGGCGCTGGAAGAAGGGCGATGTCGTCGCGCTGAACCTGCCGCTCGACTTGCGGCTCGAACCGGCGACCGGTTCGGACGACGTGGTGGCTCTCGTGCGCGGGCCGTTGGTCATGGCCGCCGATCTCGGCCCGGTCGAGACCGAATGGGCCGGTGTCGAGCCCGCGATGGTCGGCGACAATCCGCTGGCGGCCTTCGCGCCGATGGTCTCGGACCGCCCGCGCTACCAGACCAGCGGGATCATGCGTCCGGGCAACCTCGTGTTCGTGCCGTTCTACAGCCAGTATGACCGCCGCAGCGCGGTCTATTTCAAGCGCTTCACGCAAGGCGGCTGGAAGAACGAGGAAGCCGCCTACCTGGCCGAACAGGCCCGGCAGAAGGACCTCGCGGCCCGTTCGATCGATGTCATGCATCTGGGCGAAATGCAGCCCGAGCGCGACCACGAGCTGATCTCGGACATCTCCTATCCGGTCGCCTATCGCGGGCGCAACGGGCGCGATGCGCGCTCGGGCGGCTATTTCGAGTTCGCGATGAAGGTGAAGCCGGGACCGCTGGTGCTTCAGGCCAGCTATTGGGGCGGCGAACGCTCGCGCGTGTTCGACATCCTCGTCGATGGCGTGAAGATCGCCACCCAGCGTCTGGACGAGGACCGTCCGGGCACGTTCTTTGATGTTGACTATCCGCTGCCCGAGGCGCTGACCAAGGGCAAGAGCAAGGTGAAGGTGCGCTTCGTGCCGGCTGATCGCAGTTCGGCCGGGCCGGTGTTCGGCGTGCGCCTGTTCGCCGCCAGGGCCGGAGCCGGACAATGAGTGCAACCGATATGATTACCCTTTCGCCAGAGCAAGCCGACGAACTGGCGCGCACGGTGCTTCAGGCCTGGGGGCTGGCGCCCGATCATGCCTCCGCCGTTGCCCATACGATGGTTTCGGGCGAGCGCGACGGGTGTACCTCGCACGGGCTCTATCGCCTGCTGGTGGCGGCCAATTCGGTCGAGCGGGGGGTGGTCGTGCCCGATGCCGTGCCCGAAGTGAGCGAACCGGCCTCGGCGCTGGTGCGGGTGGACGGCAAGGGCGGCTTTGCCCAGCTTCCGTTTGCGCAAGGGCTGCCGCTGCTGGTCGCCAAGGCAAAGGCCCATGGCATCGCGGCCATGGCGCTCAACAACGTGGTCCACTTTGCCGCGCTCTGGCCCGAGGTCGAGGCGCTGGCCGAACAGGGGCTGGTGGGCCTTGCGTTCACCCCCAGCCATGCCTGGGTCGCGCCCGAGGGCGGCACGAAGCCGGTCTTTGGCACCAACCCCCTCGCGTTTGGCTGGCCGCGCCCGGACGGACAGGCGCCCTTCGTGTTCGATTTCGCGACCAGCGCGGTCGCGCGCGGCGAGATCGAGCTGCACCGCCGGGCCGGAAAGGCCATTCCCGACACCTGGGGCTATGACGCGCAGGGCAACCCCTCGACCGATGCCGAGGCGGTGCTCGACGGGGCCATGCGCACGTTTGGCGCCCACAAGGGGGCGGCGCTGGCAGCCCTGGTCGAACTGATCGCCGGGCCGCTGATCGGCGACATGACCAGCGCGGAATCGCTGGCTGCCGACGAAGGGCGCGGTGGCGCGCCGCTGGGCGGCGAACTGGTCATCGCGATCGATCCGGCAGGCTTTCTGGGCAGCGGCGTTGCCGATCACCTGCGCCGGGCCGAGGCGATGTTCGCCGCGATCGAGGGGCAGGGCGCGCGCCTGCCCGGTTCACGGCGGCTGGCCGCGCGGGCGGTTTCGGATGTGCAGGGCTTGCGCATCCCGGCCAAGCTTTATCAGGATATCATGGACGTTCTCGAAAGGGGTAAGCAGCGTGGGTAAAGTCGCCAAGGGGAACCGCATGATGCGCATGGCGGGGCTTGTGACCGGCGCGGCGCTGGCCATGATGCCCGTGGCGCTGTGGACGGGGCCCGCCATGGCGCGGGCCGGGGCTGCAACGGGTTCGGCAGCCGGTTCTGCGGGCCGGAGCGAAGCCGACAAGGCGTTCGAGGCGCTGTCCACCGATGAATATGCGTGGCGCCAGCAACAGGCCGGGCCGAGCGAGGACGGGCCGCGCGACCGCAAGATCATGCTGCCCGATCTGGGGCCGCAGGCACAGGCCGCCCGGCTGGCCCGGTGGGAAAAGGTCGAGCAGCAACTGGCCGCGATCCGGCAGGACCGGCTTTCGCCCGCCAATCGCATCAACTTTGCCGTCTACAAGGGCCAGATCGACGCGCTTCTCGCCGCGCAGCGCTATCGCGACTATGAAAAGCCCTTCAACGCCGACACCAGCTTCTGGGGCGAACTGGCCGACTGGGCGCGCACGCCGTTCAGGGACCGGGACGCGGCCGATGCCTATCTGGAAATGCTGCGCGAGATTCCGCGCTACTATGACCAGCAGATCGTCAACATGCGCGCGGGACTCGCGCGCGGGTTCTCGGCGCCCCACGTCACCCTGACCGGGCGCGACAAGGGCATCGAAATGGTCGTTCAGGCGGCCAGCCCCGAAGCCTCGCCGTTCTACGAACCCTTTAAAAACCTGCCCGCCACGATCCCGGCTGCCGATCAGGAAGCCCTGCGCGCGCAGGCCCGCGAGGCGATCACCAAAGATGTCGTCCCGGCCCATGCGCGGCTGCTGGCCTTCATGCGCGGCGAATACGAGAAGGGCGCCCGCCAGACGCTGGCCGCTTATGCCCTGCCCGATGGGCAGGCCTATTACCGCTCGAAGATCAACGAGTTCGTCACCCTCGACAAGAGCCCTGAGGAAATCCACCAGATCGGCCTTTCCGAAATGGCGCGCATTCGCGGGCAGATGGACGCGGTGATGAAGCAGGTCGGCTTCAAGGGCGATCTCAAGGCGTTCCTGCACTTCCTGCGCACCGATCCGCAGTTCTATCCCAAGACGCCCAACGAACTGCTCTATCGCGCGGCGTGGATCGCCAAGACCTTCGATGGCAAGGCCTCGCAGTTCTTCGGGCGCATGCCGCGCAGCCGCTTCGCGATCAAGCCGGTGCCCGATGATGTCGCCCCGTTCTACACCGGCGGGCGCGGCGGGCCGGGCATCTATCTGGTCAATACCTACAACCTGCCCTCGCGCCCGTTCTATTCGCAGATCGCGCTGACCCTGCACGAGAGCGCGCCCGGCCATGCCATGCAGATGCCGCTGGCTGCCGAAAACACCGACCTTCCGGCCTTCCGCCGCGACAGCTACCTCTCGGCCTATGGCGAGGGCTGGGCGCTCTATTGCGAGGCGCTGGGCGAGGACATGGGCATGTACGAGACGCCCTACGATCGCTTCGGCATGCTCAGCTATCAGGCCTGGCGCGCCTCTCGGCTGGTGGTCGATACCGGCATCCATGCCATGGGCTGGACGCGCGAACAGGCGCAGCAATACTTGCGCGACAACACCGCGCTGTCCGATCACGAGATCGAGACCGAGGTCGACCGCTATATTTCCTGGCCCGGCCAGGCACTGGCCTATTACATGGGGGAACTGACCTTCCTCGACGCGCGCCACAAGGCGGAAAAGGCGCTGGGGCCAAAGTTCAACATCCGTGCGTTCCACGATGCCGTGCTCGAAATGGGGGCAGTGCCGCTGCCGCTGATCGACCAGCGGGTCGACCAGTTGATCAGGGATGGCGGCAAGGGGCCCTATCCCGATGAGGAGTGAGGTGTGGAGGGATGGCGCCGGGGCGCTTTTTGTGCGCCTGCGAAAAGGGCATTGCGCTGTCGAGAATAATATAGTATACGATATTTCAAGTTAACGCACAGCAGGACGAATAGACATGGCAATCGGTTGGAAGGGTGTATTCCCGGCAGTCACCACGCAGCTTCGCGCGGACCTGTCGATCGACCTCGCGGACACCCAGCGCGTGGTCGACGATCTCATCCGTGACGGCGTCACGGGGGTGATCGCCCTTGGCACGGTTGGCGAAAACAACTCGCTGGAATACGAGGAAAAGGTCCAGGTTCTCTCGGCCATCGTCGAAGTGGTCGACGGGCGCGTGCCGGTCATCACCGGGGTTTCGGAATACGACACCCGCCGCGCGGTGCGCTATGCCCAGGCCGCCGAAAAGGCCGGGGCCGATGGCCTGATGCTGCTGCCCCCGATGGTCTACGTGCCCAAGGCGCACGAACTGGTGAACCACTTCAAGGGCGTGGCTGAAAGCACCGGCCTGCCGATCATGCTCTACAACAACCCGCCCGCCTATCGCACGGTGATCGACAAGGACGTGCTGGCCGCGCTGGTCGACGTGAAGAACATCGTGGCGGTCAAGGAATCCGCGCCCGACACGCGCCGCTTCACCGATTTCCGCAATGCCTTCGGGGATCGCTACGTGCTGTTCGCCGGTCTCGACGACGTGGCGCTCGAAGGGCTCTACCTCGGGGCGCAGGGCTGGGTTTCGGGCCTGACCAACGCGTTCCCCAAGGAATCGGTCGAACTGGTCAACGCCTTTGCGCGCGGTGACCATGCCAAGGCGATGGAAATCTATCGCTGGTTCATGCCGCTGCTCCACCTCGATGCCGAGCACGATCTCGTCCAGTCGATCAAGCTGGCCGAGCAGGTCATGGGTCGCGGGTCCGAGCGCGTGCTGCCCCCGCGCTATGTGCTCGAAGGCGCGCGCCGCGCTGAAGTGATCGCGATGGTCGAGAAGGCCGCCGCCACCCGTCCCGACCTTACCCCCACGGCTCCCGCAGCCCTGACGGAAGCCTGAAGGAGCCTCGATGCGGCACACGTTCTTCTGCATCGACGGTCATACGGCAGGTAACCCCGTCCGCCTCGTGGCGGGCGGGGCGCCGCTGCTCAAGGGCGCCTCGATGTCCGAGCGGCGGCAGGATTTCCTGTCGCGTTTCGACTGGATCCGCACCGGCCTGTGCTTTGAACCGCGCGGGCACGACATGATGTCGGGCGGGTTCCTCTATCCTCCCGTCGATCCGGCGAACGATATCGGCATCCTGTTCATCGAGACCAGCGGCTGCCTGCCGATGTGTGGCCATGGCACCATCGGCATCATCACCTTCGGGCTCGAACACGGGCTGATCCAGCCTGCCGTGCCCGGCCGCCTCAAGGTCGAGGTGCCTGCCGGGACCATCGAGATCGCCTACGAGACCGACGGGCCCAAGGTGACCTCGGTGCGCATCACCAACGTGGCGTCCTATGTTGCCGCGCGCGGGATCGAAGTGGATGTCGAGGGCATCGGCCCGCTGTCCATCGACGTGTCCTATGGCGGCAATTATTACGCCATCGTCGAACCACAGGGCGCCTATACCGGCCTCGACGATCTGGGCGCGGCCCGCATCATCGACCTGAGTGGCCGCGTGCGCGAAGCCGTGCGTGCCAAGTTCGAGCCGGTCCATCCGCTCGATCCGACCATTCGCGGGGTCAGCCACGTGCTCTGGGCCGACAAGCCCAAGCACGATGGCGCCGACGGGCGCAATGCGGTGTTCTATGGCGACAAGGCCATCGACCGCAGCCCTTGCGGCACCGGCACGTCGGCGCGGCTGGCGCATCTGGTGGCCAAGGGCAAGCTGGGCGTGGGCGACCGTTTCGTCCACGAAAGCTACATTTGCAGTCGCTTCATCGGGCGCGTGGAAAAGAGCGTGATGCTGGGCGACCAGCCCGCGATCATCCCCTCGATCGAGGGTTCGGCCACGGCGACCGGGTTCAACACCATCTGGATCGACCGGGAAGACCCGTTCTGGGCGGGCTTCCAGGTCAAGTAAGCGTTCCTCCTATTCCGTTCGGCAACCCTGCCTGCCGGGCGGTCCTATCCGCCGGGTCACGCCTTGGGCGCGGCCCGGCGGCCTTGTGTCCGGTTCAGGAGATCTGTCATGTCCCGTGCCCTTATGCCCCATGGCTTGCGCCGCGCTTCCCTTTCCGGTGTCATGGCAGGGCTGATGGCCTGCACGGCGGCTTTCCCAGCGCTCGCCGCGCCGGGCGGGGCAAACGCGGCGCAAAAGGCGCAGATCGAGCGCTCGGTGGGCCTGCGCGAGAGCTGGGAATACCTGACGCGCGACATTGCCTGGCCCGCGCACTGGGCGCCCGATTCCAGCGCCTTTACCTATCGCAAGACGGTCGAGGGCGGCTTTGCCTTCGAGACGGTCGATGCCGCGACGCTGGCCCGCTCGCCCGCGTTCGACCATGTGCGCCTTGCCGGCGAACTGACCCGCGCGCTCGGCCACCTTTTACAGCCGCTGCGCCTGCCGTTCGCCGAGGTGGATATCGAGGGCACAGGAGACGGGCGGGCCATCGCCTTTGCGATCGACGAGCAGGGCTGGCGCTGCACGCTGGCCGACTATCACTGTGCGCCGCAGGTCGATCCGTCGCGGCCACGCGGGTTCGGGGTCGTGCGCGACCTGTCGGTGCCCGCCGACAACCACCCCCGCCTTGCGCCCGACGGGCAGCACGAGGCGCTGGTCGAGGACAACAACCTCGTCGTGCGCAAGAAGGGAGGGGCCGACACGGTGCGCCTGAGCAGCGACGGGTCGCCGGGCGATTTCTATGATCCCGAGACGATCCGCTGGTCGCCCGACAGCCGCCACCTGATGATCTATCGCGTGCGCCCCGGCTATGCGCGCCATGTCCTGCGGGTGGAGGCCGCGCCTGCGGGGCAGGGGCAGCCCGTGCTGCGCAGCCAGCTCTACCCCAAGCCCGGCGATACGGTCGACAGCGAGCAGCCGGTGCTCTTCGACGTGGCGACCGGGCGCCAGACGGTGATCGATCCCTCGCTGTTTCCCAATGCCTATCAGCTGTCCGATCCGCGCTGGCGGCCCGACGGGCGCAGCGTCGCCTTCGACTATGTGCGGCGCGGCTTCGGGCAGGCGCGGATCATCGCCGTCGATGCCGCCAGCGGCAAGGCCCATGTCGCGGTGAACGAGGAGGCGCGCACGTTCGTCTATGCCGACCGGCGCTATGCCCACGAACTGGGCGCCTCGGGCGATGACATCATCTGGGCTTCCGAGCGCGATGGCTGGAACCACCTCTACCTGATCGACGGGCGCACCGGAAAGGTGCGCAACCGCATTACCAGCGGCGCCTGGGTGGTTCGCGATGTCCTGCGGGTCGACGAGGCCAGGCGCCAGATCTGGTTTTCGGCCAGCGGCATGAATGCGGGCGAAGATCCCTATTTCCACCACATCTACCGCATCGATTTCGATGGCCGCCATCTCGTCGCGCTGACCCCGGAACAGGCCGACCACACCGCCAGCCTTGCCCCCGACGGGCGCACGCTGGTCGATACCTATTCGCGGGTCGACCTGCCCACGGTCAGCGTGCTGCGCGCGAGCACGGACGGGCGCGTGCTCGCCACGGTGAGCAAGGGCGATATTTCCCGCCTGACCGCCGCCGGGTTCCGCCCGCCCGAAGTGTTCACCGCCAAGGGGCGCGACGGCAAGACCGACATCTGGGGCCTCGTCGTGCGCCCGCGCGACTATGACCCGGCGCGCAAGTATCCGGTGATCGAGAACATCTATGCCGGGCCCCACGACAGCTTCGTGCCCAAGCAGTTCTGGCCGTTCGGCTATCACTCCGGGGGCGACAAGGTGATCGGGATGCAGGCGCTGGCCGACCTGGGCTTCATCGTCGTGCAGATCGACGGCATGGGCACGGCCAACCGCTCCAAGGCGTTTCAGGACGTGGCGTGGAAGAACCTTGCGGATTCCGGTTTCCCCGACCGCATCGCCTGGCACAAGGCCATGGCCGCGCGCGATCCGTCCTATGATATCAGCCGCGTGGGCATCTATGGCGCCTCGGCAGGCGGGCAGAGCACGCTCAACGCGCTGCTGTTCCATGGCGATTTCTACAAGGCCGGGGTGGCCATGGCGGGGTGTTATGACAACCGCATGGACAAGATCAGCTGGAACGAACAGTGGCTCGGCTGGCCGGTCGATGCCAGCTATGCGGCGGCCTCGGGCGTGGACCATGCCGCCAACCTGCATGGCAAGCTGTTCCTGATCGTGGGCGAGCAGGACAGCAATGTCGATCCGGCCTCCACGATGCAGGTCGTCGATGCGCTGGTCAGGGCCGACAAGGACTTCGACCTGCTGGTCGTTCCGGGCGGCGAGCACAGCGTGGGCCGCTCGACCGGGCCGATCGACTATGTGACGCGCCGCCAGTTCGATTTCTTCGTGCGCGCGCTGCAATAGGCGTCCTTCTGGGGCGGCGTGGGCACATTCGACGCGCACCAGCCTGGCAATGAAAGCGCTGGGCGCTGTTGGCCCATGTCTCGTCATTCCCGCGCAGGCGGGAATCCAGCTTGCACGCGCTGTCCACAGGCGCAACCATCGGACCTGGATCCCCGCCTGCGCGGGGATGACGAATGGAATGACAGAAAATCAGATTATTATTTAAAGAATTGGGATGCATCACAAAAAACCGCCCGGTTCCCCTGGGGGAGCCGGGCGGGTGAGTGTTCAGGCGGCGCGCCTGGAGGGGCCAGAGAGGTGCCGCCTGAGAAGGGGGGAAGGGCCTTGCGCCGACCGGACGGGACCGGGCGGCGCAAGGGTTTGGACGATCAGAAGTTGATGGTGGCCCCCACGAAGATCGTGCGGCCCAGCGCATCGTAGACGCCCGGATAAGTGTTGCCGTTGCCGAAGAGCTGGAGCAGCCCGGCTGCGAGCAGCGGCGGATCCTTGTCGAACAGGTTGTTCACGCCCGCGCGCAGGGTGAGCTTCTTGTTGATGGTTTGCGTCAGCGACAGATCGAAGTAGTTGTAGGCGTTGATCTTGCTGTTCACGAAAGTCTGCGGCGCGCTGAGCAGGGGGTTGTCGGTCAGGCTCGACAGACGGGTGCCGCCGATATGGCGCCACGACAGCGAAAGCACGGTGTCGGTCGGCGTCATCCAGGTGAACCGCGCGACATGGCGCCAGGTCGGCGAGGGCTGGCCGCAGGTATAGCCGAACAGGCCATTGCAGTCGTAGGAGCCAAGGCCCGGCACCGGCTGCGCGATCTGGTTGAGCAGGTAGGTGCCCACCAGGTTCATGTTGAGGCTGCCCGCCTTGCCCAGGCCGACGGTATAGTCGGCGTTGAAGTCGAGGCCCGAGGTCTTGAGGTAGCCGGTGTTCATCGTGGTCGAGATGACATAGCCCGCATTCTGGCCGAACAGCGCGCCCGAACGGGCATCACGCTTGAACAGGCCGCAGAAGTAGGGATCGCCGGTCTGCGCGCACTGACCCATGATCAGCGAGGGCGCCATCGAGCTGATGTAGTCCTTCACCTTGATGTTGTAGTAATCGACCGAGAGCGAGAACCGGCGCAGGAACTTGGGCGTGAAGACGATGCCTGCGGTATAGGTATTGGCGGTTTCGGGCTTGAGCGCACGGTTGCCCCCGCTCAGGGCCGAGCAGGTATCCGACGGGCACTCGACGATGTGGCCATATTGCGCCGCAGTTACCCCCGTGACCGCGCAGGTCGCCAGCGAGGCGCTCGGGTTGGGGCCCGCGCACGGGTCTATGCCGTTGACGTTGCCCACCGATTGCGAGGCGAACAGTTCGGCCACGTTGGGCGCGCGGATGGCGTGGTTGTAGCTGGCGCGCACGCGCAGGTCGTTGACCGGCTGCCAGCTCAGTTCAGCCTTGTAGGTCCACACGTTGAAGCCCGACCCATAGCCGGTCGACTGCTGCTTGTTGTCGTAGGACGAATAGCGGAAGCCGCCGTTGACCGAGAGCGAGCGGAGCAGCGGCATGTCCTCGACCAGCGGCACTTCGAGTTCGCCGAAGACTTCGGTCACGCTGATCACGCCGTCCGAATTCGTCGTCCCGTTCTGCTGGGCCACGGCGTCGGCGGTGAAGGCCAGCGTTTCGCGGCGGTGGTCGACGCCCAGCGCCATGCCCAGACCCTTGCTGGTCCAGGGCATGGTGATGCCCAGTTTGCCCAGATCGCCGCTCAGCGTGCCCTGGATCACGCTGAGGGAATTGCGCGAGGCGGTGTTGCTCTGGCCGAACAGATAGGCGCCTTGCGCGGCGGTGAGCCCGTGCGGCTGGAAGATGTTGGCCGGAATGCAGCTCGGGTCGGTGCCGTCGAGCACCGAACGGCAGGTGGGCACGCCATTGACGCTGATCGCGTTGAGCGCGCGGCCCGCCTTCACCTGGTCCACGTCGTTGAGGTAGGTCTCGTCATAGCGGACCAGCGAGTACATGTAGTTGACATCGTAGCTGAACCCGCTGCCGATGTCGCCGCGCACGCCTGCCGAGTAGCGGAAGTCGTTGTGGCGCAAGTCGTCGCGACGCGGGGCGATGTCGGTGCGATAGGCCGCCAGCGCATCTTGCGTGGTGTTGGTGCCCGCCGCGCTGCCGCAGATCGCCTGAAGCTGGTTGGCGCTGGCATAGGGGTTGTTGCACGAGATCGCGAAAGCCGTGCCCAGCCAGATCGCCGAAGGGGCGACCTGCGAGAACGTGCGGTCGTGCATGTACATGAAGCTGCCGTAGATTTCGGCGGCCCGGCTGATCTCGAAGTGGCCAAAGGCGCCCGCCGTGATGCGCTCGTCGGAGCGCTGGAAGTAGTTGTTGGGCGCGTAGTTGTAGGCATAGGAGCTGTTGTAGGGCACCAGCGTGCCGTCGTTGGCGCGGCTGTTGACCAGCGTCTGGCTCTTGTAGGCGCTCAGGTCCGAGAGCGGCACGAACGAGCCATAGGGCGAGTTGCTCGAACCGCCGCAATAGAGTTGCGAGCCGTTGTTGCGGTCCTGGATCGCGCAGGACGACACGTCGCGGGTCGACTGGCGCACCGGGCTGAAGCTGCGATAGCCGCCATAGACGGTGATATTGCCGCGGCCGCTGGCAAAGTTCTTGCCCGCCGAAACGGTGATGTCCTGCTTGCCGCCGTCGAGCACCGAACCGGGGGCCGTGTTGTACCCGGACGAGGAAACCAGATTGCGCATGGCGGTGTTGCCGTTGTCATGCTGGGCAAAGCCGGTCTGCATGTCGACCCGCAGGCCATCGAGGTTCTTCTTGAGCACGAAGTTGACGACGCCCGAGATCGCATCCGAGCCATAGACCGCCGAGGCGCCGCCGGTCATCACGTCGACGCGCTCGATCAGGCTGCCGGGCACGAAGTTGAGGTCGATGGCCTGAGAGGGCATCATGCGCTGCCCGTCGAGCAGCACAAGCACGCGGTTCGAGCCCAGGTTGCGCAAGTTGATGTTGGAGGTGCCGTTCGAGCCGTTCGAGACGTTCTCGTTGGCGTCGGCGGTGAACTGGGGCAGGCGGTTGAGCACCTGCTCGACCGTCGTGGCGCCCTGATAGCGGAACTCGTCCGAGCCGACGACCGTCTGCGGGCTGTTGCTCTTGAGGTCGGGGCGCTTGATGAGCGTGCCGGTGACGACGATGGCGTCGCCCGGTGCCCCGGCACCATCGCTGGCACCCTGTTCGGGCAGGCTTTGGGGCGCACTCTGGGGCGTGCTTTGGGCTTGGGCCGTTCCCGCGAAGAATGTGGCCCCGGTTATCAGCGCAGTGTGGGCGACTGCGCAAAACAGCTTGCTGTGACGAACCCTCATGATCGGCATTCCCTTGTTGTTTGCCGAGAGGATGCGTCATCTATTTGTCGGAGTCAAATATAGTATACGAAATATCGTAGATTTGTGACATTTCTGCCTCACGCACCGGGCGCAGGCCCGGCGCGTGAGGCAGAAGAGGGGATCAGTGCCCGCTCACCACCAGCAGGATGACCCCATGCGCGGGAACGGTGCGGGTGGCGCCAAAGTCTGCAGAGGCCTGCCCCGTCCAGACATCCTGCGCCCCGCTCACCGTGGTCAGCCCCGCGTCCTGTGCGCTCGGCGCGAGGCTGGCCGCCGCCTCGCCCCGGTTGAACAGCGCAAGCGCGACGCGGCCATCGGCCAGCGGTCTGGCCCAGACTTCCATTGTGCCGACCTTGCGCACGGCCTTGCCCTGAATGCCCTTGCTGTCCCGATCGATGGCGATGACGCGGGGGTTGGTGAGCAGGGCGAGCGTCTCGCCCGTGCTCTCGCGCAAGTCGTGGCCCATCATCAGCGGCGCTGCCGACATTGCCCAGAGCGCCATGTGCGTGCGGTATTCGTCAGGGCTCATCCCGCCATTGCCCACTTCGAGCATGTCCGGGTCGTTCCAGCCATGGGGGCCCGCCCAGGCCGGATCGCCATTCTTGTCGAAACCGATCCGGGCCATCGTGGCATAGTCGTCGGTGATGTCGCCAGTGGTGCGCCAGAGCTGGCCGCCCACGTCGCGGCCCCAGGTGCCGACATCGAACCGGCCATATTCACACAGCGAGAAGACAATCGGGCGCCCCGTGGCCGCCAGCGCGGCGCCCATCTCGTGATAGCTGCGCTTGACGGTATCGGCGTCGGGATAGAACCATTCGCCCGAGCACAAGTCGTACTTGAGATAGTCGAAACCCCAGGCGGCAAAGGTCTGGGCATCTTGCTGGACGTGGCCGTAGCTGCCCTCGTATCCGGCACATGTGCGCGGCCCTTGCGAGGAATAGATGCCGATCTTCAACCCGCGCGCGTGAACATAGTCGGCCAGCGCCTTCATGTCGGGGAATCTGGCATTGGGGTGCAGCACGCCTTGCGCGTCGCGTTCGCCCTGCCAGCCATCGTCGATGTTGATATAGCGATAGCCCGCATCGCGCAGGCCCGTGGAGACCATCGCATCGGCCATGGCGCGCACGGTCTTGTCGTCGATCCGGTCGGCGAACTTGTTCCAGCTGCTCCAGCCCATCGGCGGGGTGGCGGCCAGATGCGCGGGGATCGGCTGGCCCAGCGGGGGCAGGGGGGCAAAGTGGAAGGCGCGGGCGCGCGCATCGGCGCTGGTGCCGCGATAGCCCTTGCTGTCGATGGCCGATTCCCAGATCTGCCCCTTGAGGTGGGCCTTTCCGTCTTCGAGCACGACGCTCCAGTCGCGGGTGGGGTGTTCCCTGTCGTTGATGTTGCGGGTGGTGAAATGCAGCACGCCGTTCTCGACATGGGGGGCCTGCATGGCGATCGGGCCATACCAGTGCGTGGTGACGCGCCCGGCGATGACCCCGCCCCGGGTGGTCACTTCCATCATGGTGACGCCCGGATTGGGCGGGGCATCGTCGAACAGCCACACGCCGTCAAAGGTGTTTGCTGCATGAACGGGCGCAGCATGAGCGGGTGCAGCATGGGCCGAAACGGGCGCAAGGGCCGTTGCGGCAATCGGGGCCGCCGCCAGAACGGCAGCGGTGAACAGGGCGCGCGACATCGCGATCTCCTCGAACGGGGGATGACGGGAAAACGGAAAAAAGGAAGGCGTAGGGCTGTCGGGCGGGCGGGGTCAGGCGCCCGCGTCTGCCTTTTCTGCGGCCCGTTCGCGCCCGGCCTCGCTGCTCAGGCGTCCATAAAGCCCATAGAAGGCCAGCCCGATCAGGTTCCACAGGCCAAAGCGGGTCAGCGTGCTGGCCGGCAGGCTGAACAGCAGATAGGCGCAGCCCGCGATGGTCAGCGTGCCGACCACCATCGGCTGTGGGCAGCGGAACAGGCGGGGCAGGTCGGGCGAACGGCGGCGCAGGATCATCAGGCAGGCACCCACCGCCATGAAGGCGATCAGCGTGCCCGCATTGGCCAGTTCGGCGATCTCGTCGAGGCGGAAGATCCCCGCGACCACGGCGATCGAAATGCCGGTCATCAGGGTGATCCGCGTGGGCGCGCCGGTGCGCGGGCTGATTTTGGCGAGCGAGCGGGGCAGCAGGCCGTCACGGGCCATGACGAAGAACACGCGGCTCTGCCCGTACATCATCACCAGAATGACCGAAGGCAGGGCGATGACGGCAGCCAGCGCGATCAGGTAGGCGGCCATCGGCTGGTTCAGGCTGCGCAGCACCAGCGCGAGCGGCTCGGGCGAGTTGGCGAGTTGCTGGAAGGGCAGCGCGCCGATGGCGGTCACTGCCACGGCCATGTAGATCAGCGTGCAGACCACCATCGAGCCGACGATGCCGATGGTCAGGTCGCGGCCCGGATTCTTGGCTTCTTCGGCCGAAGTCGCGACCGCGTCGAAGCCATAGAAGGCAAAGAAGACGATGGCGGCGGCAGCCATGACCCCGCGCTTGTGCCCGGCGATCTCGGTGCTGCCAAAGCCATAGGGCATGAACGGATGGAGGTTGCCGGTCTGGAACGCGGGCAGCGCGATGATCACGAAGACCGAGAGCGCGGCCAGCTTGATGATGACCAGAATGATGTTGAGCGTGGCGCTCTCGCGCGTGCCGGCGATCAGCATGCCCATGACCCCCAGCGCGATCACCACCGCCGGCAGGTTGACGATTCCCCCGCCATGCGGGCCGACCAGCAGGACATGGGGCAGGTGGATGCCCACCGCCTCGATCCAGCCGACCAGATAGCCCGACCAGCCCACCGCGACCGTCGAGCAGGCCAGTGAATATTCGAGGATCAGGCTCCACCCCACGACCCAGGCGACCGTCTCGCCCATGGCGGCATAGCTGAACGTATAGGCGCTGCCCGCCGCCGGGATCAGGGTGGCCATTTCGGCATAGGCGAGCGCGGCGCAGGCGCAGACCGCGCCCGCAATGGCAAAGGCAAGGATGACCGCAGGCCCGGCGCGCTCGGCGCCCACGCCGGTGAGGGTATAGATGCCCGTGCCCACGATGGCGCCGACTCCCAGCGCGATCAGGTGGGGCCAGCTCAGGGTCTTGGCCAGGGAATGCCCGGATTCGCGGTGTGACAGTCTCTCGATGGATTTTCGCGGTCCGAGCATTGGTCCCCCTGAAACGGTATGGATCAGCCTGTCTGGCTGGCTTTGAAATGGGCGCGCAGATCGTCCAGCGTGCTGGCAATGTGCGCGGTGAGCAGTGTCTTGACCTTGTCGGCATCCCCGGCGAGCCAGGTGGCCAGAAGGTCGCTGTGTTCGGTATGGGCGCGGTCGCCGCGTCCGGCCGGTTCGAGGTGGGCGCTGACATAGCGTTCGGCGAGCACTTCGAGGCGCTCGACGAGCTGGGTGGTGAGCAGGCGCTTGCCCGGACGGACCAGCGCGACATGGAATTCGCGGTTGCGCACGGCCACTTCGCCACGGTCCCCGGCGGCGGCGGTATCGAGCACGGCAAAGGCGTGACGGGCGGCTTGCCTGTCGGCCTCGTCGGCGTGGAGGCAGGCATAGGCCGCCGCCGCCGGTTCGATGGCCAGACGCAGCAGGTAGATTTCCTCGGCCTGGTCTTCCGACATCGGGCGCACGAACCAGCCGCGGTTGGCCTGGCTGGTCAGCAGTCCCTCGTGTTCCAGCCGGGCCAGCGCCTCGCGCAGGGGGATCTTGCTGACCCCCAGTTCGGCGGCCAGCGCATCCTGACGCACGGGCTCCATCACGGGGAGCTTGCCCTCGACGATTCTTTCGCGAATGACGTCGAAAATGCGTTCGGAAAGCGTGCGGACGACGATTGTCACCTGTGGATCTCCATATCGGGCACAGCGCTGTCATGGCGCCGGAGGGAATTGCCGTATACGGTAGATGATCGGCGGGCGGCCTGCAATCGGGCCGGTCCCGCAGGGCTGTTTGCAGGGTGAGGAAAAGATCCGCCAAAAGATTGGCTTGCTTTGCGATCCGCTCCATCGGGGGCTGCCCGCGCCGGTCCGTGGGCGCCCAAGGCGCGCAAGAGGGCCACGGCGGCACGCTTGCGGCGGGTCGGGCGCCGGTAAAGGAAGCACCGGTAAAGATCGGGCAGGCGGCGGATCATCTTGCGCATCGAGCCTTGTCGAATGGGTGACGATAGATATAAGGTATACGATACGGTCTGGCATTTGCAACGGAGTTTTCGTGGGTCTCATCGGTATCGTCGGCGGCGGGGTGGTCGGGCTGTGCGCCGGGCTGGATTTGCTGGAAGCCGGGCATGGTGTCGTGCTGGTCGATGACGACCCGCGCGCGCAGGCACCCTCGTGGGGCAATGCGGGGCATGTCGCCACCGAGCAGGTCGAGCCGCTCGCCTCGCTCGAAAGCTTGCGCAGCGTGCCCGGACGCCTGTTCACGCGCGGCGGGCCGCTGGCCTTTCCGCCCGGCGCCATCGCGCGGTGGATGCCCTTCGGGATGCGGTTGCTCGCGGCCTCGGCCCCGGCGCGGTTCCGGGCCGGATGCGCGGCGATGCGCCCGCTGATGGCGCAGGCATTGCCCGCCTGGCAGGCGCGGGTTGCGGCGCTCGGCCAACCCGGCCTTTTGCGCAACGACGGGCATTTCGTGCTCTGGCAGGATGCCGCCGCGGCGCAGGCCGGGCAGGCCGCGTGGGAAGCGGCAGACACCGGCACCGCGACAGTCCGCGCCGCGACCGCGCCCGACCTTGCGCGGCTCTCCGCGCTGACCACCCGGCCCGTGGCGGGCGCGGTGCACTTTTCGGGCACGGCCCAGATTGCCGATCTGGGCGAATTGCGCACGGCCTTGCGCGCGGCCTTCGTGCGCAGCGGAGGAACACTGGTCGACGAAAAGGCGGCGCTCGTCCCCGACAGGGATCGCACGCGGATCGTGCGGATCGCCGGGCGCGCACCGGTTCTGGACGCGGTGGACCGCGTGCTGGTCTGCGCGGGTATCCGTTCGCGCGCGCTGATGGAGGGGCTGGGTCATGCCGTGCCGATGATCGCCGAGCGCGGCTATCATGTGCGGGCCAAAGTGGAAGATGGCGAGTGGCCCGCCGACATGCCCCCGGTGGTGTTCGAGGAGCGCGGGATGATCGTCACGCGCTATCGGACTTGTGTTCAGGCGGCCAGCTTCGTCGAACTGGGCGATCCCGATGCCCCGGCAGACCCACGCAAGTGGGAGCGGCTCGAAACGCATATTGCGCAGCTTGGCCTGCCCGTTGCCGGGCCGTTTGCCCGCTGGATGGGCTGCCGCCCGACCCTGCCCGATTATCTGCCCGCCATTGGCCGCTCGGCCCGGCTCGACAACCTCTTCTACGCCTTCGGGCATCAGCATCTGGGCCTCACGCTGGCCCCGATCACCGCGCGGCTGGTCGCGGACATGATCGGGGACACGGCGCAGGCCGGTGCGCTGGCGCCCTTTGACCTTGCCCGTTTCGCATAAGGACTGGAAATACGATGATTGGCGGATCGACCGCGCAGACCGAACTGGACCGTCTGTCCCCCTGGACCGACCGTGCCCCCGCGATTTCCCCGGCCGAGCGCGAGGCGCGGATGGACCGCGCCCGCACGCTGACCCAGGCCCTTGGCGCCGATGCGCTGCTGGTCGATGCCGGGGCCTCGCTGCGCTATTTCACCGGGCTGCCCTGGGGCCAGAGCGAACGCCTCGTCTCGATGCTGCTGGCCCCCGGCCGCACGCCGATCATGATCTGCCCGCACTTCGAGATCGGCACGCTCGAAGCCGATCTGGCCGTTCCGGTCGAGATCCGCTCGTGGCAGGAAGACGAAGACCCGGTCGCGCTGGTGATCGACGCCCTGCGCGAGATCGGCGCGCGCACGCTGGCCATCGATCCGGAACTGCCGTTCCACTTTGCCGAGCGCATCCGCGCGGCCGGAACAGTGGGGCTGGTCGATGCCATGCCGGTGATCAAGCAGTGCCGCATGGTCAAGTCTGCCGCCGAACTGGCGCTGATGCAGCAGGCCAAGGCGATGACGCTGGTGGTCCAGCATGCCGCCGCGCGCATCCTGCACCCCGGCATCCGCCAGAGCGAGGTGGTCCGCTTCATCGACGCGGCCCATCGCCGCCTCGGGGCGAGCGGGTCGAGCTTCTGCATCGTCCAGTTCGGCGAGGCGACCGCCTATCCCCATGGGCTTCCCGGCGACCGTGCGCTGGAGGAAGGCCAGCTCGTGCTCGTCGATACCGGCTGCACGATCGAGGGCTATCATTCCGACATCACGCGGACATATGCGTTTGGTTCGGTCCCGCAGGACATCCGCGACATCTGGGCCATCGAGAAGGAAGCCCAGCAGGCCGCCTTCGACGCCGTGCGCCCCGGCGAAACCTGTGAAAGCGTCGACAATGCCGCGCGCGCGGTGCTGGTCCGCGCCGGGCTGGGGCCCGACTATGCCCTGCCGGGGCTGCCCCATCGCACCGGCCATGGCATCGGCCTGTCGATCCACGAACCGGCCTATCTGGTGCGCGGCGACCGCACCGTGCTCGAACCGGGAATGTGCTTCTCGAACGAGCCGATGATCGTCGTGCCCGGACGCTTCGGCGTGCGGCTTGAGGATCACATGCATGTGACCGCGCAGGGCGCGCGCTGGTTTACGCAGCCGCAGGCCGCGATCGACGATCTGGGCGGGCCCGCGCTGGCGGGGTGACAGGCGGGATGGGCCTTCCGTCCCCTTCGCATGAGCAGCGAGGGGACGGAGCCGATCCCCGTTCCTGTCACCTGAAACTGCACGGATTTGGCAGGGTCGCATGGCGGGGCGACAGGCCTTGGATTAGGATCGCCCTGTTCCATGGCAAAAGGGGCGCGCGGGCATGTTCGGGAAAATCTGGCAGCGGGTTCTCAGATCACGCGCGCCCGAGGCCTATGCCCGCAGCATCGGCGTGAAGCTGGGCAAGGGATGCCGGCTTCTGGATGTCGATTTCTCGTCCGAACCCTACCTGATCACGCTGGGGGACCGGGTGAGCGCGACACGGGTGCGCTTCGAGACGCATGATGGCGGCGTCTGGGTTGCCCGGAGCGTGCATCCGCAGATCGACATGGTGAAACCCATCGTCGTGGGCAGCAATGTTTTCCTCGGCTATGGGGCGATCATCATGCCGGGTGTGACCATCGGCGACAATGTCGTGATCGGCGCAGGCGCGGTGGTCACGCGGGACATCCCCGCCAACAGCGTCGCCGTCGGAGTCCCGGCGCGCGTCATCCGCTCAACCGGCGCCTATATCGCCGATGCCCTGACGCGCGGCGAAAGCACCAAGGCAATGACCCGCCGCGAAAAAAAGGCATTCTACGAAGCAAAATACCGCCCCGAGCCATAAGGGCCACTGCCAGCCCTCGCTGGCGGACCATCCTGCGCGGATGAGTTCGAATCTGTCAGAGAAAACACCGCAAGCGATGCGGTGGCGGAGACGGAGGGATTCGAACCCTCGGTACCGGATTTACCAGTACGACGGTTTAGCAAACCGTTGGTTTCAGCCACTCACCCACGTCTCCGGATCGCAGCGGCGTTGGTGGGCTCATAACGGGGGTTGCGGCGGGGGGCAAGCGGTCGTTGCGGATTTTTCCCCAGCCTGATTATCCGGGGCCTGATCATCTGGTGTCTGATGCTCTTGGTGCGGGATGGCCCGGTTTTGGTGCGGACAGGCTCGATTTGGGTGCAATTTCGATTCGGCTCATCGCCCGTTCATTGTGATGGGGAAAACTTGGCAAGGATTGGGGCGGTCGGCTTGCCCCGGCCAGGTGCTTTCGCTTGGCTGCCTGAGGCCTGGGCTTTGATCCGACCGTGACCGTGGGGACGGGAGACATGATGAAGAGTTCGATTCACCGCAGACTGGCTGTCATCGGTGCCATGGCGGGCCTGTCGCTGGCCCTCGCGCCTGTGGCACGGGCACAGGTGCAGACCATTGATCCCAATTCGGCGATCGATGGCGATCTGGCGGCCCAGCCGGGCACCACGCCCGCCGCGCCCGCGCCCGTTTCGCCTGCGCCGCCTGCATCCGCGCCGGTGGAGCAGGCGCCCTATCAGGCTCCGGCCCCTGCCGGTTCGGCTGGCACCACGCCTTATGTCGCCCCTTCGGTCAGCGGTCAGGCGACCCCGGGGAACGGGCAGTCGTGGCACGAGGACGACCTGATCGGGGCCGCCGAAGGGGTCTTCGGCAAGGGCGCTTCGGGTCTGGCGATGATGATCCGTGACATTCTCAAGAAGCAGGGTGAGCCGATCGGCTATATCACCGGGCGCGAGGCGGGCGGCGCCTTCGTGGTCGGCCTGCGCTATGGCTCGGGCACCTTGCACCACAAGATCGAGGGCACCATGCCGGTCTACTGGACCGGGCCTTCGATCGGCTTCGATGCCGGGGCCAATGCGGGCAGCACGTTCGTGCTGGTCTACAACCTCTACGATACGGCCGACATGTATCACCGTTTTGGTGCGGGCGAGGGGCAGGCCTATCTCGTTGGCGGTTTCAACGTCAGCTATCTGCGGCGCGGCAATATCGTGCTGATCCCGGTGCGCATGGGGGTGGGCCTGCGTCTGGGTGTCAACGCGGGCTACATGAAGTTCACCCCCAAGCAGTCCTGGATGCCGTTCTGAGCGGGGATCAGGCCGGTTCCTCGACAATGAGGGCGGCATAGGCGGGCAAGGGCGCGCCGGGTGCCGCTCCGTTTTCGGCAACCAGTACGGCGGTGTGTGGCACGGCGGCGTGTGGCGGCAGGCCTTCGGGCCAGGGGCAGGTCTGGTCGCTCATGTTGAGCACGGCCAGAACCGCCTTGCCCGCGTGCATGCGGCGCACGGCGAGCACCGTTTCATCCGCGTGGAGCACATCGAAGCTGCCGTGGCGCAGCGGCGGGCAGGTGCGCCGCAAGTGGAGCAGGCGCGTGGTCAGCGACAGGATCGAGGCCGGGTCGGCCTCTTGCCGGTCGACCGCGCGGGCGAGGTTTTCCTCGCCCAGCGGGAGCCAGGGGGTTTCCCCTTCGGTAAAACCGCCCATCGCGCCTTCGGCCTGCCATGGCAGCGGGGTGCGCGCGCCATCGCGCGAGAGGGTCAGCGGCCAGTTGGCGATAGCCTCGGGGTCTTGCAGCAGTTCGAAGGGGATCTCGACCTGGGTGAGGCCCAGCTCTTCGCCCTGATAGACGATGATGTTGCCACGCAGCGCGGCAAACAGAACGGCCTTCATGCGGCCATGGGCATCGCGCATGTCCGGGTGGGTATCGGGCCTTGTCCAGCGCGAGATCGCGCGCGGGGCGTCGTGGTTTTCAAACGCCCAGCTGGGCCAGCCCATGCCCGGTTCGTCGGGCCAGCGGGCGAGCACGTCGCGCACCATGGCCGGAGTGATCCGGTCGGCATAGAGGAAGTCGAAGCCATAGGCGCTGTTGAGGCGGGTGGACCCGGCGGTATAGGCCTTCATTTCCAGTTCGGCCTGATCGCCGCCCACTTCGGCGACGGTGAAGATCGCGCCATAGCTGTCGCACAGCGCGCGCAGCCGCTCGACAAAGGGCACGATGTCGGCGTGCGACTGGTTGTAGAGCTTGAGCTGATAGTCGAACGGGCGGGTGCGGCGGCGGCCATCGTCGGGCGCGGGCGGATTGTCGCGCAAGCTGGGCTCGTGCATCAGGAAATTGAGCGCGTCGATGCGGAAGCCGTCGACCCCGCGGTCGAGCCAGAAGCGCATGACATCGAGGATCGCCTGCTGCACCGCCGGGTTGTGGGCATTGACCTGCGGCTGTTCGGCCAGGAAATTGTGCAGGTAGTACTGGCAGCGCCGCGCGTCCCAGCGCCACGCCGGGCCGCCGAACACCGATTGCCAGTTCGACGGGGGCGAGCCATCGGGCTTGGGGTCTTCCCAGACGTACCAGTCGGCATAAGGGTTGTCGCGGCTCTGGCGGCTGGCGACGAACCACGGGTGCTGGTCGGACGTATGAGCGTAGACCTGATCGATGGTGACTTTCAGGCCAAGGTCGTGGGCGCGGGCGACCAGCGCGTCGAAATCGGCGAGCGTGCCGAACACCGGGTCCACGTCGCAGTAGTCGGCCACGTCATACCCGAAATCGCGCATCGGCGAGGTGAAGAACGGCGAGATCCAGATCGCATCGGCCCCCAGCCGGGCCACGTGGTCGAGCCGGGCGGTGATCCCGGCCAGATCGCCGATCCCGTCGCCATTGGAATCGGCGAAACTGCGCGGATAGATCTGGTAGATCGCGGCCCCATGCCACCAGGGCAATGCGGCATTTGAATCAGCAGGATTCGTGGCGGGATTCGGGGCGGGGAGGGAGGGGCTTTGCCGGGAGTCGGTTTGGCTCATGAGATCGATTGTGTCAGGCGCCGGGGCCCCGTGCAAGGGGCGGCGGGCAGGCGCAACCGGGGTGGATGTTTCAGCTGTCGAGCGCGGTTTCGAGCGGGGCGGCCAGCCGCGTGTGGTCGCCCCAGTTGGTGGCCAGCGCGCGCGATCCTGATCCGGTTATCCGCACTTGCGCGGTCCACAGGTTGTTGCTGCCGTCGTGCCACAGGCTGCCATCGCCGCGCACGACCCAGCCCAGTGCGTAAGGGCCGCCGAAGGGCGGGGTGTGCAGCCGGTCCCATGTCGCCGGGCGCAGCAGCGGGGCGCGGGTGCGATGGGCTTCGAGAAAGCGGATCATCGCGGCCATGGGCGCGTGGAGCCGCGCGGCGGGGCCGGCCACGGCGGGGTTGTCCTGCGGGGGCACGCCGGGGGGATGGGGGACGCCGCGCTGGCCCGGCCACCAGGCGTGGCCGACCGGCTGGAGCGGGGAAAACGGCGCCGGTGTGCCCGGATCGGCTTCATGGGGATCGGCTTCATTGGGATCGGGCAGCGCGGGGAACAGTTCGGGCGGGCCGAAGCCTGCGCCCTCCATGGCCAGCGGGGCGAACAGGCGTTCGCGCATCAGGTCTTCCCACGGGCGCCCGGTGGCCGCTTCGAGCATGGCAGCGGCCACGATGTAGTTGCGGTTGGAATAGATGAAACGGGCGCCGGGGACGGCCTCGGGCGGGCGGGCGAGGGTCAGCGCGGTGAGCGCGAGGCGGCTGGCGCGCGGATCGGCCTCCTCGGGCGGGAAGGCGTCCATTTCCGGGTCGTTGTCCAGCCGGGCAAAGCCGCTGCGATGGGAGAGCAGGTGGAGCAGGGTCAGCCCGCGCCATTGCGGATGCCACCGCGACGCGGACGCACGGGGCAGCAGGGGGCCAAGGCGCGCGGCCAGTGGTTCGTCCCAGGCCAGTTCGCCCGCCTCGACCGCGCGCGCGATGAGGGTGGCGGTGGCGGGCTTGGTGATCGAGCCCCAGTGCCAGCAATCGCCCGGTTCGACGCTGGCCGATGCGCCGGCCATGCGCAGGCCCGCGCAGGTTTCTTCCGGCCCTTCGGGGCCGTTCCAGCCCGCCGTGAGCGCGGGGACGGCAACGCGGCGGCGCAGGCGTTCAGCCTCGCGCGGGGACCGGGGAAACGGGCCGCCCGAGGCCGCGCGGGCCCGTGCGGGGTCCAAGGCCAGCGCCGCCGTGCCCAGCAGGCCAAGCAGGGCGCGTCGTCCTACTATCATCAGGCTGCGCGCGGTTCAGCCCAGCGCATAGCCGACCCAGGGCTTGACCGGACGGATCACGAAAGCTGTGTGCATCACGCTGACTCCGGGCAATTGCGACAGGCATTCGCGGTGAAGCCGGTCGAAATCGGCCATGTCGTGGGCGGCGATGCGCAGGCGGTAATCGGCGCTGCCCGACATCAGCGAGCATTCGAGGATGTCGGGCGAGGCCAGTGTGGCTTCCTCGAACCGCTCCATCGCCTCGCGGCTCTGGCTTTCGAGGGTAATGTCGATGAGCGCATGGAGATTGAGGCCGACCCGCGCGGGATCGACCCGCGCGCCATAGCCGGTGATCGTGCCCGTTTCCTCGAGCGCGCGCATTCGGCGGTGGCAGGCCGAGCTCGACAGCCCGACACGGTCGGCCAGTTGGGCGAGCGAGGCCTGGGAATCTGCTTGCAAGGCAGCCAGCAACTTGCGGTCAATACGATCCATTTACGCCGTTTAGAGCAAAATTGGCCCACGGGAAGCTGGTTTGGCGCAAATCCCTGTCCCGTTTTGTCTCTGTTATCGGGCGGTGGCCGGACAATCAGCGGGCGTAATCGGGCGGCGGGGCGGCATGGCGCAGGCCGCGCCGGGCCATCAGGGCAATGCCCTGGTCGAGCGTGTCCGGGTCGATCGCGCCGTTGACCAGAATGGTCTCGCCGGTCAGGTTGTTGCGCAGGGCGACCGCCGGGGTGCCTTCGACATCGGCGGCTTCGGCCGAATCGCCCTCGGCGGCGATGCGGCCAAGGGTGTCGTCGCTGCGCAGGCAGGCTTCGAGCTTGCCCTTGTCGCTCGCGCCATCCTTGACGGCAAGGTCGCTGACAGCCGCGCGCCCGCTGTCGTTTTTGGCGCTGTCGTTTTTGGCGCTGCCGCCGCTGGACGGAAGGCCCCGGCCATTGGCGCCGGTGCGTGCGAAATAGTCGCCCAGGAACTTGTAGTAGCCGTTCGGGCCAGCCTGCTCGGCCACGCAGAGCGCGCCCAGCGCGCCGACCACCGCCGCCGCGCCGTGGAAGGGCAGGGGCAGCAGGCGCAGCGCGAAATTGGCCCTGGCCGTGCCGCCGCTGTTGGCGCGGGCGACCGCCGCATCGGGAACGCCGGAGAACTGCTTGCAATAGGGGCATTCCGGGTCGGACCAGACGACGATGCTGATCTCGGCCTGCGCGGGGCCGAGCACGCGGTCCTGCTTGAGCAGGGGGCCGATGTCGGGGATGGAATGCCACGGGGCGGGAATTTCGGGCAGGGCAGGCGCGGCCAGCGCCGGACTGGACAGCACAAGGCCGCCCCCCAGCGGGATCGGGAGGGTCGCCATGGCCGCCAGGGCCCAACGGGGTGCGCGCATCGTGTTTCCTTTTCGGGTCATGCCGGTTTCCGGCTCTCGCGCAAAGTGGGGGCCGGGGCAAGTGGCCGGCAAGGAAGGGGCGCTTTTGCCCGATGGACTTCGGGGGGCTCGGGCCTGTAGACGAGGGCCATGTATCCTGCCGGATATAGCCTCTGTGGAGTGACTCGATGATCCGTGTTCTGGTGCGTCTGCTGGCTGTCGTGGGGCTCTGTGCCGCAGGGGCGCTTCCTGCCGCGCCCGCTTTCGCGCAGGACGGGCCGCTCGTGCTGGCGGCGGCGAGCCTTCAGGAATCGATGAGCGCGGCGGCGGATCGCTGGGCGGCCAAGGGGCATCCGCATCCGGTGCTCTCGTTTGCCGCGTCCTCGGCGCTGGCCCGGCAGATCGAGGCGCGGGCGCCTGCCGACCTGTTCGTTTCGGCGGACGAGGACTGGATGGACGACGTGGCGCGTGCCGGGCTCGTGGCCCAGGGCACGCGGGTCTCGTTTCTGGTCAATGCGCTGGTGATCGCGGCCCCGGCGGGCAACCGGGTGAAGCTCTATCCGGCGCCCGGATTTCCGCTCTTGCGCGCGCTGGGAACAGGCAGGCTGGCCATGGCCGATCCCGATGCGGTGCCTGCCGGGCGCTATGGCAAGGCGGCGCTCACCGCGATGGGGGTCTGGGCACAGGTCGAGCCGCGCGTGGCGCGCGCCGAAAGCGTGCGCGGGGCGCTCGCGCTGGTGGCGCGCGGCGCCGCGCCGCTGGGCATCGTCTATGCGACCGATGCCCGCGCTGACCCTGCGGTGCGCATCGCCGGGGTCTTTCCCGTGGGCAGCCATGCGCCGATCACCTATCCGCTCGCGCGGCTGACCACCTCGACCAATCCGGACGCCGAAGGGTTCCGCCGGTTCCTGATCTCGGCCGAAGGCAAGGCGATCTTCCGCCGCTTCGGCTTCGTGGCGCACTGAGCCGGGCGGGCGCGGCCATGCTGCTCTCTGCCGGGGAATGGGGCGTTGTCGCGCTTTCGGCCAAAGTGAGCGCGGTGGCGATCCTGGGGGCCTTGCCGGTGGCTTTCGCGCTGGCCTGGCTGCTGGCGCGCGGGCGGTTTGCCGGGCGGGTTCTGCTCGACGGGCTCGTGCATCTGCCGCTGGTGCTGCCGCCGGTGGTGATCGGCTGGATGCTGTTGATCGCCTTCGGGCCGACGGGGATCGTGGGTGGCTGGCTGGAGCGGGTGGCGGGCGTGACCCTGCTGTTCCGCTGGACCGGGGCGGCGCTGGCTGCTGCGGTCATGGCGCTGCCGCTGATGGTGCGGGCGATCCGCCTGTCGCTCGAAGCGGTCGATCCCCGGCTCGAACAGGCCGCGCGCACGCTGGGGGCCGGGCGCTGGACCACTTTCACGCGGGTGACTTTGCCGCTTTGCGCGCCCGGTGTTCTGGCCGGGGTCGTGCTCGGCTTTGCGCGCTCGCTGGGCGAATTTGGCGCGACGATCACCTTTGTCTCCAACATTCCGGGCCAGACGCAGACCCTGCCGCTGGCGATCTATGCCGCCTTGCAGGTGCCGGGCGGCGATGCGGCGGTCTGGCGGCTGGCGCTGGTCTCGGTGGTGCTGTCGCTGGGCGCGCTGGTGGTGTCCGAAGGGCTGGCGCGGTGGCAGGGCGGAGGGCGCGCGCATGTCCTTTGAGGTCGACATCGTGCTCGAACGGGGCACGCGCGAGATTGCCGTGCGCTTTGCCGCCGGGGCGGGGATCACCGCGCTGGTCGGGCCTTCGGGGCAGGGCAAGACCAGCACGCTCGACGCGGTGGCCGGATTGCTGCGCCCGCGTGCCGGGCGGATCGTGGTGGGCGGGGTCACGCTGTTCGATGCGGCGGCGGGCGTGAACCTTGCGCCCGAGGCGCGCTGTGCGGGCTATGTCTTTCAGGACTTGCGGCTGTTTCCGCATCTGAACGTGCGCGACAACCTGCTGTTTGGCGCGCGGCTGGCTGGGGAAGAGGCTCCGGGCGCGGCGCGGCGGCTGAGCCTTGAGGAGGTGGCCGGGTTCCTCGACATCGCGCCCTTGCTGGCGCGCCGTCCGCGCACGCTTTCGGGCGGGGAGGCGCAGCGGGTGGCGATCGGGCGGGCGCTGTTGCGCAGCCCCCGCTTCCTGTTGATGGACGAGCCGCTGACCGCGCTCGATCCGGCGCGGCGTGATGCGGTGATCGAACAGATCGCGGCGATCCGCGACCGTTTCGGCCTGCCGGTGCTGATGGTTTCGCACCAGCAGGCCGATGTGGCGCGGCTGGCCGATCAGGTGGTCGAGATCTGACCACCGGATCGGCAGGCGTAGGCGGGCCTTAGATTTCGAGCTGGCTGCCCAGTTCGATCACGCGGTTGGTGGGCAGGCGGAAGAACTGCATCGGGCTTTCCGAATTGCGCACCATCCACGCGAACAGCTTTTCGCGCCAGATCGCCATGCCCGGCCGCTTCGACGCGATCAGCGTCTGGCGGGCGAGGAAGTAGCTGGTTTCCATGGCCTTGAACGGCCCGCCCGCGCGGGTTTCGGCGGCCAGCTCGGCGGGGATGCCGGTTTCGTCCATGAAGCCGGTGTTGACGATCAGGCGGTAGAAGCCATGGCCCAGATCCTCGACCTCGCGGCGCTTGTGATCGGGGACATGGGGCACGCCCTGGGTGATGACGGTCAGGATCACCACGCGTTCGTGCAGGATGTGGTTGTGCTTGAGGTTGTGGAGCAGGGCAGGCGGAATGCCATCGGCGGTCGAGGCGAGGAACACCGCCGTGCCCCTGACCCGGCGCACCTTCTCGCAGACCGAGCCGAGGAACAGGTCAAACGGCATGGCGTCTTCGGCGAGGCGCTCGCGCAGGATGCGCCGCCCGGTCGACCACGTGGTGAGCGCGGTGAACGCGATGGCCGCGACCAGCAGCGGGAACCAGCCGCCATCGGGGATCTTGGTCACGTTCGAGGCGAAATAGGCCCCGTCGATGATCAGGAACACGCCCGTCAGCAGGCCAGCGGCCAGCGGGTGCCACTTCCACACCGCGAAGGTCAGCACGCCGAGCATGCAGGCGGTGATGAACATCGTGCCCGTGACGGCAATGCCATAGGCCGAGGCCAGGTTGCTCGACGTGCGGAAGGCCAGCACGAGCAGGATCACCATGACCAGCAGCGCCCAGTTGACGATCGGCACATAGATCTGTCCGGCGGCACTCGCGCTCGTATGAAGGATGCGCACGCGCGGCAGGAAGCCGAGTTGGACCGCCTGTTGCGAGACCGAGAACGCCCCCGAGATCACCGCCTGGCTGGCGATCACCGTGGCCATCGTGGCCAGAATCACCAGCGGCAGGCGGGCCCAGTCGGGCGCCATCAGGAAGAACGGGTTCTCGACCATCGCCGGGGTGCGCAGCAGCAGCGCCGATTGCCCGGCATAGTTGAGCAGCAGGCACGGGAACGCCACCCACAGCCAGGCGACCATGATCGCGCGGCGCCCGAAGTGGCCCATGTCGGCATAGAGCGCCTCGGCCCCCGTCACCGCCAGCACCACCGAGCCCAGCGCGAGGAACGCCAGCATGGGATCGAGCAGGAAGAAGTTGAGCGCATACCACGGGTTGACCGCGAGCAGGATCTCGGGCGCCTCGATGATGCCCCGGATGCCCAGCAGCGCGATCACGAGGAAATAGACCAGCATGACCGGGCCGAACAGCTTGCCCACCATCGCCGTCCCGTGCGACTGGATCGCGAAGAGGCCGATCAGGATCGCCACCGAGATCGGCAGGACGAATTCGGCAAAGGCCGGGTGGACGATGGTGAGCCCCTCGACCGCCGAGAGCACCGAAACGGCGGGCGTGATGATCGCATCGCCATAGAACAGCGCGGTCGCCACGATGCCCAGAACGGCGGTGAACGCGGTCAGCTTGCCCGGCTTGAGCTGGCGACCGATCAGCGCGAGCAGCGCGAGGCTGCCGCCTTCGCCCTTGTTGTCGGCGCGCAGGATCACGAAGACATACTTGACCGTGACGATCAGCGTCATCGTCCAGAACATCAGCGAGAGCACGCCGAAGATATGATCAGGGTCCACCGCCAGCCGGTGGTGGCCGATGAAGCTTTCCTTGAGCGAATAGAGCGGCGAGGTGCCGATGTCGCCGAAGACGACGCCGATGGCACCCACGGCCAGCGGCATCAGGCCATGGTTTTCGCCATGGCCATCATGGCCGTGGCCGCCGGGCGCCGAACTGGCCGGATCCTGAGGGGGGGGAGGGCGGACTGGCCGTATCGGCTCTCGCGCCAGTGGCTGTCAGGGACGTTGCAGTCATGCCCGCGCCGCTACGCCGCTTCGTGGCGCTTCGCGACGGAATTTACGCATTCTTTACGCGGGGCTTCACGCCCGGCTTCATGCGGGTCTTCATGTCGCGCTTTCTGCCGCGCGCCGGGCTCGCTTCCCCACTTGCCTCTCGACCCCGTGCGCTTGCGCTGGCATCCCTCACGCGCATGAGCAGGCTGGCCGCGTTTCGTACCATGATGAATCAGGGGGAGCCTGACGGGCACGCATCGGCCGCCGGTCTGGTGGCCTGTGTCGCGCTGGTGGTGCTGGTCACGCTGGTCGGGCTGGTCCTGTTTGCGCGGGCGGGCATTGCCGATATCGGGCTGCTCTATCTGGTGCCGGTGATGTTCGCGGCGATCCGGCTGGGGATGCGGCCGGGGCTGCTGACCGGGGTGCTTTCGGCACTGACCTATAACTTCTTCTTTATTCCGCCCCGTTTCACACTCGCGGTGGCCAACCCTTCGCATTTCATCACGCTGGTGATCCTGCTCGGGGTGGCGCTGGTGGGCAGCCACATGGCCGGGCAACTGCGCGAACAGACCCAGTTGGCCGAGGCGCGCGCCGGGCGCGACGCCTTGCTGGTGGGCTTTGCCGGGCGGCTCATGGCGGTGACCCGGCGCGAGGCGCTCTGGCCGTTTCTGGCCGAAGAGATCGACAAGGTGTTCGGGCTGCGGGTCATGATCGTGGCCCCGGACAGGGCGGGAGGGCTGGTGCTGGTCGGCGGGAGCGGCGCACACGAGCGGCTCGACCTGCTTGAGGCCACCGCCGCGCAGTGGTCTTTTGAAAGCGGGCGGACCGTCGGGCCGGGCGGCTTCGTGCCGACCGCTTCGGAATGGCTGTTCCTGCCCGTGCCGGGGACCGCCGGGCCGCTTGCGGTCGTGGGGGTGGGCAGCGCGCACGTCGACCGCCCGCTCCATGGCGAACAGGTGCCGCTGATGGAAAGCCTGCTTGCCCAGGCGGGGCTGGCGCTCGCGCGGATGGCGCTGGAGGAGGAAAACATCGCGCTGGGCCGCGTGCAGGAACGCGAGCGGCTGCGCGGGGCGCTGCTCTCGTCGATCGGCCACGACTTGCGCACCCCGCTCACGACCGTTCTGGGCACCTTGCGCGCGCTGCGTCCGCGCGATGCCGACCAGGCCCTGGCCCTTGCCAGTGCGCGCGGCGAGGCCGAGCGACTCGACCGGTTCGTGGCCAACCTGCTCGACATGGTGCGGATCGAGACGGGCACCTTGCGGCGCGAGGCCGAGCCGGTCGATCTGGCCGAAGCCTGCGAGGCCGCGCTCGACCATCTGGCGCCGACCACCTTGTGCGATCTTGTGGAACTGGCCGTCCCGCGCGACCTGCCGCTGGTGATGGTCGATCCCCGGTTGCTGCACCATTGCCTGATCAACCTGATCGACAATGCCATGCGGCATGGTGGCGCAAGTGGGGGTGGAGCAAGTGGGGGTGGCGCAAATGGGCCGATCCGCATCGAGGCGGACTGGCAAAAGGATGGCGGAATCGAAGTGGCGGTCTGCGATTGCGGGCCGGGCCTTCCGCCGGGCGAGGAGGACCGGATCTTCGGCATGTTCACCCGGCTCGAAGGTTCCGACCGCAAGGGGGGCACCGGGCTCGGGCTGGCCATCGTCAAGGGCTTTGCCGATGCCATGGGGCTGGAGGTTCGCGCCGGGAACCGGGCCAGAGGGGAGGGGGCCAGAGGGGAAGGGATGGGCGGGGGCGCGCGGTTCAGCTTGCGCGTGCCGCCCCATCTCGTACGGCCGGTTGACGATGACACGGATTCCGGCGCGGAGAACGGGGCATGAAGGACACATCACCGTGCGTGCTGGTGATCGACGACGATGGCGCGATCCGCGCGCTTTTGCGGCGCAGCCTCGAGGAAGCCGGCTACCGCGTCTGCGAGGCCGACAGCGCGGCGCAGGCCCTGCTCATGCGCGAGGCACAGGCCCCCGCGCTCGCCCTGCTCGACCTCGGCCTGCCCGACCGCGACGGGCTGGACATCCTGCCCCAACTGGTCGGGGCGGGCCTTGCCGTGGTCGTGCTGTCCGCGCGCCATGCCATCGCGCAGAAGGTTGCCGCGCTCGATCTGGGCGCCGATGACTATGTGACCAAGCCTTTTGCGCCCGATGAAATGCTCGCCCGCGTGCGGACCGCCTTGCGCCACCGGGCGCGGCTGGCGGGCAGCGCGGGCGGGGGCACGGGTGGGGGGGGGGGAACGCTCCTGCGGTTCGCCGATGTCGAGATCGATCTGGCCGCGCGGCTGGTGCGCAAGGGCGGGCAGGAAGTCCACCTCGCGCCCAAGGAATATGCGCTTCTGGCCGAACTGGTGCGCCATGCCGGGCAGGTCGTCACCCATGCCCAGCTGCTGCGCACGATCTGGGGGCCGGGCCATGAAAGCGATGTCGAATATCTGCGCGTGGCCGCGCGCGGCATCCGGCGCAAGCTGGAGGGGGACCGTCCGACCGGGGCCTCCGCGCTGCGCAACGAACCGGGGGTCGGCTATCGGCTCGATCTGGCGTCTTGATCTGGCGCCTTGATCTGGCTGGGGGCTGAAATGATTCGAATGTAGTGCATTGCAGCATGCCCGAGGAGGCGAATCTTCTTGCGCCGCCGAACCTGCGGCGGCATGGGAGCCGCGCTCCTTTTAGTCAGTCGCGAAAGAAAGCTTCCCCATGCTCGAAAACCTGGCGGCCCAGCCGGCCGACGCCTTGCTGGCGCTGATCAAGCTGCACAATGCCGATCCGCGTGAAGACAAGATCGACCTCGGTGTCGGCGTCTACCGTACCTCCGATGGTGCGACCCCGGTGTTCAAGGCGATCAAGGCCGCCGAGGCCAAGCTCCTCGCCGATCAGGATTCGAAGGCCTACCTCGGGCCCGAAGGCGACATGGGCTTTGTCCACGCGCTGATCCCTTATGTGTTCGGTGCCGATTTCGACACCAGCAAGGTCGAAGGCATGCAGGCGCCGGGCGGCACGGGCGCTGTGCGTCTGGCCCTCGAAGTCGCCAAGCGCGCAGGCGTCAAGCGCGTGTGGATGGGCACCCCCTCGTGGCCCAACCACGCCCAGATCGTCAATGCCATCGGCCTTGAACTCAAGACCTTCAAGCACATGGCTGCCGACGGCACCGCCGACCTCGAAGCGCTCAAGACCGCGCTGAACGAGGCCGAAGCGGGCGATCTGGTCATGCTGCATGGCTGCTGCCACAACCCGACCGGTGTCGACTACACCCCGGCCCAGTGGGACGAAATCGCCCCGCTGCTGGCGGCCAAGGGCGTGCTGCCGCTGGTCGATCTGGCCTATCAGGGCCTTGGCGAAGGCATGGAAGCCGATGCCTATGGCCTGCGCACCGTGCTCAAGGCCGTGCCCGAGGCGCTGGTTGCCTATTCGTGCGACAAGAACTTCGGTCTCTACCGCGACCGCGTCGGCGCGTTCTATGTGGTGACCAGCGATGGCGATGCCCTGGCCCGCGCCATGGCCAATGGTTCGGCCATTGCCCGCGCTTCGTGGTCGATGCCGCCCGATCATGGCGCGGCGGCTGTCCGCCTGATCCTCGCCGACGCGGAACTGACCGCGATGTGGCTGGCCGAACTCGACGAGATGCGCGACCGCATGCGCTGGGTCCGCGACCGTCTGTCCGCCGCCCAGCAGGTCGGCCCGATCCCGATGGACCCGCTCGGCACCCAGAACGGCCTGTTCTCGATGCTTCCGCTCTCGAGCGAGCAGATCCTCGCCATCCGTGAACGCCACGGCGTCTACATGGCGGGCACGGGCCGCATCAACATCGCGGGCCTGACCACCGGCAACATCGAGAAGTTCATCGAAGCCCTGGCCGACGTCGCCACGGCCTGAGCTTTGCCATGACGAAAAAGGGGCCGGAGGGACGCGATGTCCTTCCGGCCCCTTTTTGTTTGGCGGGTGTTGTCAGCCCTGTGCGGCGAGGCTCTGCATGCGCTGGAGGTAGCGGGCCAGAACGTCGATTTCGAGGTTCACCTTGCGACCGGCTTCCAGCAGGCCCAGCGTCGTGACTTGCGCGGTGTGGGGGATGATGTTCAGGCCGAAATGGCAGGTGCCGTCGGCCTGGTCTTCCACCTGATTGACCGTCAGCGAGACGCCATCGACGGTGATCGAACCCTTGGTGGCGATATAGGGCGCCAGGGCGCGCGGGGTGGCGACCCGGATGCGCAGGCTGCCGCCTTCGGGTGTCACGCTGACGACTTCGCCCACCGCGTCGACATGGCCGGTCACGATATGGCCGCCCAGTTCATCGCCCAGCCGCAGCGCCGGTTCGAGGTTGAGCGCCGCGCCCGCTTCCCACTGTGCCGGGGCGGTGCGGCTGATCGTTTCGGCCGAGACATCGACCGCAAACCACGCGTCCCCGGCCTTGCCGCCCTTGTCCACCACCGTCAGGCAGACGCCCGAACACGCGATCGAGGCCCCCATGGCGATGCGCGCCGGGTCCATCGCGCAGGAAATGGTCACATGCCTGTCGCCCTTGTCGGCAATGGCAAGCACTTTGCCCACTTCGGTGACGATCCCGGTAAACATGGCCTTGGCCTCCTTTTTCAACGGTGGCGGTCGTAGACGCTCAGGGTGTCGCTGCCAAGCTGCCGTTCCTCGACCAGCGCCCAGCGCCCATGGGCCGGGGCCAGAGTCTCAAGCCCCAGATCGCCCACGGCGGCAAGGCCCGGCCCCAGCAGGATCGGCGCGCGATAGAGCAGCAGGCGGTCGACACGGTCGGCGCGCAGGAAGGTGGCCGCAGCGCCCGCCCCCCCTTCGACGAACAGCCATTGCGTCTGCCCGAAGGCGCCGGGCGCGGTGATGTCGGCAACCGCCTGCCACCCTTCGGGCGCGGCACCGCGCGTGAGCACCCAGCGCGCCGGGCTGCGCGCCTCAAGGCCGGGCAGGCGCACGTCGAGGCGTGGCGCATCGGCGCGCAAGGTGCCTCCGCCCACGAGGATGGCATCGGCCCGCGCACGCTCGGCATGGCAATGCGCGCGCGCCTGCGGCCCGGTGATCCACTGGCTCTGCCCGTTGGCCAGCGCGATCATGCCATCGAGCGAGAGGGCCAGCTTGAGGGTGACATGGGGCCGCCCCTCCTGCGTGCGCAGCAGGAACCCGGCGAGGGCCTGCGCGCAAGTCGCGTGGGGCACGAGATCGACCGCGATTCCCGCCGCGCGCAGCCGGGCGATGCCCGCCCCGGCCGTGCGCGGATCGGGGTCGTAACAGCCCACCACGACCCGTGCGGGCGCGGCGGCGGCGACCAGATCGGCACAGGCGGGCCCGCGCGTCGAGGCATGGGCGCAGGGTTCGAGGCTGACATAGATTGTCGCCCCGCATGCGGCAGGTCCGGCGCTGGCGAGCGCCATGGCCTCGGCATGGGGGCGCCCGCCCGGCTGGGTCCATCCGCGCGCGACGACCCGATTTTCGCGCACGATCACGCAGCCGACCGCCGGGTTGGGCGCGCTGAGCGGACGGCCCCGCGCCGAGAGCGCGGCGGCCATGGCCAGCCAGCGGTGGTCGTCAGTCGGGCTTGGGAGAGCTGTCATGCGGGGCGGGCACGGGGGTGTCGGGCGCGGGGGCCTTGGGCACGGGCTTGCCGGTAATCTGGCGCAGCAGGGCGGCGTTCTTTTCCTGCTCGGCCTTCTTTTCGGCTTCGAGGTCGCGGGTGCCCTGATCGTAGAGCGTCTGGGTATCGATGCCGGTGGCGGCGCCCACGCTCTTGTACATCTTGCGCACGTCTTCCTGCCGGGCTTCCTCGGCGGCGGCTTCGGCGTCGGCCTTTTTCTGGGCGGCGATGTTGCCCGCGATGATTTCCTTGTCGCTGCGGTCGGCGCGCCAGGATTCAAAATAGATGATCTTGGGCGGCAGCGGCGGGGCGCGGCCTTCCTGATTGACCATGACGTAGAAGATCCCGCCCGTCACCAGCCCGGCCAGCACCAGCCCGCGCAGGCGATATTCGCTGGGCGCGCCAAGCACCTGCCAGAGATCGAGCACGGCGCGGCGCGGCGAGACGTTGCGGAAAAAACCTTTCATCGCGCCCCAGATAGGCCGGGGAACCGAGGTTTTGAAGAAAAAAGGGGGAATGGCCCGCAGCCCATGCAGCCAGGCACCAGCTCCCGGGGGTCTGGGGGCGATGGCCCCCAGGGGGATTGCTTGTTTTTATTCTTTCAAAACAGCCGATAAAGCCCGCGCCCCTCGGTCTTCAACCAGCGATTGGCCGCCGCCACGCTCCCCTCGAACAGCGCGTCGAGCAAGGCGTGAAAGGCCGGGCTGTGGTCGAAATGGACAAGGTGGGCCACCTCGTGGGCGACAACCGAGCGGCGCACGGCATCGGGCGCCATGATCAGGCGCCAGTTGATGCGAATCGTGCCATCCGCCGCGCAGCTTCCCCAGCGCCGCGTCGCACGCGAAAGGGCGAGCGCGGGAACGGGCTTTCCCGCCCGCGCGCAATAGTGGGCAAGGTCTGCCTCGCACAGGCGCAGCGCTTCGGCTTCGAGCCAGCGGCGGGTACGCACGGCCAGTTGCTCGGCGGGGCCCCCCACCAGCAGGCGCCCGTCATCGACGACCGGGCGGCGCGGGTGCTGGCGGTCCCAGTCGAGGATCAGGCTGTCGCCGCGAAAGGGCAGGGCACTGCCGCTCTCCAGCGCGAGCGGGGCGGGCAGGCGGACGAGTTGCGCGGCCAGCCAGTCGTGCCGTTCGCGCACGAAGGCCAGGGCATCGGCCTGCCGCGCCCATGTCGGCATCGAGACCCGCGCCGCGCTGCCGTCGGGGGCGAGGCGCAGGGTCATCCGCCGGGCCTGTGCGAGGCGGCGGATCTCGACCGGCAGCGCGCGCCCCGCGACCGTCACGGTGGGCGCCTTCGGGGCCGTTTCGGCATGAGGCGGCCTGACGCCGGAGCGGCGCAGCCAGTCGATCATGGCCGGGCCGGGCTGTCCCATTCGACATCGGAGACGACATGGTTTTCCAGCGGCCCGGCGAGGACTTCGCTGATCGCCTTGCCCGCCACCGAGGCCCCGGCGCGGTGGACCGCCTCGCGGTCGCCACATTCGAGATAGTGCCATGCGGGCAAGGGCTTGCCCTGTCCGCGCAGGCGATAGGCGCATGTCGCGGGCAACCAGGCGACCTGCTCGACAAGGCGCGGGGTCAGCCGCAGGCAATCGGGCACCATCGCGCGGCGGTGGCGATAGTCGGCACAGCGCGCGGTCTTGATGTCGAGCAGGCGGCAGGCGACGTTGGTGTGATAGACCTCGCCGGTGTCCTCGTCCTCCAGCTTGTGGAGGCAGCACTTGCCGCAGCCGTCGCACAGGGCCTCCCACTCGTCGCGGGTGAGCGTGGCGATGGGCTTGTCCCAGAAACGGCCTGATGGGGTCGGGGTGTTGCTCATCTTTTAGTGGACCCAGCGGGCCAGTTCGGTGGCCACGGCCTGTCCGCTCTGCTCGACCGGAAGCAGCGCGATGGGCTTGCCATCCGGGCCCATCAGGTAGGCCGCGCGGCTGTGGTCCATCAGATAGGCTTCGGGCGGGGTGCCCTTGGGGGCGGGGCGCTTTTCGGAATAGACCGCGAATTCCTTGGCCACGGCGGCAATCTGGGCCGGGGTTCCGGTCAGCCCGACCAGTTCCTTGCCGAAGGCGTCGGTGAACGTGGCGAGCACGGCGGGGGTGTCGCGCGCGGGGTCGATGGTCACGAACAGGGGGACGACGCGCTTGGCCAGGTCCGGGTGGTCGTGCGCGAAGCGGTGATAGCCCTGCATCAGGTTGGCCGCGTCCATCGGGCAGACATCGGGGCAGAACGTGTAGCCGAAATAGAACACGGTGTAGCGCCCGGCGAAATCTGCGGCGTGGACGGTCTTGCCGGTCTCGTCGGTCAGCGTGAAATCGCCGCCCAGTTCGGCACCGGCCAGCGGCGGATCGCCCGGCTTGGGGCCGCTGTCGCATCCGGCGAGGGAAAGCGCGCCGGCAAGCGCCAGAGGGGCGAGAAAGCGCGGGGCGAGAAAGCGCGTTTGGCGAGAGGCCGCACGGGCAATATTACGAAAGAACGCAGGGTGATCCATGGCGTGGCGGTTCATGCTCTGCTAACAGCGCGCTTGCAAGGGGGCTGTCCTTCCATGGGCGAGCATCCTTGCAGCCAGTGGAGGACCAAAGCCCGTGCCGATCATCAGCGCCCGTTCGCGTCGTCTTGTGCCAGCCCCCGTGCGGGCTCTGGCCGGATTTCAGATGCTTGCTCTTCCGGCGCTGGCGCTTCCGCTGGCGGCCCTGATGCCCGCAACCCCGGCTTTCGCCCAGTTTTCCGAGAGCTACAAGTTCCTCGATTCCGTGCGCAAGAAAGAGGGCGACAAGGTCAACGAGGCGCTTCAGGTCCCCGGCACCCAGATCGTCAACACCCGCGATGTCAGCACCGGCGAATCCGCGCTCCACATCGTGACCGCGCGGCGCGACCTGCTGTGGATGCAGTTCCTCGTGGGCAAGGGCGCCAACGTCAACATCCACAACAACAAGGGCGAGACCCCGCTGGTGATCGCGGCCAATCTCGGTTTCCTCGAAGGGGTGGACTTCCTGATCTCGGTCGGCGCGCGGGTGGACGAGCCCAACAACACCGGCGAGACCCCGCTGATCTCGGCGGTCCATGTCCGCAACATGGCACTCGTGCGCTCGCTGCTCAAGGCCGGGGCCAACCCCGACCATCCCGACAATTCGGGCCGTTCGGCGCGCGACTATGCCGCGCTGGACAAGAACACCGCGATGTCCGAAGAGCTTGATGCGGCGGCGGCCAAGAAGAAGCAGCAGGACAAGGGCGGACAGACCTACGGCCCCACGTTCTGAGCTTTTCGCTCCTTATCGGCCCTTTCGCTTCAACGCGCACACGTCACAGGAATTGCTTGCATGGTTATCGACGCTCCCGAAACGCTCACGCTCGAAGCGCTGCGTCTCGAACTGGCCCCGCTGGTGGCCGCGGCGGCGATGTTCGACGGCTGGAGCGAGGCGGCGGTCGACAGCGCGGCGCAAGATGCCGGGGTCGATCCGGCGGTCGCCCGCTTTGCCTTTGGCACGAGCCAGGGGCGCAGCAGCGCGATGACCATGATCACCGCGTGGATCGCGCGGATCGATGCCGACATGGTGCGCGCGCTTCCCGCCGAGCTGCTCGCCACGCTCTCGATCCGCGAGCGGATCCGCCGCCTCGTCCAGTTCCGCCTCGATGCGCTCACCGGCCTTGAGGAAGCGCTGCGCCGCGCCCAGATCGAGATGGCGCGCCCGCGCAATGCGGCGGCTGTCGCGCGCCTGTGCTGGCACAGCGCCGACCTGATGTGGCATCTGGCCGGCGACAAGGCGACCGACCTCAACCACTACAGCAAGCGCGCGACGCTGGCCGCGCTCTATACCTCGACGCTGGTCTTCTTTGCCCAGGACCACAGCGAGGATCACGCCGAAACGCGCGCTTTCCTCGACCGGCGGATTGCCGGGGTGATGCGCTTTGAAAAGATCAAGGCGCAGTGGACCGGACGCAAGGGCGAGCATTTCAGCCCGGTGCGCCTGCTCGGCCGCCTGCGCTATCCCGCGCGTTGAATGGGCGGGTGCGTTGAATGGGCGCTGGCCTGATATAAAACTATTGCGAACGACTTGCATAAGCGGCGCGGCTATGGCAGCGGGAATTTGTGACGCTCGATGAACTCCCCGTGGGCCACGAGGCCCGAATCGCTTCGGTCGACTGGGCCGCTCTCGTGCCCGAGGAAGCGCAGCGCCTGCGCGCGCTGGGGTTTGATGCCGGGGCGAAGGTCAAGCTGGCCTATCGCGGCGTGTTCTTCACGCGCGATCCGCTGGCGATCGAGATCGGGCGGATGACGGTCGCGCTGCGCCGGGTCCATGCCCGCGCGATGCAGGTGGCTGAGCAGGATCTGGCGGCATGAGCCGCGGGCCCTTCGTCACCGCGCTGGTCGGCAACCCCAATGCGGGCAAATCGGCGCTGTTCAACGCCCTGACCGGCGCGCGCCAGAAGATCGCGAACTATCCGGGCGTGACCGTCGAGCGCAAGTCGGGGCGCCTCCAGCTCGCTTCGGGCGAGAGCGTCGAACTGGTCGACCTGCCCGGTTCTTATGGCCTTCACGCCACCAGCCCCGACGAAGAAGTGACCCGCCGGGTGATCATGGGCGAACAGGCAGGGCAGGCCCGACCCGATGTGCTGGTGCTGGTGCTCGATGCCTCGAACCTCGAACAGCATCTCGTTTTCGCGCAGGAAGTGCTTGAACTGGGCCGTCCTTGCGTGGTCGCGCTCAACATGGTCGATCTGGCCGCGCGCGATGGCCTGACCATCGATGCTGCCGCCTTGTCGAGCGCGCTGGGCGTTCCGGTGATCGAGACGGTGGCCGTGCGCCGCCGGGGCCTGACCGAACTGGCCGACGCGATTGCCGCCGCGCGCGACCGCATCGCGCCCGAAACGTCTCCTGAAACACAGCCCCATCCGCGCGTGCATGTGACCGAGCCCGAGCGTCGCATGCTCGCGCGCGAGATCGCGCATGGGGCGATCCTGTCGGAAACGGCAAAGCACCGCATTCACGCGCGGATGGACAGGCTCCTGCTCCACCCGTGGCTGGGGCCGCCGATCCTGTTTGCGCTGCTGTTCGTGGTGTTCCAGGCGGTGTTCTCGTGGGCGACGCCGTTTCAGGACGCGCTCGACGCGGGGGCCAGTGGCCTGGCCGACATGGTGCGCGCCGCGCTGCCCGCCTCGCTGCTGCGCGACCTGCTCACCGACGGGGTGATCGCGGGCGTGGGCTCGGTCGTGGTGTTCCTGCCGCAGATCCTGATCCTGTTCTTCTTCATCCTCGTCATGGAGGCGACCGGCTACATGGCCCGCGCCGCCTTCCTGATGGACCGCATGATGGCGGGCGTGGGGCTTTCGGGGCGCAGCTTCATTCCGCTGCTCTCCAGCTTTGCCTGCGCCATTCCGGGCATCATGGCGACCCGTTCGATCACCGACCCCAAGGACCGGCTGACGACGATCCTGATCGCCCCGCTGATGACCTGTTCGGCCCGCCTGCCGGTCTATACGGTGATCATCGCCGCGTTCATTCCCAATAGCCATGTCCTGCCCGGTGTCGGCCTTCAAGGGCTGGTGCTGTTCGGGCTCTATGTGGTGGGGATCGTGGGGGCGATGGTCGTCGCGCTGGTGCTGCGCCGCTCGGTGACCAAGGGCGCGGCCTCGGGCTTCATCATGGAAATGCCCAAGTACCAGTTGCCCACGCTCAAGGATCTGGCGCTGGGCCTGTGGCAGCGCGCATGGGTCTTCCTGCGCCGCGCGGGGACGATGATCTTCACCGTGACGGTGGTGCTCTGGCTGCTGCTGAGCTTTCCGCGCGCCGAGCCGGGCAAGAGCCAGGTCGATGCCTCGATCGCCGGGCATCTGGCCAATGGCCTTGCCGTGGTGCTCGAACCGATCGGTTTCAACCGTGATATCGCGCTCGCGCTGGTGCCCTCGATGGCTGCGCGCGAGGTGGCGGTCTCGTCGCTGGCGACCAGCTATGCGGTCGACAATGCCGACGAGAATGCGCAAGGGCGCGCGCTGGGCGACCAGCTCAAGCACCACTGGAGCCTGGCCACCGCGCTGGCGTTCCTCGCCTGGTTCGTCTTCGCGCCGCAGTGCATGTCGACCATCGCGGTGACCCGGCGCGAGACCAACGGCTGGAAATGGCCCGGTTTCATGCTGGCCTATCTGTTCGTGCTGGCCTATCTGTTCGCCGGGATCACCTACTGGACCGCCGTGGCCTTCGGGCTGGGATAAGCCGGGCCGGGGGTATTCCCAGAAAAATCGGGCGGCGGGCGTGCAACCATGCCCCGCCTTGCGCTATTACGCGCAACAGGATTCCATAGGGACAAAGATTCGATGGCAGGCAGCGTCAACAAAGTCATTCTGATCGGCAATCTGGGGGCCGACCCGGAAGTGAAGTCGTTCCAGAACGGCGGCAAGATCGCCAACCTGCGGATCGCCACGTCCGAAACCTGGAAGGACCGCCAGACCGGCGAGCGCAAGGAGCGCACCGAGTGGCACAGCGTCGTGATCAACGGCGAAGGCCTGATCGGCGTGGTCGAGCGCTTCCTGCGCAAGGGCAGCAAGGTCTACATCGAAGGCCAGTTGCGCACCCGCAAGTGGCAGGACCAGAACGGCAATGACCGTTACAGCACCGAAGTGGTCGTGGCCGGTATCGGCGGCGCGCTGACGATGCTCGACGGCCCGCAGGGCGGCAGCGGCGGCGGCGGGCAGCGCGGCGGCAGCAGTGGTGGCGGCGACGGCGGCTGGGGCCGCGACAGTGGCAGTTTCTCGGGCGGCGGCTCGTCGGGCGGCGGCTCGTCGGGTGGCGGCTTTGGCGGTGGTTCGCGCGGCGGCAGCGGCGGTGGCCAGCCCTCGGGCGGTGGCAGCACCTGGAACCAAGGCGGCGGCGGCGGTTTCGCCGACGATCTGGACGACGATATTCCGTTCTGACCGGCTGTTTACCGACAGAAAAAGGGGCCTTCCGGGCCCCTTTTTTGTGGCTGCGAGGGTGGCGGAGGGCTCCGGTTCAAGGGCGGGGCGACGACATAGGGAGCGCCTCGTCACCCCGAGCTTGAGCCGGGGCCTTCAGCAGCGGTCGGGGGACGGCGGTGCCTTCGACAAAACCGATCATCAGCAGTGCAAGGCCGGTTCCGGCTACGAGATCGACCAGATAATGCCCGCCGATGGGAATGGCTGAAACCCACATGACGGCGTTGATGGCCAGAAAAGGCCAACGCAGATAGCGGATCTTGCCATATCCCCAGGCTAGGAGAACCGCACCAGCGGCATGAAAACTGGGGAAACTGACGAGTCCACTTAAAGCGGCACTGTTTAGCGTGGTGATGGAATGGGCACGCAGTTGTTTGAGAATAATGGGATAATCCCATGCTGCAGTGCACAGGGCATCGGGCATCGCAGAGTGAGGGATCGCGTGAAAGGTATAGGGATTAAGGGCGGGGGCGAATGGAAAGATCAGTGTGGTTACAAGAATGCACAAGGTCCAGGCATTGATGAATTTCCAGGCTTCCTGCTTCCTGCCTTGACAGCAAAGTAAGGCCAAAAGAACGGGTGGCTGCCAACCAAGTGCTATGTAAGCGTATGATAAAAGATGAAGAATTTGTGGGTATCGTTCCAGCGCCTGTACGGTGGATGGCCAGGAAAAGCCGGAAACCAACTGGTGATCCAGTTGCGTGAGCGTGGCGTCGGCAAGCGGAAAATTCGTGGTGGCCAGTGCGGCGCAAGCCAACGGTGAGGCGAGCGCAACCCCCAGGAAAACGGCGTACAGTTTACAAAGATCTGGAACGACGCCGCCATGGCGTAGCTGACAAAGATGGCCCAGAAGCCATAGGAGCGCGAAGGTCAGGATCAGGCCGTCAAAATCGGCATGACTGAAGGTAAATACCCCTGATGCTACTGCGATGGCGGCGATGAGGCTGAAGATTGCTATTGTCGCTAAAGCTGGAATTTCATGAGCGGGTAAATACCAGTTGTGAAACCATGGTTTCAGCGATCGGGCTGCATTTTCCTGATGCGTGTTAACGTTTGCATACGCCATGCACTACGTAATGCTGCGTATGATTTAAAAATTAATTTCAAATGCGGTGGAAGCGGTAGTTTCTGCTTCACATAGGTTCAGCGGCCGCAGGCGTCGTAATAGCCGGCGCGGCAGTCGGCGACGGCGCGGCGCCAGTCGGCAAGGTCGCGGCGGTATTGGGCCTGGGCATCGGCATAGCTGTCGGCGTCTTCGTAGGAGCGGGTGCTCGATGCTTCCCATTCGCGGGCCTGGCGGGCGTCGCGCTTGCGCACGTAGTCGAGCTGGGCCTGGTTCATGCGGCGGATCGTTTCGTGGTCGCGGGCGCGGGCGGCGGCGCTGCGCATCGTGCGGTCGTTGGGATCGTCGGCGTGGGCGGCAGCGGGAAGGCATGCGGCCAGAAGGCCTGCGCAGAGCAGCGAATGAAGTTTCATGGGTTCTTACAGGTCCCTCATGGAGCGGGCAAAACGCTCCCGATGAGGCGTGTCCTATCAGGGATGGGGCGGGGTGGAACAGCGCTCTTGCGACGAGCTGTTCCACCGTTTGCCTCAGGTTCCGCGCGTGTCGCCGTAGAGGTGGATGTGGAGGCGATCCGTCATCCGCCAGCCGTGGTCGAGCGCGGTGGCGCTCAGCCACTTTTCGCGGGTGCGCAAGGTTTCGCTGTCGGTGCCTTCGGGCATCACGAACAGGCGGTCTCCGGGGATGCCATAGGTCGCCGCAAGCGTGGCGACTTCCTCGCAATCCGCCGGTGTGGCCACGACGAACTTGAAGAAAGCACGAGGACTTTGCGCCCATGCAGCCAGCCGCTCGGGGATCAGCGCGAGGTCGGCCGGATTGCCCGAATGGGACAGCTTGGGGCTGACATTGTACTGGTCGATCAGCTCGTCGATGGTCGGGGGCGGGGTCACCGTGCCATTGGTCTCGATCTCGACATGGAGCGTGGGGCGCGCGGCCTTGAGCGCGGCAAGCACGCGGGCGAGCGCCGGGGCCTGCAACAGCGGTTCGCCCCCGGTCACGACCAGCCGGTCTTGCGGGAAGGCCAGCAGGCGGTCGATCACCTCGGTTTCTTCGAGCACGAGCTGGTTGGCCTCCCGCGCGAAGGACAGGCCATCGCGGTGGGGGCGATTGTCGCCGGTAAAGCGCCAGGTATAGGCCGTGTCGCACCAGTGACAGGCCAGGTTGCAGCGCGAAAGGCGCAGGAACAGCGAGGGGCGGCCCATCGAGGGGCCTTCGCCTTGCAGGGAGGCGAAGATTTCCGGTCCGCCCGGTTTGGTGGTGGCGAGAGCTAAGGTCATGGCCAAAGCCCCTCCACCAGCCTGCGGCTGGTCCCCCTCCCCATTGCATGGGGAGGATCTGGTTCCTCCCCGCGGGGCGGGGAGGGGGACCGCCCGCGCAGCGGGTGGTGGAGGGGCATTTCCTTAGCCCAGCCGCGCCAGCGCGGCGGCGAAGCGTTCGGCTTCGGCGCTGTGGTGGGCGTGGTCGGCGCGGGCCTTTTCGACCGCCTCGGGCTTGGCGCGTTCGACGAACGAAGGGTTCGACAGGCGCCCGTCGAGCGCCTTGGCTTCCTTCTGCGCGGCGGCCAGCGCCTTTTCGAGGCGGGCCTTTTCCGCCGCGATGTCGATGATCCCTTCGAGCGGCACCACCAGCGTCGCATCGCCAGCCACGATCTGCATCGCCGCGCCCGCCGGGGCCGGGGCGAACGTGATCCCGGTCAGGCGGGCAAGGCGCTCGATGGCTGCCGGGTTGGCGGCGATGATCGCGGCGGTGCGTTCGCTCGGCTCGGCCAGGAAGGCGTCGAGGCGGGCGCCCGGCGCGATGCCCAGCTCGTTCTTGGCCGTGCGCAGCGAGGAGACCAGCGCGATCAGCCATTCGACTTCGGCCTTGGCATCGGCATCCACGCTGGCCTGCGGGGCGGGCCAGCGCGCGACGATCAGGTCATTGGCGCGCGGGGCCTCGCTGCTGGCCATGGCATGCCACAGCTCTTCGGTGACGAAGGGCATGAACGGATGGAGCATGACCAGAATCTGGTCGAGCACCCAGCCGGCCACGGCGCGGGTTTCGGCGTCGAACGAGCCCTTGATCAGCTCGATGTACCAGTCGCAGAAGGTGTTCCATGCGAACTGGTAGATGGCATTGGCAGCCGCATCGAAGCGCAAATCGGCCATGGCCTGGTCGATCTGGGCGAGGGTTTCGACCACTTCGCCCACGATCCAGCGGTTGACCGCGCTGGTCGCCTCGGGGGCTTCGAGGCTGGCCGAGCCGGTGATCCCGTTCGATTGGCAGAAGCGCGCCGCGTTCCACAGCTTGGTGGCAAAGTTGCGGTATCCCTCGACCCGCTTCTCGTCCATCTTCACGTCGCGGCCCTGGCTTTCCATGGCGGCCATGAAGAAGCGCAGCGCGTCGGCGCCATACTTGTCGATCAGGCCCAGCGGATCGACCACGTTGCCCTTCGACTTCGACATCTTCTGCCCGTCGGCCGCGCGCACGAGGCCGTGGAGATAGAGCCGCTTCCACGGCACTTCGTTCATGAAGTGCAGCCCCTGCATGGCCATGCGCGCATCCCAGAAGAACAGGATGTCGAAGCCGGAAACCAGCAGGTCGTTGGGGTAATGGCGCTTGACCATCTCGGTTTCGTCGGGCCAGCCGAGCGTGGCGAACGGCCACAGCGCCGAGGAGAACCACGTGTCGAGCACGTCGGCATCGCGCGTGAGCGGCTTGTTGCCGGCCAGCGCCCGGGCTTCTTCCTCGGTCTCGGCGACGTAGGGGGTGCCTTGCTCGTCATACCACGCCGGGATCTGGTGGCCCCACCAGAGCTGGCGCGAGACGCACCAGGGCTGGATGTTTTCCATCCAGTTGAAGAAGGTCTTTTCCCACGACTTGGGCACGATCTCGATGGCGCCCGAGCGGACGGCCTCGATCGGCTTTTGCGCGAGAACTTCCGCGTTCACATACCACTGGTCGGTCAGCCAGGGTTCGATGACCACGCCGCCACGGTCGCCGAACGGGGTCTGGATCGTGCGCGGCTCGGCGTCGAGTTCCTGCTCCTCGCCGTCCTTGGTCTTGACGACATGGGGCACCAGCAGACCTTCGGCCTTGAGGCGCTCCACCACGGCCTGACGCGCGTCGAAGCGGTCGAGGCCCAGGAATTCAGCCGGGATCAGGCCATCGGCGGTCTGGATCACGCGAGCTTGCGCGTCGAGCATGTTGAGCATGTCGGCGGCCTTGATGCCCGCGCGGCGGCCCACGTCGAAGTCGTTGAAATCGTGACCCGGCGTGATCTTGACCGCGCCCGTGCCCAGTTCGGGATCGGCGTGTTCGTCGGCCACGACGGGAATGCGGCGCCCGGTGATCGGCAGGATGATGTGCTTGCCGATCACGCTCTTGTAGCGGGCGTCCTCGGGGTGGACGGCCACGGCCATGTCGGCCAGCATGGTTTCCGGGCGCGTGGTGGCGACCACGATATGGTCGGCCCCGTCGTCAAGACGCACGCCATCGGCCAGCGGGTAGCGGAAGCGCCAGAAGCCGCCCTTGACCTCGCGCGTTTCGACTTCGAGGTCGGAAATCGCGGTCTTGAGCTTGGGGTCCCAGTTCACCAGCCGCTTGTCGCGGTAGATCAGGCCCTGATTGTAGAGGTCGACGAAGACCTTGACCACCGCGCGGGTGAAGTGCGGGTCCATCGTGAACTGTTCGCGGCTCCAGTCCATCGAGCAGCCCAGACGGCGCAGCTGGCGCGTGATCGTGCCGCCGCTTTCCGCCTTCCATTCCCACACTTTGGCGATGAACTCCTCGCGGGTGTGGTTGGTGCGCTTGTCACCGGCGGCTTCGAGCTGGCGCTCGACGACCATCTGCGTGGCGATGCCCGCATGGTCGGTGCCGACCACCCACAGAGCGTCCTTGCCCTTGAGGCGCTCGTGACGGATCACGATGTCCTGAAGCGTGTTGTCGAGCGCGTGGCCGATGTGGAGCGAGCCGGTTACGTTGGGCGGCGGGTTTACGATGGTAAACGGCTGGGCCTGCGGGCGCTCGGGACGGAACAGGCCGCCTTGCTCCCAATGCTGGTACCAGCGCGCCTCGATGGCACCCGGTTCAAAGGTCTTGGCCAGCTGGTCCTGGCCCGATTCCGGCTGAAGATTGGTCTCGCTCATGGGGTGGCGCCTTGCCATCTGGCGGGCTTCCTCGCAACCATGATCGCCGCTGTTGCGGGAACAGAACAGGGCATTGCCGTGTTTGAACGCATGTGCAGCACTTGTCGCCCCCCACATTTTCCCCCATGAAGCGGGCAGGATGAGAGCCTTAGCCGAATTCACCATGGAACCTGGCCAGGGCGGCGAGGGCACCACGCTGGTCTTGCGCGGCCCCATGGTCGTGTCTTCGCTGGGGGCGATCGACCACAAGCTGCGCCAGATCGATGAGGCGGTGGCCACCATCGACCTTGCCGGGGTGGACCGCATGGACACCGTGGGCGCCTGGATCGTGTTGCGGCTCTCGCGCCAGTTTGACGCAAAGGTAGCCAATGGCCGCGAGGAGGCCACCCGCCTGATCGCGGCGCTTGAGGAAACCGAGGAAAACACCCAGAGCCTGAGCCCTCCGCGCCTGCCCCTGATCCAGCGCGTCCCCTCGCAAGTGGGCGAAGCGGTGGTCGACATGGCGCGCGGCACCGTGCAGGTCATCGGGTTCCTCGGGCTGGTCGTTTCGGGGATGGGCACGATGCTGCGCCATCCGCGCGCGTTCCGGGGCAAGGCGCTGGTCCACCAGATGGAACTGGTCGGCGTCAATGCGCTGGCCATCGTGGGCCTGATGAGCTTTCTGGTCGGCGTGGTGATCGCCCAGCAGGGCGCGGTCCAGCTCCAGCAGTTCGGCGCCGAAATCTATACCGTCAACCTCGTGGGGCGCCTGACCTTGCGCGAACTGGGCATCCTGATGACCGCGATCATGGTCGCGGGCCGTTCGGGCTCGGCCTTTGCCGCGCAGTTGGGCACGATGAAGCTGACCGAGGAAGTCGATGCCATGCGCACTATCGGCGTCTCGCCCACGCAGGCGCTGATCCTGCCGCGCATTCTGGCCACGATGCTGATGCTTCCCTTGCTGGGCATCTATTCGGCCGCGCTCGGGATCGTGGGCGGCGCGTTTCTTGCCTCGCTCACGCTGGGCATTCCGTTCCTCACGTTCCTCGCGCGCATTCAGGAAGTCGTGCCGTTGCACGATGTCTGGGTGGGGCTGGTCAAGGGGCCGGTGTTCGGGCTGATCGTATCGGTGGCGGGCTGCTATCAGGGCATGCAGGTCAAGAACAACGCCGAGGAAGTGGGCACCCGCACGACCGCCGCAGTGGTCATGGCGATTTTCATGGTGATCGTGCTCGACGCGTTCTTCGCGGTCTTCTTCACCAAGATCGGCTGGGGATGAGCGCGATGGACGACACGCAGGCGCCGCCGCCCGAGGCTCAGGCCGAAGCCGCCGTTGCTTCCGCCCCCGAACCGGCCCAGTTGCAGCCGGCCCAGCTACAGCCGGCCCAGTTACAGCCGGATGCGCAATTCCCCATCCGCGTGCGCGGGCTGGTCAACCGTTTCGGCAGCAACACGATCCACGAATACCTCGATCTCGACGTGCGGCGCGGCGAAATCCTGGGGGTGGTGGGCGGATCGGGCACCGGCAAGTCGGTGCTCATGCGCTCGATCATCGGGCTCCAGATTCCCGAAGAAGGCTCGATCGAGGTGCTGGGCCGCTCGATCACCGATGCGCGCGACGATGCCGATATCGACATCCGCAGCCGGTGGGGCGTGCTGTTCCAGGGTGGCGCGCTGTTCTCGACACTGACCGTGGGCGAGAATGTCGAGGTTCCCCTGCGCGAGTTCTATCCCGAGATCACCGACGACCTGCGCGGCGAGATCGCGCGCTACAAGGTGCTGCTTTCGGGTCTTCCGGCCAATGCCACCAACAAATACCCTTCCGAGCTTTCGGGCGGCATGAAGAAGCGCGCCGGCCTTGCCCGCGCGCTCTCGCTCGATCCCGAACTGCTGTTCCTCGACGAACCGACCGCCGGGCTCGACCCGATCGGCGCCGCCGCGTTCGATACCCTGATCGCCGATCTTCAGGCCACGCTCGGCCTCACTGTGTTCCTGATCACCCACGACCTCGACACGCTCTACGCGATCTGCGACCGCGTGGCCGTTCTGGCCGACAGGAAAGTGATCGCGGTGGGCACGATCCCCGAACTGCTGGCCACGGATCATCCGTGGATCCAGGAATATTTCAACGGGCCGCGCGGGCGTGCGGCCAAGGATGCACAGGACCGCGATGCGGACCGGACGGGGCCATCGGGCACCACGGGCAAACAGGACTAAGCGATGGAAACGCGGGCAAACCATATCTGGGTCGGTGCCATCACCCTGCTGCTGCTGGTGGGGACGGCCGTTCTGACCGTCTGGATCGCACGGCTCAACCAGCACGAGCAGAACGAGTACGACATCTTCTTCAAGCAGTCGGTCGACGGGCTGGCCAAGGGCTCGGAAGTCTCGTTCTCGGGCGTGCCGTCCGGGCAGGTCAAGGACATCGAACTGTGGGAGAAAGACCCCGAGTTCGTGCGCGTGCGCATCGCCATCGACAAGCGCGTGCCGATCCTGATGGGCACGACCGCCAGCCTTCAGGGCAGCTTTACCGGCGTTTCGACGGTCCAGCTGGCAGGGGCCGTCAAGGGCGCCCCCCCGATCGACCAGCCGGGGCCCGATGGCGCCCCGGTGATCCCGACCAAGCGCTCGGGGCTGGGCGAGATCCTCTCGAATGCGCCGCTCCTGCTCGAACGCCTCGCCACGCTGACCGAGCGGCTGACCATGGTGCTTTCCGACAAGAACCAGAAGTCGATCGAGAACATCCTCGCGCATACCGACAAGATGACCGCCAACCTTGCCGATGCCTCGCCGCAGGTCCAGCGCACGCTGGCCGAACTGCAATCGACGCTGCGTCAGGCGACCTACACGCTCGCCGCCTTCGAGAAGGTGGCCGGTTCGGCTGACCAGATGCTCAACGACCAGGGCAACGGCCTGGCCCAGCAGATGCGCACGACGCTCAAGTCGGTGCAGGGCGCGGCGGACGCGCTCAACGCGACGGCCACCTCGGCCCAGCCCGGCCTCCACCAGCTCAACGACAAGACCCTGCCTGCCGCCGAAGCCGCCATGCGCGATCTTCAGGCGACCACCCGGTCCTTGCGCGAGGTGACCGACCGTATCAACGACCGCGGTGTCAGCAGCATCGTGGGCAGCGCCAAGCTGCCCGACTACAAGCACTGAGCGCGCCATGGGGAGTTTGCACATGATGTCCCGTTTGATCCCCGGCGCGAGCCGTCTGGCTCTCGTTGCAGGTGCCGCGCTCGCCCTGTCGGGCTGTGTCAGCATCGGCACCAAGGCCCCTGACAGCCTGATCGCGCTCACGCCCGAGGCCAGCCTGCCGGCCGGCGAGGGGGCTTCGGGCACGCTGGCCAGATCGGTCGTGGTGATGGAGCCTTCGGCAGACGCGCGCATTGCGGTGCTGCGCGTGGCCGTGCAGGTCGATCCGACCAATATCGCCTATCTCAAGGATGCCCAGTGGGTCGAGCGCCCCTCGCGCCAGTTCCAGCACCTCGTGGCCGAGACCCTGCGTGCGCGGGCCGGAACGCTGGTGGTCGAGGGCGATGTCGACAGCTGGCAGCAGCGCCTGTCCGGTCGGCTTCTGGCCATGGGCTACGACGTGCCCAGCCACAGCGTGGTGGTCCGCTTCGACGCGGTCAAGGAAACGCCGGGCGGCCACATGGAAACCCGCCGCTTCGAGAGCGTGATTCCCCACGTCGGCGACCACGTCAAAGCCATCACCCCGGCCATCAACCACGCCGCCAACGACGTGGCGCGCCAGATCGTCGCCTGGCTGGGCTGACCGTTACACGCCCCCCGCGCAAGGCTGGCACGGGGGGCGAGTCCGCAAGGTCTGCATGGGGGCCGCAAGGCCTGCACGGGGCGTGGCTTGTCCGCGCCCTTTTTTGCCGTCCACGCGGATTTGATCTGGCGCACAGACACCCCCGCACGGCAGGCCTAGAGCGATTCCACCACGAGAGATCGCGCGATAGTCCGCCGCGCGGCGATCTTCCCGAGGCGTTGTACGCACCGTCCAAGGAGGTCAGAACCATGCCGTTTTTCACTCGTCCGTTCGTCGCTGCCGCCTGTGCCCTGGCCCAGCCGCTTGTCGTCCTGCCGCTGGTGGCCGCGCCTGCGCCGGCTCTTGCTTCGACTCATGCCGGATCGGCTGATGCCCAGGCCATGCTCGCCCGTGCCGTGGCCGAGCTTCAGGGCGTCGGCCCGGCCCGCGCCTTTGCCGAATTCAACGCCCAGCAGGGCCCGTTCCACGACAAGGATCTCTACGTCTTCGTGTTCAGCCTCGACGGGCGTTACGAGGCTTCGGGCGCCGATCCGCGTCTGGTTGGCACCAGCGTTGCCGAAATGACCGATGCCGAAGGCACGCCGCTGGTGCGCCAGATGATGACGCTGGCCAATGCCAAGGGCGCGGGCCGGGTCGATTACGTCTGGCTCAACCGCAACGACAACCGCGTCGAGCACAAGCGTTCGCTCGTCCAGCGTGTGGGCAACCACATCGTCGGCGTGGGATATTATGCCGGCTGAACAGGGGTATGAACGGGAGGAGATGAACCGGAGGCGGGCACAATAGCGCCCCTCGTGTGTTTGCAGGAATGGTCCCGCCCGCGCCCGTGGTGCGCGCGGGAGAGGATGCAGACACAAGAAGGGTTCTCTTGTCCGCCAATCGGTTTTCCCGTTCATCCCGTTCAGGACACCAGCGTTCCGGGCCGCAGCGTTCTGGGCAACTGTCCCGCGCCATCGGTATTTCCCGCGTGCTGTGCATCATGGGCATCGTCTATGTCCATGCGTGGACGGGGCTCTATGGCCCGTCGCTCAGCGCGCTGGCCGATACGCCGCAAGGCTTGCTTCGCTGGGGCCTGATCGAGTTGCTCGGGCGCAGTTCGGTGCCCTTGCTCAGCATGATTTCCGGCTGGCTGGTCGGGCCCTCGCTGGCCCGGCGCGGCTGGCGGCGGTTTCTGGCCGGCAAGGTGCGGGCCGTGCTCGTGCCGATGGTCGCGTGGAACCTGATCGCGATTGTGGTGGTTTCGGGCGCGGCGCTGGCCGGGTGGCTCTATGCCCCCCATCCCGAGGCGCTGAATCTGGCGGCGCTGGACTGGCTGGCCAACGAGCTGCTCGCGTTTCGCGCGCCCAACGAGATCAACGTGCAGATGCCGTTCCTGCGCGACCTGTTCGTCTGCCTCGTGGCCGCGCCCCTGCTGGTGCGGGCGCGCACGCCGGTGCTGGGGGGCATCGCGCTGATGGCTCTGGTCTGGAGCCTCTTTGCCGGGGGCCTGCCCTGGGGCTTTTACGTGTTGCAGCGGCCCTCGATCCTTGCATTTTTCGTGCTGGGCATGCTCGCCCGCCGGGGCGATCTGGCTGCGCGGGTGGGGGGCTGGCCGTTGGAGCTGCTGGTCCTGCCCTATCTGGCGATGGCGGCGCTCAAGATCTGGCTGGAAGTCTTCGATGCGGCGGAGGAAGCCGCGCATCCGCTGGTCTTCGCGCTGGCCGATCTGGCCATGCGCGCGGCCACGGCGCTGTGTTTCTGGGCGCTGGCGTGGCGGCTGGCCGGGGAAGGGCGGATGCAGCGGCTGGGCGATGGCCTCCTGCGGGCCGAGCCATATGTGTTCCTGATGTTTTGCGCGCACCTGATCCTGATCTGGTGCGCCGGGCCGGCCATCGGCCAGATCACCGGCCCGCTGGGGGCACCGGCCTATCCGCTGTTCCTGCTCGGGCAGCCGGTGCTGGCGCTGGGCGGGGCGGTCGTGCTGGGCCAGGCCTTGCGCCGGGTCCATCCGGGGCTGGCGCGGGTGCTGAGCGGCGGGCGCCTCGAATAGGGCGCCAATTTGCCCACAGGCGGCACGGGCACGGGCGCGTTTACAGAGGTTCCGTTTTGTTCACGGTGTTGCTACACCTTGTTTCCCATGGCCGATGATCTGACAGACCCCTTCGACGCATCCGATCCGTTTGACGCGATTGTCGATGCCCCGTTCGATTCCGCGCTGTCGGAACGCTATCTGGTCTATGCGCTCTCGACGATCACCGCGCGCTCGCTGCCCGACTTGCGCGATGGGCTCAAGCCGGTCCACCGCCGCCTGCTCTGGGCCATGCGGCAATTGCGGCTCGACCCCAACAGCGCGTTCAAGAAATCGGCGCGCGTGGTCGGCGATGTCATCGGCAAGTATCATCCCCATGGCGATGCCTCGGTCTACGACGCGATGGTCCGCCTCGCGCAGGATTTCGCGCTGCGCTATCCGCTGGTCGAGGGGCAGGGCAACTTCGGCAATATCGACGGCGATAACGCCGCCGCCTACCGCTACACCGAAGCGCGCCTGACGCCGACGGCGATCCGCCTGATGGCGGGACTCGACGAAGGCACGGTCGATTTCGTCCCCACCTACAATGGCGAGGATCACGAGCCGGACATTTTCCCCGGCCTCTTTCCCAACCTGCTGGCCAATGGCGCCAGCGGGATCGCGGTGGGCATGGCCACCAATATCCCCAGCCACAATGTCGCCGAGATCGTCGACGTCGCACTGATGCTGATCGACAATCCCCAGGCCGAGCATGCCCAGTTGATGGAAGTGTTCCACGGTCCCGATTTCCCCACCGGGGGCGTGGTGGTCGACAGCCCGGCGCTGATCGCTGCGGCTTATGAAACCGGGCGCGGCTCACTGCGCGTGCGCGGGCGCTTTTCGACCGGGCGCGACGAGGCGGGGCAGTGGGAAGAGACCGGCATCGAGAAGCTGGGCAGCGGCCAGTGGCAACTGGTCGTCTCGGAAATTCCCTACATGGTCCAGAAGGGCAAGCTGATCGAGCAGATCGCTGCCCTCATCGGCGACAAGAAGCTGCCGATCCTCGAAGACGTGCGCGACGAGAGCGACGAGCATATCCGCATCGTACTCGTGCCCAAGAGCCGCAATGTCGATCCCGACCTGCTCAGGGAATCGCTCTATCGCCTGACCGACCTTGAATCGCGCTTTGGCCTCAACCTCAACGTGCTCGATGCCCAGCGCACCCCCGGCGTGCTCGGCCTCAAGGATCTCGTTCAGGAATGGGTGATCAGCCAGATCGACATCATGCTGCGCCGCGCGCAGCACCGGCTCGACAAGATCGCCGCGCGGCTCGAACTGCTCGAAGGCTATATCATTGCCTATCTCAACCTCGACCGGATCATCGAGATCATCCGTACCGAGGACGAGCCCAAGCCGGTCATGATGGCCGAATTCGGCCTGACCGACCGCCAGGCCGAGGCGATCCTCAACATGCGCCTGCGCTCGTTGCGCAAGCTTGAGGAAATGGAACTGCGCCGCGAGCACGACGCTTTGCTGGCCGAGCAGGACGAGCTGAACAAGCTGCTCGAAAGCCCGGCACGCCAGCGCACGCGCCTGAAGCGCGAACTGGCCGCCCTGCGCAAGGACTATGGCCCCGAAACGGTGCTGGGCCGCCGCCGCACCACCATTGCCGAGGCCGCGCCCACCCGCGAATTCTCGATGGACGCGATGATCGAGAAGGAGCCGGTCACCGTCGTCCTTTCCGCGCGCGGCTGGATTCGCGCGGCCAAGGGCCACCTGCCGCTCGATACCGAGTTCAAGTTCAAGGAAGGCGACGGCCCGGCCTGGGTGCTCCACGCGCAGACGACCGACAAGCTGCTGGTCGCGCTCGACACCGGGCGGTTCTATACGCTGGGTGCCGACAAATTGCCCGGCGCGCGCGGCTTTGGCGAGCCGATCCGCACGATGGTCGACATCGACCCGGATGCCCACATCGTCGCGCTGGTCGTCTATCGCCCCAAGGGCCAGCTTCTGCTGGCAGCCAACAGCGGGCGCGGCTTCGCGGCGGAAATGGACGAACTGCTCGCCGAAACACGAAAGGGGCGCGGCGTCGTCTCGACCAAGCCGGGTGTCCAGCTCAAGATCGTGCGCGAGATCGCGCCCGAACACGACCATGTCGCGGTCATGGGCGAGAACCGCAAGCTGGTGATCTTCGCGCTCTCCGAAGTGCCGATCCTGGCCAAGGGGCAGGGGGTTACGCTGCAACGCTATCGCGATGGCGGGTTGTCCGACGCGATCACGCTCAGGCTCGAAGACGGCCTGAGCTGGACAATGGGCGGCGACACCGGGCGCACCCGCGTCGAAAAGGACCTGCTCCCGTGGAAGGTCGCACGCGGCGCGGCCGGGCGCCTGCCTCCAGTCGGATTTCCGCGCGACAATACGTTCTAACCCGCGCCCCTCCACCGCCCGCATAGCGGGTGGTGGAGGGGCAAAAGTCACCGCACCTCCTCCACCAGCCAGTCATGAAACTTGACCAGCCCGGCATGTTCGCGCCAGTCGGGCCGCAGGACGAGGTAATAGCGCCCTTCATCGACCAGCGCGGTCTCGAACGGGGTGACCAGCACGCCAGACTCCAGTTCGGGCTCGATCAGGAAGCGCGGCAGCAGCGCTGCGCCCGATCCGGCGGCGGCGGCCTGGGCCAGCATCAGGAACTGCTCGAAATTGGGCCCCTTGAGCGGGGGCAGGCCTTCGATTCCCGCCGCGGCGAACCAGCGGTTCCACGCCTGTCGGCGCGAGGTCTGGAACAGGAGCGGCTTGTCAAGCAGGTCGGCGGGGGCCCTGATCCCTTCGGTGCGCAGCCAGTCCGGCGCGCAGGCGACCACGGCCTGTTCGGTGAACAGGGGGACCATCTCTGCATCGGCCCAGTCCGCCGCGCCGAAGTGGATCGCGGCATCGAAACGCTCCTCGCGCAAGTTGAACGGAAACGAGCGCGCGGCGAAATTGACGGTCAGTTCGGGGTGGCGCGTGGTCAGTCCCGGCAGGCGCGGGGCCAGCCAGCGCATGCCGAAGCTGGGCAGGGTGGCGATGGCCAGATCGCGGCGGCTGCCCCGGTCCATGGTCTTGATCGTGGCCTGACGGATGCGGCGCAGCGCCGGTTCGATGTCTTCGAGATAGGCGCGGCCCGCCTCGTTGAGGGTGACGCGCCGCCCGTGGCGGGTGAACAACGGGGTTTGCAGGCTTTCTTCGAGCAGGGCGATCTGGCGGCTGACCGCGCTCTGGGTCAGGCCGAGGTGCTCGCCCGCGCGCGAGAAGCCGCCTTCGCGCGCGGCGCTCGCGAAACAGGCCAGAGCTGTCATCGAAGGGAGTTCCCGGCGGGAGTCGCTCATTCCAAAACCTGATCTACAGATGACACATCGCCGTTTTGAGGCGCTGCTTTCCTAGCATAAACAGGGGCCAGCAACGATACTAGATCGAAAGGTCGCATAATGCAGCATTCCGCAACCATCGAACTTGCAGGCAGTGGCGACCTTGTCGAAAATGTCCTGGGACGCGACCGTGCCGAGCAGATTCGTGCGCTCGCCGCGCCGATGGTTCCGGTGGGCGCCCATGCGCCGGTCAATGGTGTCGATGCCTTGCGCTTTGCCGAGGCGCTCAACCTCGTGCTGTTTGCCGATCTGATCGACCGCGTGCCCGAAGGGGCGGCCTATGTCGCCGACTGCGCGCGCGAAGGGCGCCGGATCGTGCTCGACCATGGCGCGCTGCGCACGGTGGCCCTGCCGCAGGGCACGCGCTGTGCGATGCCGCAGGGGGTGGAGGCGATCCGCCGCGTGCTCGAACCGCTCGGCTATGTCGAGGTCGGGCTCTATCCGCTGCCGCGCCTGAAGATGACCGGCCATGTCTGGTGCCATGCGCAGTTTCCCGAAACGATGCCGCAGTTCTTCGTGAGCGAACTGCATGTCGACCAGTTCTCGCCCGATTTCGCCAAGGCGGCGGTGCGCGTGTTCGGTTCCGCGCTCGACCGCTTCGACGCGGCGACGGGCGCCGTGCTGGCCCGTCTGGGCGAGGGCGGCAGCGTGCCGACCGACGATGCGGCCGATGCGCTGCGCACGGTGATGCGCCTGTTCGACCGCCAGCACGCGGTGCCGTTCGAGGCCGACTACGAAACCCTGCTGGCCGAAAGCGCCGAGGCGGCCTGGATTTCCACCGAAGGCAATGCCTTCAACCATGTGACCGACCGCGTGACCGATGTGGAGGCTACCGCGCAGGGCGAGCGCGAGGCCGGGCGCAGCATCAAGGACAAGGTGGAAACCTCCGCCTCGGGCCGTGTGCGCCAGACCGCGCTGCGCGCCGCGCAAGTCAAGCGCACGTTCCGCGCTGCCGACGGCACGCTGGTCGCGCGCGAGGTGCCCGGTTCGTTCTTCGAATTCATCACCCGCCGTGTCGATCCGGCCACCGGCAAGCTCGACCTCGCGTTCGACAGCGGCAATGCCACGGGCATCTTCAAGATGACCCAGGCCGCCTGACACGCCGCCTGAATTCGGCAAAATTCCCGTTTTGATGCAACCACAAGTCCGCAACGACGATTGCGGGGAGAAAGTCTCATGTCCGAAGCTCTGATGCCGCTCTATGCCCGTGCCCAGATCGAAGTGGAACGCGGGGAAGGCGTCTGGCTTGAGGCGCGCGATGGCCGCCGCTTCCTCGATTGCGTGGCGGGGATCGCGACGTGCGCGCTCGGCCATGCCCATCCCGCGCTGGTCGAGGCGCTGACCACCCAGGCGCACAAGCTCTGGCATGTTTCCAACATCTTCCGCATTCCCGGACAGGAAGAGCTGGCGCAAAAGCTGACCGCCGCGACGTTTGCCGACATGGCCTATTTCGCCAATTCGGGCACCGAGGCGGTCGAGGCCGCGCTCAAGATCGCCCGCCGCTATCACTTCGCGAAGGGCGACGTGCAGCGCGTCGACGTGATCGGCTTTGCCGGTTCGTTCCACGGGCGGACCTATGGCGCGATCAACGCCTCGGGCAATCCCTCGTACCTCGAAGGCTTCGGCCCGCGCCTGCCCGGCTATCACCAGCTTTCGATCGACGACTGGGCGAGCGTGCAGGAGGCGGTGTCCCGCCCGACCACGGCGGCGGTGATCATCGAGCCGGTGCAGGGCGAAGGCGGTGCGCGCGCGTTCGACGGGGAAACCCTGCTGGCGCTGCGCCGCCTGACCCGCGAACACGGCGTCCTGCTGATCCACGACGAAGTGCAGAGCGGCATGGGCCGCACCGGCAAGCTGTTCGCCCACCAGTGGTTCCCCGGCGCCGAGCCCGACATCATGGCTATTGCCAAGGCGCTGGGCGGCGGTTTCCCCATCGGGGCCGTGCTGGCGAGCGCGGAGGCGTCGAGCGGCATGGGCACCGGCCTCCACGGCACGACCTTCGGTGGCAATCCGCTGGCCATGGCCGTGGGCCTTGCCGTGTTCGAAATCCTTGCGAAGGACGAGGCGCTGGCCCATGTCGGGGCCATGTCCGAGCGTTTCTTCACCGGCTTTGCGGCGCTGGCCGCGCGCTATCCCGATCAGGTGGTCGAGCCGCGCGGCAAGGGTCTGCTGATGGGCCTCAAGCTGCACCCCAACAACCGCGAAGTCATGGCGCTGGCGCGCGAGCATGGCCTGCTGGTGGCCGGTGGCGGCGACAACTGCATTCGCCTGCTGCCCTCGCTGCTGATCGCGCCTGCCGAAGTGGACGAGGCGCTGGCCCGGCTCGACGCGACGCTGGCCGATGCGCGCGCGCGCGGCTGGGGCAAGGTTGACGCGCAGCCTGCGCTGGCAGGCGCCTGATGCTGGTGGTGCGGCCGGCGGGACCGGCTGATATCGACGCGCTGCTCGATCTGGCCTTTCTCTCGGGCAAGGGCTTCACCAGCCTGCCCGAGGATCGCGCCGTCCTGACCGAGCGGCTCGCCCTGTCGGAACAGAGCTTTGCGCGCGATCTTCCTGCGAGCGAGGCGTGGTACACGCTGATGCTCGAAGATACCGCTACCGGCTCCATCGAGGGGGTGGCGAGCATCAAGGGCGGGGTCGGGCTGCACCGGCCGCACTATTCGTTCCGGGTGATGACGCTGGCGCAATATTCGTCGGCCACGGGCACCCGGTTCGACCATCAGGCGCTGGTGCTGGTCAACGAATGCACGGGCGCGTCGGAAGTGGGCTCGCTGTTCCTGCGTCCGCGCAAGCGGCAGGCGGGGGCCGGCTCGCTGCTGGCGCGCGCGCGCTATGCGCTGATCGGCGCCAATGCGGGCCTGTTCGCGCCCACGATCATGGCCGAACTGCGCGGCTGGTTCGACGAGCGCGACGAAAGCCCGTTCTGGAATGGCATTGCGGGCAAGTTCTTCCGCCTGCCGTTCGAGGACGCGGACCGGATGATCACCGCGACCGATGGCCAGTTCATCCTCGATCTCGCGCCGCGCCATCCGATCTACCTTGAACTGTGCGCGCCTTCCGCGCGCGAGGCCATTGGCAAGGTCCATCGCCATGGCGAGCGCGCGCTCGCCATGCTGGAGGACGAGGGCTTCACCCGCTCGGGCCTGATCGACATCTTCGATGGCGGCCCGACGGTGACCGCCACGCGCGACCATATCCGCACGATCCGCAATGCCCGCAGCCTGCCCGTGCAGGCCGGAAAAGTGGAGGCGCAGGCCAACGAGCGCCTGTCGCTCGTCGCCAATCCCGGCCTTGCGGGTTTCCGCGCCGTGCTCACCCCGGTACGGATCGGGGAAGGCGCGCTGATCCTGCCTGAAGAAACCCTTGCCGTGCTGGGCGCCCGTCCCGGCGACATCCTGACCGTGAGTTGAGACCGTGACCCAGACCCTTACCTCGTTCGATCCCGCCCATGGCCATGCTGTCTGGGAAGGGAACGTGGCCGATGCGGCGGCTTGCGCCGCAGCCATCGAGGCCGCGCGCGCGGCCTTTCCGGGCTGGGCGCGCACGCCGCTCGAAGAGCGCGTGGCGATTGCCCGCCGCTATGCCGAACTGGTCAAGGCGAGCCCGACGCTGGCCGCGCTGATCGCGGCGGAAACCGGCAAGCTCCTGTGGGAAACCCGCACCGAGCAGGCCTCGATGGCGGGCAAGGTTGCCGTGTCCATCGCCGCCCAGGCCGAGCGCGCGGGCGCGCGCAGCGCCGACATGCCGTTCGGCACGGCCAGCCTGTCGCACCGGCCCCATGGCGTGATGGCCGTGCTCGGGCCCTACAATTTTCCCGGCCACCTGCCCAATGGCCACATCGTGCCCGCGCTGCTGGCAGGCAATACGGTGGTGTTCAAGCCTTCGGAACTGACCCCGGCGACGGGCGCTGCGATGGGCGCGCTCTGGCGCGAGGCGGGCCTGCCCGAAGGCGTGCTGACCATCGTGCAGGGCGGACGCGAGACGGGTGAGGCGCTGCTGGCCGGGCCCATCGACGGGCTGCTGTTCACCGGTTCGGCGCAGGCCGGGCAGGTCTTCCGCCGCCAGTTTGCCGACCGTCCCGACGTGATCCTCGCGCTCGAACTGGGCGGCAACAATCCGCTGGTGGCCTGGGATGGCGATCCGTCGGCGGTGGCCAGCCTGATCGTCCAGTCGGCCTTCATCACCACCGGCCAGCGCTGTTCGTGCGCGCGGCGGCTGATCCTGCCCGAAGGCGACTGGGGCGATGCGGTGCTGGCCGCGCTGGTCGATCTGGCGCGCGCCCTGCCGATTGCGGCGTGGGACGAAGAGGGCGAAGCCTTCATGGGCCCGCTGATCGGCGATGCACAGGCCCGCGCCGCGCGCGAGGCGGTTCAGGCGCTGGTCGTGGCCGGTGCGCGCCCGATCCTGACCGAAGCGCAACTGGCCGGGCGCCGCGAGGCCTTCTTCGCGCCGGTGATCCTCGACGTGACCGGCGTTGCCACGCCCGACCGCGAGATTTTCGCGCCCGTGTTGCAGGTCCGCCGCGTGGCCGGTTTTGCCGCCGCCATCGAGGCCGCCAATGCCACGGCCTTTGGCCTTTCGGCGGGGCTGGTCAGCGCCGATCCGTCGCTGTGGGACGAATTCCGCCTGTTCGTGCGCGCGGGCGTGGTCAACTGGAACCGTCCGACCACGGGCGCTGCGGCGACGATGCCCTTCGGCGGGCTGGGCGAGAGCGGCAACCACCGCCCGAGCGCCTACTACGCCGCCGACTATTGCGCCTGGCCGATGGCCAGCTTCGAGGCCCCGGTGATCGAACAGCAGGCCATTCCCGGTCTGGGCTGATCGCCGCCCGATAGAAGCTCCTCCCCACAGCGTGGGGAGGAGCTTGTTCCTGATCCTCCCCATGCAATGGGGAGGAAAGCAGCCCGAAGGGCTGACGGAGGGGCAGAAAGGCCCCCAATCGTAAAAAACTGTGGCACCAAACGCCCGGTCGTGCATTGCTGGCAATGCCGATGACCCAAATTCCAGCCCCCCACGAGCAGCGCTCCCACGCCGGGGCTGACGGTTTTGCTGTCGACTTGAGCAATTGCGACCGCGAGCCGATCCACATTCTGGGCAATGTCCAGCCTTTCGGCTTCCTCGTCGCCACCACGCCGGACTGGATGATCGCGCGGGTTTCGGAAAACCTGCAAGGCTTTACCGGAGCCGCGCCCGAGGCCGCGCTGGGCATGCCGCTCAACCACCTGTTTGCGCGCGAGGCGATCCACACGATCCGCAACCGGTTGACCGGCCTGCGCGGCCCCGATGCGGTCGAACGGATTCTGGGGCTGGCCCTGCTGGGGGACGCGCGGCTGTTCGACGTGGCCGTGCATTTTGCCGGGCGCGAGATCGTGATCGAGGCCGAACCGGCGGCGGTCGAGCCGATCGAGGCGGTTTCGGTCGTGCGCGGGATGATCGCGCGGCTCCAGCATGTCGACGATCTGTCTGCCTTCCTGCGCGAAGGTGCGCGGCAGGTCCGCGCGATCACCGGGTTCGACCGGGTGATGGTCTACCGGTTCGATGCGCAGGAATCGGGCGAAGTCGTCGCCGAAGCGGTGCGCCACGGTGTCGAGAGCTTTCTGGGCCTCCACTACCCGGCCAGCGACATTCCCGCACAGGCGCGCCAGCTCTATTTGCGCAACACGTTCCGCGTGATCGCCGATGTCGGGGCGGTGCCCGTGCCGCTCGTGCCCGGGCGCGATCCGGCAGGGCAGGTGCTCGACCAGTCGCTCTGCGTGCTGCGCGCGGTCTCGCCGATCCATATCGAATATTTGCGCAACATGGGCGTGCGGGCCTCGCTGTCGATCTCGATCGTGGTGGGGGGCAAGCTCTGGGGCCTGTTTGCCTGCCATCACTATGCCCCGCGCCTGCCCACGATGGCCGCGCGCGGCGCGGCCGAACTGTTCGGGCAGATGTTCTCGCTGATGCTCGAAGCGCGCGAACATGCCCAGGCGCGCGATTATGAAGCGCGTGGGCGCGCGGTGACCGACCGCCTGCTGGCGACCGTGGCGCAGGACAACGACCTGCTCGACGATCCGCAATGGCTGGCCGACGTGATCGGCGATGCGATTCCGGCCGATGGCATCGGCATTTTCATGCGCGGGCAGCTTTCACTGGTGGGGCTCACCCCTTCGGCCGCGCAGTTCGAGGCCATCGTGCGGATGCTCAACCGGGTATCCTCGGGGCAGGTCTTTGCCACCGAATCGATCCAGACCCTCGTGCCCGAGGCCGCCGGTCATGCCGATGTGGCCGCGGGCATGCTGGCGATCCCGCTCAGCCGCGAGCCGCGTGACTATGTCGTGCTGTTCCGGGCCGAGCGCCTGCGCGAGGTGCGCTGGGGGGGCAAGCCCGAAAAGGACATGGTCTATGGCCCCAACGGCCCGCGCCTGACCCCGCGCAAGAGCTTCGAGGCCTGGAGCGAGCTGGTCAAGGGCACCTGCCTGTCCTTCACCCCCGCGCAGCGCCGCGTGGCCGAAGCCTTGCGCGTGGGCATGCTCGAAGTGCTGGTGCGGCTGGCCGAGACTGCCGGGGCCGAGCGCGCGCGCGCCTCCGAGCGGCAGGAAGTGCTGATCGCCGAACTCAACCACCGCGTGCGCAACATCCTCTCGCTGATCCGGGGCCTGATCGCCCAGACGCGCGACGGGGCACAGGATGTGGCGACGTTCATCGCCACGCTCGACGACCGCATCCGCTCGCTCGCCCGCGCGCACGACCAGATCACCGCCGATCGCTGGGGCCCGGCGCCGCTGCTCGAACTGATCGAGGTCGAGGCCAGCGCCTACTTGCGCGACCGCTCGCACCGGATCGTCGCGCGCGGCGAGAATGTCCTGCTCTATCCCGTGGCTATGTGACGATGGCGCTGGTGATCCACGAATTGACCACCAATGCCGCCAAATATGGCGCGCTGGCCGACAGCGGCACGGTCGACCTCTCGTGGGAGATCGAGCGGGAAAGCGGCGATCTGGTGATCGACTGGCGCGAACGCGATGGCCCGGAGGTGCGCGAGCCGGGGCATCGCGGCTTTGGCAGCACGATCATCGAACGCTCGATCCCCTACGATCTGGGGGGCACCGCGCGGGTGGACTTCCACCGGCAGGGCCTCCACGCCCGTTTCACGCTGCCTGCACGTTCCATCGCCGGGGTTGCGGCGGCGCGGGCACATGGCGCCCTGCCGATCCGGGCCGAGGGCGGATGCACGCCGCTGGCGGGCAAGGACGCGCTGCTGGTCGAGGACAGCATGATCATCGCCCTCGATGGCGAGGAAGCCTTGCGCGATCTGGGCGCGCGCAGTGTCACCACGGTGCCTTCGGTGCGCGACGCGCTGCGCATGATAGACGAGCGCATGACGGGCGAGGGCCTGTTCGATTTCGCCCTGCTCGATTACAATCTGGGGGTCACCACCAGCGCCCCCATCGCCGACCGGCTGGCCGAACTGGGCGTGCGCTTTGCCTTTGCCACCGGCTATGGGGAAGGGCTCGACACCCGCGCCTGGGGCGATGTTCCTGTCATTACCAAACCTTATGGCCTCAAGGAGTTGCGCATGGCCATGGCGCGGCTGGGGTTTGTTTCGGGATCAGGGCCGGAATAAGAGGACGCGGGCTTGACCTTGCCCGGCGCGGGCGGGCACACCCTTGCGCAAGGCGGCGCGCGGCGCGCCGCAGTTCGGAGAGAGAGCGGCCCCATGTTCAGCCACCTGATGCTCGGTACCAACGACCTCGATCGCGCCAAGACCTTCTACGACGCCACTTTCGCCGCGTTCGGGGGCCCCGAAGGCCTGCTCGACCGCGATGCCGGGCGCCTGATCTATGTCTACAACGGCGGCATCTTCATCCTGACCAAGCCGATCAACGGCGAACCGGCCACTTGCGCCAACGGCTTCACGCTCGGCTTCGCGATGACCCCGGAACAGGCCGACGCCTGGCATGCGGCGGGCCTCGCCCATGGCGGCAGTGCCTGCGAAGACCCGCCGGGCGTGCGCAAGGGAACGCCTTATTATCTGGCCTATCTGCGCGATCCCGATGGCCACAAGCTTTGCGCGCTGCACAATTATGGTGCGGTGCAATGACCCTCGAAACCGTTTCGACCTCGAAGGCCCATGGCGGCACGCTGGAGGTCTACAAGCATGCTTCGGCGGCGACGGGGACGGAGATGACCTTCTCGGTCTTCGTGCCGCCCCAGGCGCAGGTAGGCGAAGGCGCAAAGTTGCCGATGCTGTTCTACCTCTCGGGGCTGACCTGCACCCATGCCAATGTGACCGACAAGGGCGAATATCGCCGCCTCTGCGCCGAACTGGGGCTGGTTTTCGTGGCACCCGATACCTCGCCGCGCGGCGAAGGCGTGGCCGACGATCCGGCCGGGGCCTATGATTTCGGCCTCGGCGCGGGCTTTTATGTCAACGCCACGCAGGCGCCGTTCGCCGCCCACTATCGGATGTGGGACTATATCGCGCAGGAACTGCCCGCGCTGGTCGCGGCCCATTTCCCGGTCGATCCGGCGCGCATGGGCATCACCGGCCACTCGATGGGCGGCCATGGCGCGCTCACGCTGGGGCTGACCTTCCCCGAAACCTTCAAGTCGCTTTCGGCCTTCGCGCCGATTGTCGCGCCGGGGCAAGTGCCGTGGGGCCACAAGGCGCTGGGCGGCTATCTGGGCGAGGACAAGGCCCTGTGGCGCGCGCACGACGCGACCGCGCTGGTCGAGGACGGCAAGCGCCCGGCGGGTGCGATCCTGATCGATCAGGGCGAGGCCGACAGCTTTCTGGCCGAGCAACTGCGCCCGCACCTGTTCGCACAGGCCTGCGAAAAGGCCGGGGTCGACCTCACCTTGCGGATGCAGCCGGGCTACGACCACAGCTACAACTTCATCTCGACCTTCATGGACGACCATCTGCGCTGGCATGCCGAGCGGCTGTGAGCCGGGGGCGTTCCGTCTGAAAAGAAAGGGGGGGGGGGAGGGGCCACACGCTCCTTCCCCCTTTTTTGTTCCGGTTATCGCAAGCCCGGCGAGTGCCGCAGGCGGTCATAGGCCTCGACCACGCGTTGCAGCTTCGTTTCCAGGCTGCGGTCGCCGCCGTTGTGGTCGGGGTGATAGCGGCGCACGAGTTCGGTGTAGCGGCGGCGCAGGGCCCGCCGGTCGGCATCGAAAGGCAGGTTCAGCGCTTCATAGGCCGCGCGGTCTTCGGGCGAGATTCCGCGCCGGGCGGCTTCCTGCGCCTGAGCGTGGTCGGCCTTGCGGGCACGGGCGCGGCGGGCAATGGCTTCGAGCGGATCGGCAAAATCGGCCCAGCGCGGGGCCTGGTCGATCCCGGCATCGGGGCGAAACGCGCGCGTGCTGTCTTCCCAGCCGGAGATCGGCGATTGCGCGGCCAGAATCTCGTCCTGGCTCATCCCGGCAAAGAAATCGTACCCGGCGTTGAACGCGCGGATATGGTCGAGGCAGAACCAGCGATAGTCGCCCGGCCCGTCGAACCCCGAGGGCCGCACGCCGGGCGCACGAAATTCGCCGGAATCCTCGCATCCCGGAGCATTGCAAAGGCGCCCGTTCCCCGAGACGCGGCCATGGAACTTGTCATGCTTCACGCGATTGCACATGGTATCTGCCCACGCGAAAGGAAAGACATGGCAGGCCCGATTGCCCAGGAAATCGAACGTAAACTTGTGGAAGCACTGGCGCCCACGCATCTGCTGATCACCAACGATTCGGCCCGTCACAGCGGTCATATGGGCGATGACGGCACGGGCGAATCGCACTTTACGGTCGAGATCGAGAGCCCTGCCTTTGCCGGGGTTTCGCGTCTGGCCCGCCAGCGGCTGGTCAATGGCGCGCTGGGCGATCTGCCGGGCGGGCGGGTCCACGCACTGGCCATCCGCGCACGCGCGCCGGGCGAATGAGGCAAACGGGGACGAGGGCAGCGGTTGCTGCATACAGTTGCCCTTTTCCCCGGCTTGCCATAGGGGCGAAAGCGTCATGACCACCGCCACACCGCTCGTTTTCGCCCTTCCCAAGGGGCGCATCCTCGAAGAGGCACTGCCCCTGCTCGAACAGGCAGGCGTGGTGCCCGAGGCCGCGTTCTTCGACAAGTCGTCGCGCGCGCTCTCGTTTGCCACCAGCCGCCCGGACGTCACGCTGATCCGCGTGCGCGCCTTCGACGTGGCCACGTTCGTTGCCCATGGCGCGGCCCAGGCGGGCATTGTCGGGTCGGACGTGATCGACGAGTTCGACTATGCCGACCTTTACGCGCCGGTCGATCTCGACATCGGCCATTGCCGCCTCTCGGTCGCCGAACCGGTTGCGGGCATCGCGGGCGAGGGCGGCGTGCGCGAAAGCCATGCCCGCGTGGCGACCAAGTATCCCAACCTCACCCGCCGCCATTTCGAGAAGATGGGCGTGCAGGCCGAAGTGGTGAAGCTCAACGGCGCGATGGAGCTGGCCCCCTCGCTGGGTCTGGCCAGCCGCATCGTCGATCTGGTCTCCTCGGGGCGCACGCTCAAGGAAAACGGGCTGGTCGAGACCAGCCAGATCATGCAGATCTCGGCCCGGCTGATCGTCAACCGCGCCGCGCTCAAGACCGACAGCGCGCGTCTGGGCGCGCTGATCGATTCCTTCCGCGCCCAAGTGGCTGCACGAAAGGCTGCCTGATGCTGCGCCTCAAGAGTTCCGATCCCGATTTCGCCCAGCGTTTTGCCCGGCTGGTCAAGGACCGCCGGGAAAGCGATGAAAACGTCAGCCGCGATGTGCAGACGATCATCGAGGACGTGCGTCTGCGCGGCGACGAGGCGCTGGCCGAGTATACCCACCGTTTCGACGGCCACTTGCCCGAAGGCGACGGCTGGAAAATCGACGCGGCGACCTGCCGCGAGGCTTTCGATGCGCTCGCGCCCGACTTGCGCGCCGCGCTCGAACTGGCCGCCCAGCGCATCCGCGCCTACCACGAAGCGCAGATGCCGCAGGACCGCGACTATACCGATGCGGCAGGCGTGCGTCTGGGGGCGAAGTGGCGCGCGGTCGATGGCGCCGGGCTCTATGTGCCCGGTGGCCGCGCGGCCTATCCCTCCTCGCTGCTGATGAACGCCATTCCCGCCAAGGTCGCGGGCGTTGGCCGTCTCGTCGTCACCACGCCGACCCCCAAGGGCGAAATCAACCCGCTGGTGCTGGCCGCTGCGCATCTGGCCGGGGTCGATGAAGTCTGGCGCGTGGGCGGGGCACAGGCCGTCGCCGCGCTCGCCCATGGCACCGCGATGATCAGGCCGGTCGACGTGATCACCGGGCCGGGCAATGCCTGGGTGGCCGAGGCCAAGCGCCAGCTTTACGGCGTCGTGGGCATCGACATGGTGGCCGGGCCTTCGGAAATCCTCGTGATTGCCGATGCGAAGAACGACCCGCAGTGGATCGCCGCCGACCTGCTCAGCCAGGCCGAGCACGATCCGGCGGCGCAGTCGATCCTGATCACCGATGACGCGGCCTTTGCCGATCAGGTGGTCGACATGGTCGGCGTGGAAATCGCCATGCTGCCGACCGCGCGCGTCGCCAAGGCGAGCTGGGACGCCCACGGCACGGTGATCGTGGTCGATTCGCTCGACGAGGCGCCCGCGCTCGCCAATGCGCTGGCCGCCGAACACGTCGAGATCGCCACCGACGATCCCGAAACCCTGTTCGACCAGATCCGCCATGCCGGGTCGGTCTTCCTTGGCCGCATGACGCCCGAAGCCATCGGCGACTATGTGGCCGGCCCCAACCACGTGCTGCCCACCGGGCGCCGCGCGCGGTTCTCTTCGGGGCTTTCCGTGCTCGACTTCATGAAGCGCACGAGCTTCATTCAGGTGAGCGATGATTCCATCGGCGCGGTGGGCCCTGCGGCCATCGCGCTGGCCGATGCGGAAGGGCTTTCGGCCCATGCCCGCTCGATCGAACTGAGACTGGGACTATGACCAATACCAACAAGAGCCAGGCGCGCTCCGCCGCGCGGCTGGCTGCCGTTCAGGCGCTCTATCAGGTTGACATGGAAGGCACCGAACTGCGCTTCCTGCTCGACGAATTCCATCTCCACCGCCTTGGCCGGGAGATCGAGGACGTCGAATATGCGGCTGCCGATGTCGAATTCTTCGACGACGTGGTCAAGGGCGTGATCGCCCGTCGCGACGAGATCGACGCGCTGGTCCAGTCGCGCCTCGCGCAGGGCTGGTCGCTGGCCCGCCTCGACAAGACGATGCTCCAGATCCTGCGTTGCGGCGCCTACGAGCTGCTCGCCCGCACCGACATCGCGGTCGGCACGGTGATCAGCGAATACCTCGACGTGGCCCACGCGTTCTTCGACGCGCGCGAAGCCAAGTTTGCCAATGGCGTGCTCGACGCCGTGGCCAAGGACGTTCGTTCCTGAGAGCCCGACCCAAAGGTCCTTCGGGTCGGTTTGGCGGGTCTTTTGTGCCACCACGGCGTCGGCTGTTCGCCACGATGCCTCCAGCATCGCTGGGCTCTCAGCCTTCTTGTGGTGACCCAAAATCCCTCGCCAAACCTCCGCCGCCCGACTTTTGGGTCGGGCTCTGAGGGATTTTTAAGAAAATAGAATATCCCGGGGGCCATCGCCCCCGGACCCCCGGGAACTGGCGTAAGTTGCCATGCCCGGCTTGGCCATTGGCACTGCCCCATCCAAAGATAATGGGGTGCAGGGGGCTGTGCCCCCTGCGATATTCCCTTTTTATTCCTGGTCCTGATGGGCCAGGGCAATCATCGAAGGCCCCCCGGCAACCGGGGTCAGCCAGACGGCGAGGTCTGCCGCGATCAGCACGGCCATGACCAGCATCAGCGCCGGGCGCTTGCGTTCGCCCCGGCGCCAGAAAAACACCGCGCCAGCGACCAGCGCCACCGTCAAGAGAACGAGCAACGAAAGAACGGTATCCATCGCGCGTGATCAGCCCAGCAGGCCCTTGGCAAAGCCGGTCAGGTCGTTGAGCGGGTTGCCGTCGCCGTCCTTGTCGAGGAAGCGGGTGACCTGGCCGAGGGCATCGGGATGCTGGCCGAGGAGCGAGGCGAACTGGGTAAGGCCGCCTTCGCCGCCGATCTGTTCGGCAATCTGGCTCAGCAGGCCCGGTTCGAGGCCTGAATTGGCCGCAGCCGTCTCGATCGTGTCGCCCTTGGCCTGATGCCCGGCGGCAAGGGCGGCGATGGCGGTTTCGGCCTGGGTGGGATCGATGCCGAACTTGGCGGCGAGGTTCTTGACGTCAACCGCGCTGCTGACCTGGCCGAGGATGCTGTCGAACATGCTCATGGGGGAATTCCTTGTGCCGGGGGGAAGGGCTTGTGAAGACCGCGCCGACAGGGCCGGCGTGCCTTTCGCGATGATAGGCCTTCCCTCGTGCTGCGGCCACAAAAAAGGCCCTGCCGAACATGAGAACGGCAGGGCGCGAAAGTCTTGCAAAAAATTCGGTCTTGCAAAGGGTTCCCTGCTGCGCCGGGGGCCGCGCAAGCCGGGAAATCAGAGAAGACCGGGAAATCAGAGAAGAACGGTGTCGTCGGCGATGATGTGGTTGAGCGTCAGCGCCTGTTCGTGGCCCGAGGCATCCTTGAGGATGAAGGTCGTGCCGTCGAAACCGGAGGTGTTGACGAAGTAGGAGCCTGCCGAAGGGTTGGCCTTGAGATAGGCGGCGAGGCGGTTCACGTCGTCCTGCGAGTCGATGAAGTACGAGCCGGTCCCCTTCACGCCGAAGCCGAGCGCGCCGAAGATCGAATCAAAGCCGGTGATGCGGATGACATCGTGATCGGCAAAGTTGAGGTCGGTGATCGTCACCCACTGGTTGACGGTGCTGACCCCGTGGCCGCCGGTGAAATTGAGGGCCGTGAAGCCTTCGGACGCGCGGAAGACGAACTGGTCGGCGCCGCTGCCGCCGGTCAGGCTGTCCTTGCCGCCGCCGCCCTTGAGGACATCGTCGCCGTCGCCGCCATAGACCCAGTCGTTGCCCGCGCCGCCATAGAGCATGTCGTTGCCCGCGCCGCCGCTGATCACGTCGTTGCCGGCGCCGCCGGAGATGGTGTCTGCGCCGCCCATGCCGTTGATGATTTCGCCGGTCTTGCCGCCGTCGATGGTTTCAGACGCTGAAGTTCCGTTGATAACTGCCATGTCCATTCTCCTCGTTCCGCGCTCGGGCGGAAGGTTTGTCCACAATTCTTCAGGAAAGTGCCTTATGGTCGGGAAGAACGGGCAGGTTCCTCGGCCAGAAAAGGTGGGGGTCATAAAGGGGGGTGTTGATCTTTATTTTGATTGATTATTTTTATTGTCGGATATTTTTCGATGGTGTAATAATTGCGAGAACCCCTGATTTCCCTTGTTGGTATCATAACGCAGTATTGCACTGCGGTGTGTCAGGGTTTTCAGTTCAATTTGGCGGTTTCCCGCCCATTGCCGGGCCAGACAGGTTCAAAGTGGATGGACCTGCCGCGACGCCTTTGCCGGGGGCTTGCGACCGGAAGCCACGGGACGGACGCTGCGACAGGAACGCGCGCAGCGGTTCGTCAAACAGGATCAGCGTCAGCCAGGCAGCCATCAGGATCGGGGGCAGCAGCAGCAGCCCCCAGGCATCGAGGGGCATGCCGCCGGTGATCCGCTTGATCCCCCCCGCCGCAATCGCGAGCAAGGGAACGTGGATGCCATAGAGCGGATAGGACAGGCGCCCCAGCAGCGCCCCGCCCGGCATGGCCCGATGGCGTCCGGCGGCGACGGACACTGCCAGAATGCCCGGCAGGAACACCAGCGCGACGAACAGCGTCCAGGCCAGATGCTCTTCCGGCAGGGCCAGGGCATAGACCAGCGCGAGGGCGGCCAGAGGCGCGGCCGGGGCCTTCATCGGGGGGATGCGGTGGCGCAGCCGGTGCATCAGCAATCCACACCCGAACCCGAACGAAATCCGCGCCAGTCCGCCATCGAGGGTCGGCACCTGCCAGCCGATGTGCAGCGAGCCATGGTGCAGCGCACTGGCGCTCAGGGCCGCGGCTGCCAGCAGCGTCAAGCCCGCGAGCATGCGGGTGGAGGCGCGGGTCATCCACGCGGCCCAGACCAGATTGGCCAGAACCTCGAAAAAGAGCGACCACAGCGGCCCGTTGGCGGGAAACAGTTCCCAGCCGGTGGCCCGCCCATGCCAGAGCTTGGGCAGGAGCACGAGGTTGAGGGCATCGGCCATCACGACTTCGACCAGAGGGTCGGAGCGGTCGGGCGCGGCGCCCCAGCGGGCGAGGAGATAGACCCCGCCGATCGTGGCCCCGAGCATGGCGACGGGGGCCATGCGGACCGTCCGGCGGCGGATGAACGCGGTCAGGCTCATCGACTGGCGAAGGCGGTTTTCATAGGCTTCGGCCAGAACGAAGCCGCTGAGCATGAAGAAGAAATCGACCGCGAGATAGCCATTGGGAAACAGTTGCAGCCCGCCCGCGCGGGTGCCGATGTGAAACAGGCACACCGCGACCGCCGCGATTCCGCGCATGTCGTCGAGCAGGGCATAACGCCCGCGATGGTCTGCCTGCATGCTGGTTGCCCCCTTTGCCCGCCGCTTGCACAGGCCCGGACGAGTGATCACGAACAAGGTGATCATCCATCTGGCTGTGGACCGTCTGGAATCGTGCGACGTGGCCGCGCGCGACAGTGAACGATCGTGACTAACGGGACAGTAACCAAATATGCGGATGAGACTTATACGGATTGTTACTTAGACCACCCTTCCGGGCCCAGGTTCGGGAGCAGGGGCCAAAATCTCGCCTTCCGGCAAGGAACGATGCCAAAGCTTGTTGCGGCGCGGCGCGCGCGCGGATAGGCAGGTTCGCGATGAGCGACACTTCGAACCTCGTGGCCCAGCCCGGCGCCACCACCGTCCTGCCGGCGCCCGACATCACCGTGTCGGTGCGCGAGACTTTCGGTATCGACATCGACATGACCGTGCCGGCCTTCTCGGTGGCCGACGAGCGCGTGCCCGATGCCGACGACAACTATGTCTTCGATCCCGATACCACGCTCGCGATTTTGGCCGGTTTTGCCTTCAACCGCCGCGTGATGGTCCAGGGCTATCACGGCACCGGCAAGTCGACCCACATCGAGCAGGTCGCCGCGCGCCTCAAGTGGCCCTGCGTGCGCATCAACCTCGACGCGCATATCAGCCGCATCGACCTGATCGGGCGCGACGCGATTGTCCTGCGCGATGGCATGCAGGTGACCGAATTCCGTGAAGGCCTGCTGCCCTGGGCGCTCCAGACGCCGACCGCGCTGGTCTTCGACGAATATGACGCGGGCCGCCCGGACGTGATGTTCGTGATCCAGCGCGTGCTGGAAACCGAAGGCAAGCTGACCCTGCTCGACCAGAACCGGGTGATCCGTCCCAACCCGTGGTTCCGCCTGTTCGCCACGGCCAACACCGTGGGCCTTGGCGATACCTCGGGGCTCTATCACGGCACGCAGGCGATCAACCAGGGCCAGATGGACCGCTGGAACCTCGTCGTCGCGCTCAACTACCTGCCCGCCGAGACCGAAGTCGAAGTCGTCACCAAGAAGGTGCCTGGCCTCGATCCGCAAGTCATCGCCAGCATGGTGCGCGTGGCTGACCTGACCCGCAAGGGCTTCGTGGGTGGCGACATCTCGACCGTGATGAGCCCGCGCACGGTGATCTCGTGGGCGCAGAACAGCCAGATCTTCAACGACGTGGGCTTTGCCTTCCGTCTCTCGTTCCTCAACAAGTGCGACGAGGCCGAGCGGGTTCTGGTGGCCGAATACTACCAGCGCGTGTTCGGCAAGGATCTGCCCGAGAGCGTCGCCCACAAGGCCTGATCGTTTTTGCAAAAAAGGCCGGGAAGTCAGTGCTTCCCGGCCTTTTTTCAGGGCTCGTCGGGATAGACGGCCTTGACGAAATAGAGTCCCTCGGGCGGGGCATTGTGCCCCAGCTTGCGCCGGTCGCGCGCATCGCGGGCCGCCACCAGATCGGCGCGGGTCCAGTGACCGAGCCCGACCAGCCCCAGACAGCCGACCATCGAGCGCACCTGATGGTGCAGGAAGCTGCGCGCGGCGGTCTCGATGATCACCATGTCGCCTTCGCGCCGCACGTCGAGCCGGTCGAGCGTCTTGAGCGGGCTGGCGGCCTGACAGTGGACCGAGCGGAACGTGGTGAAATCGTGCCGTCCTACCAGTTCCTGTGCGGCCTCGTGCATGGCCTGTGCGTCGAGCGGGCGGGGCACCCGCCAGGCCCGCCCGGCCTGGAGCGTGAGCGGCGCGCGGCGGTTGGCAATCCGGTATTCATAGGCGCGGCCCAGGCACGAAAAGCGCGCGTGCCAGTCGTCGGCCACTGCCACGCAATCGAGCACGGCAATCGGATCGGGCTTGAGCCGGGCATTGAGCGCCTCGCCCAGCCGGAACGGATCGAACGGACGGTCGATGTCGATATGCGCGCGCATCCCCAGCGCATGGACGCCGGTATCGGTACGCCCCGCAGCAAAGAGCGTGACGGGATGCCCCACAATCGATTGTGCGGCCTCCTCGACCGCTTGCTGGACCGAAGGCCCATGGGCCTGCCGCTGAAGCCCCATGAACGGCGTGCCATCGAATTCGAGGGTCAGCGCATAACGCGGCATCAGCCGTTCCTTCCCATGCCATGGGGAGGGGGACCGCCCGCGCAGCGGGTGGCGGAGGGGTAAAACGGCCCGCTCACGCCAGCACCGTCCCGGCCACAATCGCCCGCCCGCGCAACAGCGCCGCCGTCTCCATCGCCGGACGCCCGGCGCGCTGGACGATCAGCGGACGGATCGCGCCCTCTCCACAGCCAATCGTCAACTGCCCGTCGAGCACGGTTCCCGGCGCGCCTTCGCCCTCGACCACCTGCGCGGCCAGCACGCGATAGCGCTCGCCCTCCAGCTCGAAAAAGGCCCCCGGCGCGGGCGCGAAGGCGCGCACCTGCCGTTCGACCTGAAGCGCGGGCGCGGTGAAATCGAGGCGGCTCTCGGCCTTGTCGATCTTGGCGGCATAGGTAACGCCCGCTTCGGGCTGCACTTCGGGCTCGAACAGCGCAAGGTCGGCCAGCACGCGCACCATGAGGTCGGCGCCCAGTGCGGCCAGTTCGCCGGTCAGTTCGCCCGCCGTCTTGCCCTCGACCGGGGTGGCGACGGTCGCCAGCATCGGCCCGGTGTCGAGCCCGCGCTCCATCTGCATGATCGTGACCCCGGTGTGCACGTCGCCAGCCAGAATCGCGCGCTGGACGGGCGCGGCCCCGCGCCAGCGTGGCAGCAGCGAGCCATGGACATTGAGGCAGCCCAGACGCGGCGCGGCCAGAATCGGCTGGGGCAGGATCAGGCCATAGGCGGCCACCACCGCCGCATCGGCCCCGTGGGCGGCAAACACGGCCTGTTCTTCCGCGCTTTTGAGGCTGACGGGGGTGAAGACGGGGATGCCGTGGCCCTGCGCGGCGAGATGGACGGGGGAGGGCTGGAGTTTCTTGCCCCGGCCTGCCGGGCGCGGGGGCTGGCTGTAGACGGCCACGACCTCGTGGCCTGCGGCCACCAGCGCATCGAGCGTGGGCACGGCAAATTCGGGGGTGCCCATGAAGATCAGGCGCATGGTTGCAAACGGTCCTTTTCCAATCCTGCGCCCGGCCCTATCTGTCGCGCCATGGCATCGCAAGAGATCGAGGCGCTTTCAGGCGCGCTGGCCCGTCTGCCCGGCCTTGGCCCCCGCTCGGCGCGGCGTGCCGTGCTCTGGCTGATCAAGCGGCGCGAATCCGCGCTGCCCCAGTTGCTGGCCGCGCTCGAAGCCGTGCGCGAAAAGCTGGTGGAATGCGACGTGTGCGGCAATGTCGACACGACGAACCCGTGCGGGATCTGCGCCGATCCGCGCCGCGATGCGCGCGCGCTCTGCGTGGTGGAGGATGTGGCCGACTTGTGGGCGCTCGACCGCGCGCGGCTGTTCACCGGGCGCTATCACGTGCTGGGCGGGCGGCTTTCCGCGCTCGAAGGGGTGCGCCCCGAAGACCTGACCATCGCCCGCCTGCTCGACCGCGTGGGGGCCGGCGGGATCGACGAAGTGGTGCTGGCGATGAATGCCACGCTCGAAGGGCAGACGACCGCGCACTACATCGCCGAGCGCCTCGAAGGCCTGCCCGTGCGGGTGACGCAACTGGCCCATGGCCTGCCGGTGGGCGGGGAGCTGGACTACATGGACGAGGGCACGCTGGCGCAGGCCCTGCGCGCGCGGCGTCCGGTGTAATGACTCAGCCTTCGAGGCTGGCCAGAACCTCGTAGGCCAGCACGGCCCCGGCCACGGCGGCGTTCAGACTGTCGGCGCGGCCTTTCATCGGCATCGTCACGCGCAAGTCGCAGGCCAGTTCATAGTCCTCGGGCAGCCCGCGCGATTCGTTGCCGACCATCACGAAGCAGGGGGCGGCATAAGGCGCGCCGCGATAGGGCACCGCCTCGCGCAAGGAAGCCGCCACCAGTTGCCCGGCACCACCGCGCAGCCAGGGCAGGAATTCGTCCCAGCGCGCCTGCGCGAGGTGCTGGGTGAAGATCGCCCCCATGCTGGCACGCACGGCCTCGACCGAGAACGGATCGACGCAATCGTCGAGCAGGATCAGCCCGCCCGCGCCCACCGCGTCGGCGGTGCGCAGCATCGTGCCCAGATTGCCCGGATCGCGCATGGCCTGCGCCACCAGCCAGAGCGGGGCGGCCTCGCGCGTGATCGTGGCGAGCGAGGTGTCCCACTCGGCAAAGACCCCGGCGACGGCCTGCGGGTTGTCCTTGCCGGTGATCTTGGCGAGGATGTCGACCGGAACCTCGATCACGTCGCCCCCGGCGCTGGCCGTGGCCTGTTCGAGTTCGTCGAGCAGCGGGTGCCCCTCGCGCCCTTGCGCCATCAGCAGGATTTCGGGCAGGCGCCCGCCTTCGCGCGCATCGGTCAGCAGGCGCAGGCCCTCGGCCAGGAACTTGCGCTCGCGCCTGCGGTGCTTCTTGTCGCGCAGACTGCGGACAAACTTGACGGTGGGATTGGAAAACCCGGTGATCGTGCGGCGAAACATGCGCGCTCCCATGCGTCAGCGCCGGGCGCGGGGCAAGTGCTCAGTCTTCGCCGAAGCCGTCCTTGACGAGGCCCGCCAGCTTGAGCAGCACCGAATCGGCCTCTTCTTCAGGGCCGGCGACGACCACGTCGATGCAATCGCCCTTGGCCGCGCCCAGCATCATCAGGCCCAGGATCGAGCCGCCATTGGCCTCGGTCCCGTCCTTGAGCACGGTGACGCTCACCCCGGAGGGGAGCTTGGCAACGGCGTTGACGAACTTGGCGCTCGCGCGGGCGTGGAGGCCGCGCTGGTTGACGATGGTGATCGTCTCGCGGGCGACATAGGTCTGATTGGTCGTCAAGGCTTGCCCTCCCGGTGGCGTCGCGGCTGGAAATCAGGCATCCTGGCCCAGGAATTCCGACGCGATCGTAATGTAGTTGCGCCCGGCATCGCGCGCGGCGGCCGTGGCATCGCGAACATTCATGCATCCGCGCGCCTTGGCAAGACGGATCAGCATGGGAAGGTTGATCCCGGCGATGACCTCGATCCGGCCCGCTTCCATCAGCGAGATGGCCAGATTGGAGGGGGTGCCACCGAACAGGTCGGTGAGGATGATGACACCTTCGCCGCTGTCGACGCGGCGAATGGCATCGGCGATCTCCTTGCGGCGACGCTCCATGTCGTCGTTGGGGCCGATACAGACACCGATGATGTCCTGTTGTCGGCCCACGACATGTTCCATCGCATGGATGAATTCGTCGGCAAGGGCGCCGTGGGTGACGAGAATCAGACCGATCATGAAGGGAACGGACTCCGCAATGCAGCCGTGCAAGGTACCATGGCCAGGCTTAACAGAGCCTTGGCGGGCACATGCGGGCTGCCAGAATTCTGGCATTCACAAGGCATGTCTTTCAAAACCGTCCCGCTCCCGGTGTGCTGTGCTTTGATGCCACGCACATTATCGTTGATTTGCCGATCCTGTTGCAATTATTCCAACTTTTACAGCAAGATCAAACATCACACCTGCACCGCCTGGGCCCCTTCGAGAAGGTTGGCCCCGCGCGAGGCGAGGTTGCGATGCAACAATGTGGGAGAAAAACCCGCGTCGCGCAAGCCTTGTGCGATCTGTTCAGCCATGAACACCGAGCGGTGGCGCCCGCCGGTGCAGCCAAAGGCGATGTGCACATAGGCTTTCCCCTGTGCCTCGAATCGGGGGAGCAGGAGCAGGAGAAGCCCGAGAATCCGTTCGTAAGCCTCGGCATAGGCCGGATCCTGGCGGATATAGGCGCCGATCGGGGCGTCCTTGCCGGTCATCGGGCGCAAGGCCTCGTCCCAGTGGGGATTGGCAAGGAAACGCATGTCGAAAACGAGGTCGGCGAGCGGGGGCGTGCCCCGTGAAAAGCCGAAACTGCTGACGGTTATCGTGGTCCGACTCGGCGAGAGCGCGGCGAATTGCTGGCGGATCGCCTGTTGCAGGTCGTTGGTGGTGAAATCGGTTGTGGATATCACCACGTCGGCCCAGCGGCGCAGCGGGGAAAGCAGCTCGCGCTCGGCGGCGATGCCGCTGGCGGCGGGGCGGTCATCGCTCATCGGATGGCGGCGGCGGGTCTCGTTGTAGCGGCGTTCGAGTTCGGCCCCGCCGCAATCGAGGAACAGCGTCGTCACCGAAAGATCGCTGCGCGTCAGGAGCGCCTTGACCCGTTCGATGATGGTCTGGGGATCGAAACCCCGCGTGCGGGTGTCGAAGCCGATGGCCAGCGGGGTGGCCGTATCGCCCCCTGCCGCCCCTGCCGCCGCCCCGGCAGTCTGCCCCGGTTCGGTTTCGAGCAGGCGGTCGAGCAGGCGGATCGGGAAGTTGTCGATGGCTTCCCAGCCGAGGTCTTCGAGTGTGCGCAGCGCGGTGGTCTTGCCCGCGCCCAGCAGGCCTGTGACGAGGAGGACGCGCTGGGGTTGCGGGGCAGTGGACGGGGTCGACATGAGGGGCCTTGTGCGCCCATCGACGGGCAAAGAAAAGGGTGATCGTCGCGCGGCTTTCAGACCAGTCCGTGATGCCGCAGGGCGAGTTCGGCGCGCAAGGGCAGGGCCTGGCTCTCGGGCCACAAGTGGAGCAACGGCACCGGCCATCCGCCGCGCAGGACGGTCTGCGCGGCCTCGACAAAGCGCGGGGCCTGCCGGTCGAGCACGACGACCAGCGCGACCGGCACCGGATCGGGTCCGGCATGGGGGAAGGGCAGGATGCCCAGGTTGCGCACCTCGATCAGCCCGGCGGTATTGGGGTGGGGCGCGGCGCACAGGCGTCCGTCAGGGGCGCTGAGCACGACCCCGTCATCGCCCAGCAGAATCGCCCCCCGGTCGATCAGCGCGAGCGCGAGGCTCGATTTTCCGCTGCCCGGCGGCCCCTCGATCAGCAGGGCGCGCCCGTCGATGACCACTGCGCTCGCCTGATGGACGATCATGCGACAACTTCCCCGGCATGGGGCAGGGTCAGCACGAGGCAGGCCCCGCGCGCGCCGTCGGGGCGGTCGAGGATGGTCAGGCTGCCGTCGTGGGCCTCGGCGATGGTGCGCGCGATGGCCAGCCCCAGCCCGCTGTGCGCGCCAAAGGCCTCGCCCGCCGGACGCACCGAATGGAACCGCTCGAAGACCTTGTCGCGTCCTTCGACAGGGATGCCGGGCCCCTGGTCGGTCACGCTGAGCAGCACGCGGGCAAAGTCGTCGGTGCCGCCCCCTTCGGTCCAGACCGCCACCTCGACGATGCCGCCCGGCGGCGAGAACGAGACGGCATTGTCGAGCAGGTTTTCCAGCACCCGTTCGAGCCGCATCCCGTCGCCCACCACCAGCGGGGGCAGCGGCTGGAGCAGCGGAGCGGGAAACGGGCCGGTGAAGGCCGGATCGGGATAAGCCGGGGCAAGGCGGATCACCGCGCCCCCGCGTGTCTCGCGCGCGCCGCGGGCGCCCACCACTTGCGCGGCCAGCGCGGCCAGATCGAGCCGGACGAAAGTGGCGCGGCTCAGTTCGGCGTCGATCCGGCTGGCGTCGGCAATTTCGGTGATCAGCCGGTCGAGGCGCTGGACATCGTGGGTGGCAATCGCGGTTAACTGGCGGCGCAGGGCCGGGTCTTCGACGCGGTCGAGCGATTCGACCGCGCTGGCAAGGCTGGCCAGCGGGTTCTTGAGCTCGTGGGCGACATCGGCGGCAAAGCTTTCGACCGCGTCGATGCGGTGGCGCAGGGCCATCGTCATGTCGGAAAAGGCGCGGGCGAGCAGGCCGATCTCGTCGCCCCGGTCAGGCAGGCGGGGAACCACGACCTCGCGCTCGCGCCCCAGCCGCACGCGCACCGCCGCCCGCACGAGCGCGCGCAGCGGCTGGACGATGGTGCGCGCGAGGAACAGCGAGAGCTGGACCGAGAGCAGCAGCGCCAGCCCGATGATGATCACCAGCGTCTGGCGCGCATCGCGCACGGCCTGGGTGATGTCGACCGCGTTGCGCATGGTGAGCAGCATTTCGCCACCGGTGCCGACCGGGGTGGCGGCGGTCAGGATCGGAGTACGGTCGGGGGCGTAGCGCAAATGGACTTGCGTGGTTCCGGCCCGGCGCGCCCGGCGCACTTCGGGCCAGCTGACCGCGCCCGAGCTGGCCGGTTCCTGATACTGTTCGACCGGGGGCGCACCGACGATGAAATCGACCCCGCGATCGAGCAGCCGCGCGGCGTTCTGGTACCAGGCCTGGCGGTCGGGATCGGCCAGGGTGAACGTGGGCGGGGCCAGCACGAAACTGTCGGCCAGCAGCGCGCCACGGGCATCGAACAGGCGCAGGCGCAAGTGTTGCTGGCGCCCGATCCGCACGAGCAGTTCGGCCTGCGTGGCCGCATCGTGGCGGTCGAGTGCATCGGCGGCGATCTCGGCCTCGGCACGGGCGAGCTTGAAGCGTTCGCCCAGAAGCTGGGTGCGGTAGCTGTCGAGATAGAAGAAGCTGCCCGCCAGCAGGGCCAGCGCAATCACGTTGACGGCCAGAATGCGCGCGGTCAGCGAGAGCCCGCGCGGGCGCAGCGAACGCGGCGAAAGCAGGCGCGGCGGGGGGCGCGTGGCGGGCGGATCGACCACCGCCACGGGATCGTCCCTGCTCATGGGAGGCTGCTCATGGGGGGCGGGCTACTCATTCATCGGTAAAGCTGTAGCCCGCGCCATAGAGCGTCTCGATGGCGGCAAACTGGGAATCGACGGCGCGGAACTTGCGGCGCAGGCGCTTGATATGGCTGTCGATCGTGCGATCGTCGACGAAGACATCGTCGTGATAGGCCGCGTTCATCAACTGGTCGCGCGTGCGCACGACGCCCGGGCGCAGTGCGAGCGCCTCCAGAATCAGGAACTCGGTCACGGTGAGCGAGACCAGCTTGTCGTCCCAGGTCACGACATGGCGCGCCGGGTCCATCGTCAGGCGGCCCCGGCGGATCGGCTCGGGCAGGGTCTCGGCCGGTTCGGTATCGGGGGTGGTGGCGGTGTCGCGGTAGACGATCTCGCTGCGGCGCAGGATCGCGCGGATGCGGGCGATCAGCAGGCGCTGGCTGAAGGGCTTGGCGATGTAGTCGTCTGCGCCCATGGCCAGGCCCAGCGCCTCGTCGGCCTCGTCGTCCTTGCTGGTCAGGAAGATCACCGGAAGCTCGCTCTGCTCGCGCAGGCGGCGCAGCATTTCCAGCCCGTCCATGCGCGGCATCTTGATGTCGCAGACGGCAAGGTCGGGCGGGTTGTCGAGCAGGGCTTTGAGCGCGGTGTCGCCATCGTTGTAGAGCCGCGTGGCAAAGCCTTCGGTCTGGAGCGCGATGGAAACCGTGGTCAGGATGTTGCGGTCATCGTCGACCAGCGCGATCACCCGGCGGACTTGCACGCCTGCGCCGGCGTGCCCCGTCGTCTGGAGATCGGCGGGGGCTGCTGCGGGGGACACGGCGGATTGGGCCGGGGCAATCGGCGCCATTTCGGCGGGATCAGGGGCGGGCGTTGTGGGCATGATGGCTTGGCATCGGCAACCTGACGGGGTGGGCGGAAACGGGGACGTCCCGGCGTGCCGGATGGCATGCACAGGCATGAAAAGCCCAGAATACGGCGCTTTTCCGGCACTGGCAAGAAAGCCCCGGTATCGGGCTCGCGCGGGCGTGTGGTTAATGCATGATGACCCGTGGCGACGCGGTGGCCACAGTTGAAGATTGTGCAACTTGCTGCGCAAAAATCTTGGCGTGATCCGGTTTGACGGGGAGGGGGGGCTCGATTATCCGAAGAAGGAATCATGCATTCGTATTCATGGTCGGGACGGTCCAGCGCCGGAACGGTCCAGCGTCAGAACGGCTCCGCGAATGACGCGAATGCCCACGGTTCGAACCGGCAGTGTTGCAATCGAGCGGTCTGCGCGTCGCCCAATGCTCCACAAGGGAGCGGCGAGTGCGGCGGACCTGCCAATGGGAGGCAAGAGATGTCCGTCAACAGCCTGAACGTGTCCCTGTCGCAGCAGGGTTTTCCCGAAGTCGCCACGATCTTTGCCAATCTGGGCACAGCCCCGCTGATCGAGCATGCGGTGCGCCATGGCGAAGGCCTGCTGGCCAAGGATGGCCCCTTCGTGGTGGCCACCGGCAAGCACACCGGCCGTTCGGCCAAGGACAAGTTCATCGTCCGCGACGATGAGACCGAAAGCACCGTGTGGTGGGGCAAGACCAACGTGGCGATGAGCCCGGAGCATTTCGCCGCGCTCAAGGAAGACTTCATCGCCGCGCTGGCGGACAAGGAACGCCTCTACGTGGCCGACCTGTTCGGCGGTTCGCAGCCCGAGCATCGCGTCAACGTGCGCGTGATCAACGAACTGGCCTGGCACAACCTGTTCATCCGCACCCTGCTCGTGCGCCCCAAGCCTGAAGAACTGGCCGGTTTCGAGCCTGAATACACGATCATCGACCTGCCCACCTTCCGGGCCGACCCGGCGCGCCACGGCTGCCGCAGCGAGACGGTGGTGGCGGTCAACTTCACCGAGAAGCTGATCCTGATCGGCGGCACGGCCTATGCGGGCGAGATGAAGAAGTCGGTCTTCGGCATCCTCAACTACCTGCTGCCGGTCAAGGGCGTGATGCCGATGCACTGCTCGGCCAATATCGGCGCCGATGGCAAGACGGCGGTGTTCTTCGGCCTGTCGGGCACGGGCAAGACGACCCTTTCGGCCGATGCCAGCCGCACGCTGATCGGCGACGATGAACATGGCTGGTCGGACACCGCCGTGTTCAACTTCGAAGGGGGCTGCTACGCCAAGATGATCCGCCTTTCGGCCGAGGCCGAGCCGGAAATCTACGCCACGACCAAGCGCTTTGGCACCGTTCTCGAAAACGTGGTGATCGATCCGGTCACCCGCGAGATCGACCTCGACGATGCGAGCCTTGCCGAAAACAGCCGCGGGTCCTACCCGATCGACTTCATCCCGAACGCCTCGGAAAAGAACCTCGGCCCGGTTCCGGCCAACCTCATCTTCCTGACGGCGGACGCCTATGGCGTGCTCCCCCCGATCGCGCGGCTCACCCCCGATCAGGCGATGTACCACTTTCTCTCGGGCTATACCGCGCGCGTGGCGGGCACCGAGATCGGCGTGACCGAACCGGAAGCGACCTTCTCGACCTGCTTTGGCGCGCCGTTCATGCCGCGCCATCCCTCGGTCTATGGCAACCTTCTCAAGGAGCGGATCGCCAAGGGCGGGGTCAAGTGCTGGCTGGTCAACACCGGCTGGTCGGGCGGCAAGGCCACGATGGAAGGCATCAAGCGCATGCCGATCAAGGCCACCCGTGCCCTGCTCAACGCCGCGCTCGACGGCAGCCTGAACGAGGCCGAATTCCGCGAAGACCCCAACTTCGGCTTCGAGGTTCCCGTCGCGGTTCCCGGTGTTGACACCGCGCTGCTCGATCCGCGCGGGGCCTGGGCCGATCCGGTCGAGTACGACAAGACCGCGCAGGAACTGGTCAGGAAGTTCATCGACAACTTCGAGCAGTTTGCCGAGCATGTCGATGAAGGCGTGCGCAACGCGGCCCCCGTTTCCGCCTGAGCAGGCGGGACGACATCCGACAAAAAAGCCCCGGCAGAGCGATCTGCCGGGGCTTTTTGTATTGGTCCGGGCGCTGAAGTCAGCGGATCGGGCACTCGGGCGAGAGGCGGAAGTCGAGGTAATTGTCGACCGAGCGCATCATCTCGTCCATCTCGTTCTCGAAGAAGTGGTTGGCGCGCGGGATCTCGTCGTGGTGGATCGTGATGTGCTTTTGCGTGCGCAGCTTGTCGACCAGCTTCTGTACCGCATTGGGGGTCACGACCGTATCGGCCGAGCCCTGCACGATGATGCCCGAGGCCGGGCACGGCGCGAGGAAGCTGAAATCATACATGTTGGCCGGCGGAGCGACCGAGATGAAGCCGCGAATCTCCGGGCGGCGCATCAGCAACTGCATGCCGATCAGCGCGCCGAACGAATAGCCCGCGATCCAGGTCGAGGAGGCTTCGGGATGGATCGACTGCACCCAGTCGAGCGCGGCCGCCGCGTCCGAGAGTTCGCCCACGCCATTGTCGAAGCTGCCCTGGCTGCGCCCGACCCCGCGAAAGTTGAAGCGGAGCGTGGCAAAGCCGCGTGCGACAAAGGTTTTGTAGAGCGCCTGGGTAACCCGGTCGTTCATCGTGCCACCAGCCTGCGGATGGGGGTGCAGGATCATGGCGACGGGGGCGCGGCTGCGCGTGGCGGGCTGGAAGCGCCCTTCGAGGCGGCCTTCGGGACCGGGGAAGATGACTGCGGGCATCGTTGACCTGATGAACCTGTTGGCTGGGCCGGCCTGCCACCCGCGCAAGGAAATGCACGGGGAGGGGCTGGGCATGGAACTGACCGCTATATAGAAAGCAACCCTCAAAACGCAACTTTTCCGGGATTTCTCGTTGTCGGCCTCGCTCTACCTCGATCATGCTGCCACCACGCCGCTCCTCCCTGCTGCCCGCGAGGCCCTGTTTGAGGGCTTTGCGCTCTGGGCCAATCCGTCGAGCCCGCACCGCGCAGGCCGCGCCGCGCGCGCCGCGCTGGAAGACGCGCGGCGCAGGATCGGGGCCGCGCTGGGCTGGCCGGGCGAAGTCGTCCTCACCAGCGGGGCGAGCGAGGGGCTGGCGCTGGCAATGGGTCGCTCCAGGGCGCCATTGGCGGCGGTCAGCGTGGTCGAGCACGAGGCCGTCCTGCGGCTGGCGGGTGGCGCCGCGCGGCTGGGGGTCGATGGACAGGGCCTTGTCGATCCGGCGCAGGCTGCCGTTTCCGGGCTGGTCTGCGTTCAGCAGGTCAACAACGAGACCGGGGTGATCCAGCCGCTCGACGCCATCGGCGCAGCCGTGCGCGGGGCGGGGGGTGTCCTGCTCGTCGATGCGGCGCAAGGGGCGGGCAAGCTGGCCTTGCCCGAGGCCGACCTGATCGTGCTTTCGGCGCACAAGTTTGGCGGGCCGATCGGCATGGGCGCGCTGCTGGTGCGCGACTGGGCCTTGCTTGAACCGACCGGCGGGCAGGAGCGCGGCTATCGCCCCGGTACCGAGAACCTGCCCGGCGCCCTGGCCATGGCCGCCGCGCTGGAGGCCGGGGCCGGCTGGCTGGGTGAGGCCGCGCGCCTGCGCGAGCGTCTCGAACGGGACCTGGTGGCGATGGGCGCGCAAGTGATCGCGGCACAGGCCCCGCGCCTGCCGACCATCGGCGCCTACCGGATGCCCGGCAAGTCCGCCACGGCGCAACTGATCCGTTTCGACGGGCTGGGCATTGCCGTTTCGGCGGGGAGCGCCTGTTCGTCGGGCTCGCTGCGCACCAGCCATGTGCTGGGCGCGATGGGCGTGGAGCACGCCGGGGAGGTGATTCGCGTTTCGATCGGGCGGGAAACCACCGGGGCCGACATCGACCGCTTTTGCGACGCATGGCGCACGATTGCGGGGCTGGCGTGATCTACCTCGACTATCAGGCGACCACCCCGCTCGCCCCCGAAGCGCGCGCGGCGATGCTGCCCTGGCTGGCAGGCCCCGAAGCCATGGGATTTGCCAACCCCCACAGCCCCCACCGCGCAGGCCGCGCGGCAGCGGCGGCGGTCGAGGTGGCGCGTGGGCAAGTGGCGGGGCTGTTTCCGCCCGGTGGCCGGGTGATCTTCACCTCGGGCGCGACCGAGGCGCTCAATCTGGCGATTCTGGGAACCGGCAGGCGCGCTCTGGCGGTTTCGGCCATCGAACACGCCGCCGTGCTCGATACCGCACGGTTCCATGATCCCGCGCTGGCCGTGCTGCCGGTCGATCATGCCGGGCTGGTCGATCCGGCGGTGGCGATCCCTGAGGGGACCGGGCTGGTCGCGGTCATGCAGGTCAACAACGAGATCGGCACGGTCCAGCCGGTGGCCGAACTGGCCGCGCGGGCCCATGCCATGGGCGCTCTATTCCTGTGCGATGCGGTGCAGGGCGCCGGCAAGCTGGCCCCTCCGCCTGAGGCGGACCTGATCGCGGTTTCGGCGCACAAGCTCCATGGGCCCAAGGGCATCGGCGCGCTCTGGGTGCGCGACGGGGTGGAGCTGACCCCGCTGATCCACGGCGGCGGGCAGGAAGGCGGCTTGCGCTCGGGCACGCTGAGCCCCGCGCTGTGCGTCGGGTTCGGCGCGGCGGCGGCGCTGTGTGTGGCGCGGCGCGAGGCCGACGGAGCCCATGTGGAACGCCTGTGGACCCTCGCGCGTTCCTTGTTCGCGCGCTGGACGCTCAATGGCGATCCCGACCGTCGCTGGCATGGCAACCTCAGCCTGAGGCTGCCGGGTCTCGATGTCGCTCGGCTGTTGTCGGAATGTCGCGCTCTTGCCTTTTCAGCAGGTTCTGCCTGCGCAAGCGGGTCGGGACGGCCCAGCCATGTCTTGCGCGCCATCGGACTTTCGGACAGGGAAGCAAAAACCACGATCCGGATCGGGTTCGGACGCTATACAAGGGAAGAGGACCTCGAAGAGGCAGCCGCCGTGCTTCATGCGGCGGTCCAAGCGCAGGGAGTCTAGAGCCTATGGTCCGCGTCACCTTCCTCACCGCCACTGGCGAACCTGTCGTCGCCGAGGGCGAGGCTGGGCAGCGGCTGCTCGAACTCGGCCAGAATGCCGGGCTTCCGCTCGAAGGGACGTGCGAGGGCCAGATGGCCTGCTCGACCTGCCATGTCGTTGTCGCCGAAGCCTGGTTCGACCGGCTTGATGAAGCCTCCGAAGACGAGGAAGACATGCTCGACCTTGCCGTCGGCGTCACCCGGACCAGCCGTCTGGCCTGCCAGATCGTTCTCGACGACAGCCTCGACGGCCTCGAAGTGCGCGTGCCCGAAGAGGCCCGCGACATGCAGCCGCGCTGACAAACCCCCTCCGTCAGCCCTGACGGGCTGCCACCTCCCCATTCCATGGGGAGGACCTGATCCTCCCCGCGAGCGGGGAGGGGGACCGCCCGCGCAAGCGGGTGGTGGAGGGGCGGTGCTCTCAATTCCTTGCCTCGGAGTGCGTGTGCCCGAAGAGGCCCGCGAGCTGACAAAACCCCTCCGTCAGCCCTGACGGGCTGCCACCTCCCCATTTCATGGGGAGGACCTGATCCTCCCCGCGAGCGGGGAGGGGGACCGCGCGCGCAAGCGGGTGGTGGAGGGGCAGGAGCTCTCAATCCCCCGCAATCACCGCCGCGATCCGCCAGCCATCCCCGGTTTGTTCGGCCAGAATCCGCCGTGCCAGCAGGCTGCGCAGCGAATCCATCGCCACCCACCCCTTGCGCTGGGGCCTGCCGGTGATCACTGCGGCATAGCGCGCTGCCGGGTTGAAGCCCGGCGCGAGGCTGACCAGCGCCCAGTCGAGCCGGGCCACTTCGGGGGCCGTGTCGGAAGGCCGCGCACGCAAGGGCACGCCGCTGCCGGTCACCAGCATGGTCATCCCCGGATCGACGGTTTCGGGCAAGTGGGCGAAGAACCACGGCATCGTCGCCATTTGTCCGTCGATTGCGCAGCCCAGCGGCATGATCCGCGCCAGATCGGCCCAGATCGCCGCGCCAGAGGGCGCCGAAAGCTGCTTTCGCAACGAGGCGGGGCCATGGCCGCCGCCATAATCGAGCGTGACATCGCGCGCGGACAGGTCCGCGAGGGCCTGTGCGTCGCGCGTGGCGACCGCAGCGGCGAGCCGGGCGCGAAACTCGGCCCAGCCCGGCTGGCCCGCGCAATCGTCACGCGGCGGCAGCGCCATGGCCGGCAGGGCCGAGGCGGTGTCGGCGGCGACGAACGGGGGGGAAGGGGCCGGACGGGCGGAAGGTTCGGGCGAAGCGGCGGCTTCGGGGGCAGAGGACGGGCCGGGCACGGCAGAGGGGCTTTCCTGCGTGGAGCCATCCTCTGTGGTCTTGTCCGGGCCGCATCCGGCCAGCGCGGCGCACAAGGCCAATGAAAGTGCCGTTGCCCTTGTCCTGCCGGGCCTCGTCCTGCCGCGCCTCATGGTGTCTTGCCTATCCTGCTGCTGCCTGTTCGGGACTGTGTTCGAGGGCAACGGATGGTGCAAGGGTCGGTTCCGCGACCGGTTCTGGCCCCGATTCCGGCACGACATCGGCGGCGCCATAGCGCGGCGCGGTTTCGACCAGCGGGGCTTCCTCGATTTCCCTGGAAATCTCGATGTGCTTCTCGCGCATGCGGCGGGCCGAGGAGAGCACGTTGCGCTCGAAGCTGCCGACGAACTTGTTGTAGTTGGTCACCGCCGATTCGAGGCCCGAGCCCACGCGCTTGAGGTGCTCGGCGGCCACGCGGATGCGGTCGTAAAGTTCGCCGCCCATGCGCCCGATTTCGCGCGCCTCGCGGGCGAGGCCGTCCTGCCGCCAGACTTGCGCGACCGTGCGGCAGATCGCCACGAGGTTGGTGGGCGAGGCCAGCAGCACCTTGCGCTCGAATGCAAAGTCCCACAGCGAGGGATCGCGTTCGAGGGCCGCGGCGATGAAGTGTTCGCCCGGCACGAACATCAGCACATAGTCGGGCGCGTCCTCGAACTGGCTCTGGTAGGCCTTGGTGCCCAGCGTCTGGATGTGGTTGCGCATCGATTGCACATGGGCGGTCAGCGCCGCCGCGCGCGCGGCGTCGTCCACCGCCTCGAAGGCATCCTGATAGGCGTTGAGCGAGACCTTGGCGTCGATCACCAGCAGCTTGTTGCCCGGAATCTTCACGATGGCGTCCGGGCGCAGGCGGCCTTCGTCGGTATCGACCGAATGTTCGGTGATGAAGTCGGTGTGCTCGGACAATCCGCACTGTTCGAGCACGTTGCGCAATTGCTGTTCGCCCCAGCGCCCGCGCGCCTTGGGCGCGTTGCGCAGCGAATTGCCCAGCCGCGCGGCCTCGGCCCGGACCTGTTCCTGCCCTTCGCGCATCGACTGGATCAGGCCGGTGAGGTTGCCGAAGGCGTCGACGCGCTCCTTTTCGAGGCGGCTGACCTGTTCCTCATAGCTCCTGAGCCGCTGGTCGACCGGGGCGAGCAGCGCGGCGAGGGCCTGGGCGGACTTTTCCTCGCTCTGGACGAAGCGTTCCTGTGCGCGGGCGAGGAAGGTTTCCTGCGCCTTTTCCAGAACCTTGTTGCCTGCGTTCTCGAACTCGCGGCGCAGCGCCTCCTGCGAGGCGATCAGCAGGCGCTTCTGCTCGTCGAAATGGAGCGCATCGGCGGTGAGCCGGGCGACTTGCGCGGCCAGATCCTCGCGCTGTTCGCGCGCGGCGTGCAGCGCGTCGCGCAAGGCGTCGGCCTCGTGCGCGCGTTCATGGGCGGCGGCGAGCTGGGCCGAGAGGCTGTCGCGCTCGCTACGCAGGGCATCGCGCTGCATTGCGACCTGTTCGCTCTGGCGCGTGCGTTCGGCCATTGTCGCCAGATCGATGGCCATGGCCTTGACCTGCCCCTGCGCGGTGCGGGCATCTGCCTGCGCCTGCGCCAGAGGGCGCGTGCCCAGAAACCAGCCGAGACCGGCCCCCACGACCAGAGCCACAATCACGAAAACAAGCGCGCCCACACGGCCTCCATTTCAGAACAGAGGGGGAACGTAGGGCAATCGGGAGAGTCGCGCAACTCGGCAAGTCGCCACAGGGCAACAAAAAACCCGCCAAAACGGCGGGCTTTTCGTGTTTGCTGTGGAGGCCCCTCAGGCGGCCTTGCGCAGCTTGTCGAGCTTCTTGAGCGCCATCTGGCGCTTGAGGCGCGAGAGGTGGTCGATGAACAGGATGCCTTCGAGGTGGTCCATCTCGTGCTGGAGGCAGGTGGCCAGCAAGCCGTCGAGGGCTTCCTCGTGGGTCTGGCCGTCCAGATCCTGCCAGCGCGCGCGGATGCGCGAGGGGCGCTTCACGTCGGCATAGATCTCGGGCACCGAGAGGCACCCTTCCTGATAGATCGTCTGGTCTTCCGACGGATCGAGGATTTCCGGGTTGATGAAGACGCGCGGCTCGCGGATCGACGGACGGTGCGAATGGCCGCAGCCGTGGTCGTGGCAATGCTCGGGCTCGGCATTTTCGTCTTCGGGCTGGAGGTCGATCACCAGCACGCGCAGCGGAACGCCGACCTGAATCGCGGCAAGGCCGATGCCCGGCGCGTCGTACATCGTGTCGAACATGTCGGCCACGAGGGTGCGCAGGTCGTCGTCGAACGCTTCGACCGGGGCCGAGATCTGCTTCAGGCGCGGATCGGGGACTTCAAGGATTTCGCGGATAGCCATGGAAGAAAGATAAGCCTTGTAGGAGCGACTCGCAAGGAGGGCTTGATTTGTGGGTGATCCGAAACTTTGTTTCGGATCGTTCGGCACCGGCCCGCTCCCCCACCCGGCCTCCCTACGATAGTACCCTATGGGAGGCCGGGTGGGGGAGCGGGCCGGTGCCGAACCGAAATTCGCCTTCAGGCGAATTTCGAATTAGCAGCCGGCGAGATGGGCGAAGCGGGCGGCCTGGGCGAAGGCTTCACCCCGGCGGGTGCGGCGGGCGAGGGCTTCCTCGTCCTTGCCCCAGAGGCTGGCCTGCCAGTCTTCCTCGGCGCTCGCCGCGTCCCACAGCGCGACGAGGTCGGCCTGGGGATCGAGCGCGGCAAGGCCCACGATCAGCGAGGCCGAGAGCGAGGCGGTGTTGTGGAGGGCGGCCAGCGCGAAGGGCGAAAGCGCTTCGAGTTCGCCGCGCAGCGCGGCCATCGTGGCGGGGCTCTGCGGCTTGTGGATGATCCCGCAGACGCGCACGAATTCAACGCCGAGGCGGGCTTCGGCCATCGTCACCAGCGGTTCCCACAGCAGGCGCTGGTGGGCGGCGAGGGCCTCGTCGGGCTCGGCCCGGTAGCACAGGGTGTCGGTCTCGCCATAAGGGAGCAGGTCGGTGACCGTCTGCGCGAATTGCGGGGTGACGACATCGAGCGCATAGTCGGCCATGTCGCGAAAGACGAAGCGGGTCGTGTCGATTTCGTCGCCCTGATCGGCCCATTCGGCGGCCATGGCCTGGGCAAGGGCTTCGCCCGGCACGATCTGGGGCTGGCCACCCTGGGTGCGGATGCCGCGCCCGTCGAGGCAGACGCGGTAGCCGCCTGCTTCGTTCTGGACGCTGACGGTGGTGTAGAAACGCTTCATGGACGGGTCTTCCAGCGGCGCGCGAGCAGGCGCGGGGCGACAAAGAACACGGCAAGGCCGACAAAGGCCATCGGCATGGCCGCCGCGTGGGGGATGAAGGAGAGCGCGGGCGCCTGCCCGGTCGAGGCCATGGCGCCGATCATCACGATCAGCGTGCCGATCACGCGCAGGAATTGCAGCAGGGCAAAGCGCCCCATGGTGGACGATGGCATGATGTAACCTGTTGATTTTTTGTTTTCAGTTCACCGCGTCGAGCAACTGGGCCAGTTCGGTGATGGTTCCGGCCACGGCATGGGCGCCCGCCGCGATCAGCTCGGCGCGTTCGTGATAGCCCCAGTCCACCCCGATCGCGCGGACCCCGGCGTTGAGCGCCATGGCCATGTCGAACGCGGTGTCGCCGATCATCACCGTCAGCGCCGGTTCGGCCCCGGTTGCGTCGAGGCAGGCCTCGATCATGCTCGGATGCGGCTTGGACGGGTGGCGGTCGGCGGTCTGGAGGGTGACGAAATGGCGCGCGAGGCCATGGGTGGCGAGACAATGGGCCAGCCCCCGGTCGCTCTTGCCGGTGGCCACGCCCAGCAGCCAGCCGCGCGCGGCCAGATCCTCGACCAGCCCGGCGATGCCTTCATAGAGCGGCTCGCCGACCATGCCCGCCTCGCGCCGGGCGCGAAACGCGGCCTTGTAGGCTTCGGCAAGGGCCAGGTGCGTGTCGTGGTCGCCCCGGGTGTGGAGGCGGCGCATCGCCTCCACCAGCGAGAGGCCGACGATGCGCCGGGTCTCGCTGCGGGGCGGGGGCACGAGGCCGAGCGCGTGGAAGGCCCCGTCCATGGCCGCGCCGATGTCGGCCTGGCTGTCGACCAGCGTGCCGTCGCAATCGAAGATGGCTAGCCGGAGGGTCATGAAAGGGGGCCTTCTCGCTCGGGTCTCAGCGTTTGGGGGCGGAACGGTTGGAGGTGGGGCGGCGCGCGGCGGCAGGGGCCGGGCGCGGTTTTCCGGCGGTCTTGGGGCCGGCAGGCTTTCCGGCCGGTTTTCCACCCGGCCTGCCCCCTGCGGGCTTGCCACCCGTGAGTTTTCCGGCCGCGGGTTTCCCGGCCGGCTTGGCGCGCTGTCCGGTGGGCTTGCGTGCGCCGCCGGTTCCCTCGCTATCGGCGCGCTTGCGGCGTTCGCCCCGGCGTTCCTTGCGGTATTGCTTGGCGTGGGCCTTGGCCGCGCGCTTCTGCGTTTCCTTGGGATCGACCAGCACCGGCGCTTCGAGCGGAAGGTCGCCCTCGCTTTCGGTGAAGCCCAGTTGTTCGAGGCTCTTGGCGAAGTGTTCGGGCAGGGGGGCGGTCACATCGATCAGGTCGCCCTCGGGATGCTCGATGCGCAGGCGGCGGGCATGGAGGTGGAGCTTGCGGCTGATCGTGCCGGTCAGGAACGCGGCCTGTCCGCCATACTTGCCGTCGCCCACGATCGGGTGGCCGATGGCCGCCATGTGGACGCGCAGCTGGTGGGTGCGGCCGGTGAACGGCTGAAGCTCGACCCAGGCGGCGCGATTGCCCGCACGGTCGATCACGCGATAGCGGGTGCGCGAGGGCAGGCCGTGCTCGCTTTCGTCGACCATCATCTTTTCGCCGCCCGTGCCCGGCTGCTTGGCCAGCGGCAGTTCGATCATGCCGTCGCTGATCTCGGGAATGCCCATGACCAGCGCCCAGTAGATCTTGCGCGCGGTGCGGCCCGAGAATCGCTTGGAGAAGAAGGCCGCGCTGCCCGGCGTGCGCGCGACGAGCAGGACGCCCGAGGTGTCCTTGTCGAGACGGTGGACGAGGCGGGGGCGCGGGTCGCCGTCGTGGGCATAGGCATCGAGCAGGCCGTCGACGTGTTCGTGGGTGCCGCTGCCGCCCTGCGTGGCAAGGCCGGGCGGCTTGTTGATGATGATGGCCGCGCGATCCTGTTCGAGAACGATATCCTGGGCCAGATGGATCTGTTCTTCGGTCAGCGGCTTGCGCACCCTGGCGCCCTTGCCCCCGCCTGCGAGCGGAAGCGGCCCGCCAGCGGGCGGCACGCGCAGCACCTGGCCGGTCGTGAGGCGCGTGTCGACATCGGCGCGCTTGCCATCGACGCGGATCTGGCCGGTGCGGGCCCAGCGCGAGACCATCGCGAAACTGACCTGGGGAAGGTGGCGCTTGAACCAGCGGTCGAGGCGCACATCGTTGTCGTCGGCCTTGACGGTAAACTGGCGCACGGCATCGGAAGGGCCGCCGATGCCGGAGCCGCTGCCGGCGTCTTTGCGCGCGCCGTGAGAGGATTTGAAAGAAGTCATGGTCGCGCCCATAAGACCTTTGCCCGCAAAATGCACGACATTGCTTGCCTTCTGTCGCCAGAATCGCTAGTGGCCCCGCCAGTTCGAGCCGCCTCTGTTCGGAGTCGGCCCGTTTTGTGTTCCTGATATCTGGTGACCCCCGCGCGGCTGCGGGCTCTCGCCCGAAGCTTTTTTGAGGTGTGTCGGTTTATGCAGATTCTCGTTCGCGACAACAATGTTGATCAGGCTCTTCGCGCTCTGAAGAAGAAGCTGCAGCGTGAAGGCGTGTACCGCGAAATGAAGCTGCGCCGTCACTTTGAAAAGCCGTCGGAAAAGCGCGCCCGCGAAAAGGCCGCTGCCGTGCGCCGCGCCCGCAAGCTGGAGCGCAAGCGCCAGGAACGCGACGGCGCGAAGTAAGGTGCTCTGCAGCGGGCCTGTTCCGCTGCATTGAGGACTTGCGATAGGCCCTTGGCTGGGCCAAGAGGGCGCCGTGAATCACGGCGCCCTTTTCGTTTGTTTTCGATTCCGGACGGTTCGAATCAGGCGAAGATCGACGCCGTAGGGCGCGCCTCGACGGGGGCTGGCCCATTGCAGGCCCATCAAGGGACAACCCAGAGGGAAACCCCCAGAGGATACCTATGTCGGAAATCACCCGCGTTCCGTTGCAGCCCGTCGCCAAGGGCTCGCTCGCCAAGGTCTGGCTGGGCGTGATTGTTGCCGTGCTGGTGGGCATTGCCCTGGCCTGGACGATGCGCCCGGTCCACTACAGCGAAGTGAAGGTCGTTGCCCTCAAGGACGGCAACGGCAAGTCGCCGACCACGGCTGACGTCGCCCTCGTCAACTATGTCGGTCGCCTCGCCAGCACGGGCAAGGAATTCGACCGTGGCGAAAACGCGGTCATGCCGATCCAGGGCGTGATCCCCGGCTTCTCGCAGGGGCTCCAGAAGATGAAGGTCGGCGGCAAGTACCGCCTCGAAATCCCCGCTGCGCTGGCCTATGGCAGCCAGGCGATGCCCGGCCGCAATGGCGAGATCGCCATTCCCGCCAACAGCGATCTCGTCTTCGAGGTCGAACTGCTCGATTTCCGCAGCGCCGCCGAACTCCAGAAGCAGCAGGCCGCCATGCAGGCCATGCAGCAGGAAATGCAGGCGCGCGGCGGAATGGGTGGCGCGATGGGCGGGGCTGTCCCCGGCTCGGCTCCGGTTCCGGCCAACTGATTCGCGGCAGATCGCAGCCGGGGCCGCCATTGCAGGCCCCGCCGCGCGATCCGACCTGCTTGAAGGACACCGCGTGCGATGGTAGCGCGCGGTGTTCCTGTTTGTATCGAACCCCCGCATGAAAGGGACGGCATGTCCGTGAATACCGCCGACGTGGCGAAGATCGCCAGTCTCGCCCGCCTCAAGGTTACCGAGGCCCAGCTTGAGGCCATGGTGCCCGAGCTTAACGGCATTCTGGCCTGGGTTGAGCAATTGGGCGAAGTGGACGTGACCGGGGTCAGCCCGATGACCGCGGTGATCCCCAACCACCTGCGCCTGCGCGACGACGTGGTGAACGCCGATCCGCTGACCGGCGGCGACATCCGCGATGCGGTGCTCGCCAATGCGCCGGTGGCCGAACACGGCTTCTTTGGCGTGCCCAAGGTGATCGAATAAGCGGGCCGTTTGGCCGCTTTCCTGACTTTCTCTGCATGGCGGGCGGGGCCTGCCATGCGCAAACGATCGGTCCGACCAGATGACTGACATTACCGAACTTGGCGTTGCCGCCATCCGCGACGGGGTGAGCACGGGCGCCTTTTCCGCCACCGAAGTGGCCAGCGCCTTCAACGCCGCCGTCGCTGGCGCGCAGGATGCGCTCAACGCCTTTATCGTCACCACGCCCGAAGCGGCGCTGGAAGCCGCAGCAAAGGTCGATGCCGACCGCGCCGCGGGCAAGCCGCTGGGCAAGATGGCCGGCGTGCCGATCGGCATGAAGGATCTGTTCGCCACCAAGGGCGTGCAGACGACCGCCGCCAGCCACATCCTCGAAGGTTTCGTGCCGCCTTATGAAAGCACGGTCTCGCAGAAGCTGTGGGATGCGGGCGCGGGCATGCTGGGCAAGCTCAACCTCGACCAGTTCGCGATGGGTTCGTCGAACGAATCGAGCGCCTTTGGCAAAGTGATCTCGCCCTGGCGCAAGGATGGCGACACCACGCCGCTGGCGCCCGGTGGCTCGTCGGGCGGCTCTTCGGCGGCGGTGGCCGCGCGGATCGCCCCGGCGGCGACCGGCACCGACACCGGCGGTTCGATCCGCCAGCCTGCCGCCTTCACCGGCATTTCGGGCATCAAGCCGACTTATGGCCGCTGCTCGCGCTGGGGCATCGTGGCCTTTGCCTCGTCGCTCGACCAGGCCGGGCCGATGGCGCGCGACGTGCGCGACTGTGCGATCATGCTCGAAACCATGGCCGGTTTCGATCCCAAGGATTCGACCAGCCTCGACCTGCCGGTCCCGGACTGGGAAGCGGGCCTGAGCGCGGACCTGCGCGGCAAGAAGGTGGGCATTCCGCGCGAATATCGTGTCGATGGCCTCGACGCCGACGTGGCGAAGAGCTGGGACCAGGGCATCGCCTGGCTCAAGGATGCGGGCGCGGACGTGGTCGACATCTCGCTGCCGCACACCAAATATGCGCTGGCGACTTACTACATCATCGCTCCGGCCGAGGCTTCGTCGAACCTCGCGCGCTATGACGGCGTGCGCTATGGCCTGCGCGAACTGCCCGAAGGCGCGAACCTTCAGGAGATGTATGCCGCCACCCGCGCCGCCGGTTTCGGCGACGAGGTCAAGCGCCGCATCATGATCGGCACCTATGTCCTCTCGGCAGGCTTCTACGACGCCTACTACACCCAGGCCCAGAAGGTCCGCGCGCTGATCTCGCAGGACTTCATGAAGGCCTTCGAGGAGGTGGACGTGATCCTCACCCCCACCGCGCCCACGGCGCCCTTCGCCCTCGGGCAGAAGAGCACCGACCCGGTGGAAATGTACCTGAACGACGTGTTCTCGGTTCCGGCCAGCCTTGCGGGCCTGCCGTGCATGTCGGTTCCCGCCGGGCTGTCTTCGGACGGTCTGCCGCTGGGCCTTCATGTGATCGGCCGCCCGCTCGACGAGCAGGGCGTGTTGAACGCGAGCCTCGCGCTGGAACAGCGCGCACAGTTTTCGGCCAAGCCGGGTAAGTGGTGGTAAGATGAGCAGCTATCGTATCCAGGGCGCCACGGGCGAATGGGAAGTGGTGATCGGGCTTGAGGTTCACGCCCAGGTCACCTCCAACGCCAAGCTTTTTTCCGGTTCGGCCACCGCCTTTGGTGCCGAGCCCAACACCCAGGTCAGCCTGATCGACGCGGCCATGCCCGGCATGTTGCCCGTGCCCAACCGCGAGTGCATCCGTCAGGCGGTGCGCACCGGCATGGCCATCGGCGCGCAGATCAACGCGTGGTCGCGGTTCGACCGCAAGAACTACTTCTATGCCGACTTGCCGCAGGGCTACCAGATCAGCCAGCTCTACCACCCGCTGGTGGGCGAAGGTTCGATCGAGATCGCGCTCGACGACAAGAACCCCGATGCGGGCACCAAGGTGATCGGCGTCGAGCGGATCCACGTCGAGCAGGACGCGGGCAAGCTGATGCACGACCAGCACCCGACGATGTCCTATGTCGACCTCAACCGCTCGGGCGTGGCGCTGATGGAAATCGTCAGCCGCCCGGACATGGCCTCGCCCGCCGAGGCCGGGGCTTACCTCACCAAGCTGCGCCAGATCCTGCGCTATGTCGGCTCGTGCGACGGCAACATGGATCAGGGCTCGATGCGCGCCGACGTCAACGTCTCGGTGCGCCGCGCGGGCGAGCCGCTGGGCACCCGCACCGAAACCAAGAACGTCAACTCGGTGCGCTTCGTGATGGCCGCCATCGAACACGAGGCGAGCCGTCAGGTCGACGTGCTCGAAGCGGGCGGCAAGATCGTGCAGGAAACCCGCCTGTTCGATCCGGGCACCGGCACGACCCGCTCGATGCGCAGCAAGGAAGACGCGCACGACTATCGCTACTTCCCCGATCCCGATCTGCTGCCGCTCGAACTCGACGAGGCCTTCCTCGCCGATTGCCGCGCCAGCCTGCCTGAACTGCCCGACGCCAAGCGTTCGCGCTACACCGAGGTTCTGGGGCTCTCGGCCTATAACGCGGGCGTGCTGACCGCCGATGTCGACACGGCGCGCTGGTTCGAAACCCTGATCGCGGCGAGCGCGGCCAAGCAGGGCAAGGATGAAGCGGCGGTGGCCAAGCAGGCTGCCAACTGGCTGACGAGCGAGCTGTTTGGCGCGCTCAACAAGCTGGGCAAGGGCCTCGAAGACAGCCCGGTGACCTGCGAAAGCGCCGCCGAACTTCTCGCCCTTGTCGGCGACGGCACGATCTCGGGCTCGATCGCCAAGCAGGTGCTCGAAAAGATGCTGGAAACCGGCGAGGGCGCTGCTGCCATCGTCGAGCGTGAAGGCCTCAAGCAGACGACCGACACCGGCGCCATCGAAGCGGCGGTCGACGCCGTGCTGGCTGCCAATGCCGACAAGGTCGAACAGTATCGCGGCGGCAAGGAAGCCCTGTTCGGCTTCTTCGTGGGCCAGACGATGAAGGCCATGGCCGGCAAGGGCAATCCGCAACTGGTCAACCAGGTGCTGAAGACCAAGCTGGGCTGACAGAACAGGAAACCGGTATTTGCCGCCAGACTGGAGGCAATGCCGGTTTCTTCTTGTAATGTTACAAAGTTTTGCGAAAAGTGTGCCCCTATTCTGACGAGGGGGACAGACTGTGAATCGCCAATTCTGGGCCAGCGCCGCGTCGCTGGCCTTTTTCGTGGCGCCTTGCGCCCAGGCTCAGGAGGCGTCGGTCTATGGCGCGCCCGATCCTGCCGGGCTGACGATGCCCAGGCTGGACTTCGTGCCCACGCCCGACGACGCGCTGAACTACGACAAGTATTTCTATTTCCACCGCGAAGACACCAGTTTCGTCCAGGCCTACGACGACATCCGCGAGTGTGACGCCCTGTCCAGCGGTTCGAATATCTATGCTGGCGGCGATAGCGCCACGATGATGGCGGCGACGGCGCCTTATGGTGTTTTGGCGGGCGGTGTGGGTGGGGCAATCGCCTCGGCGGCGGTCGATGCCATCTGGGGTTCGGCGCAGCGCCGCGCCCAGCGGCGCACGAGCATGCGCAACTGCATGGGGTTCAAGGCCTATCATCGCTATCCGTTGAACGACACCCTGTGGAAGGCCTTCAATTTCGAGGAAGGCTTCGGCCGCAAGAAGGAAGACGTGCGGCTCGAAGCGCTGGCGCTTCAGGCCCTGGTTGCATCCGGCCCCAAGCCGACGACAGAGGAGCTGGCCCAATGAACACGAAGCCAGTGAAGATGAAGCGATTGGCAGGCTTTTTGGGCCTGTGCCTTGCGATGACGGCTTCGGCGGCATGGTCGGCGCAGACCAGGCCCAATGACCTGATCACCGAATCTGCGGTGCTTTCGGGCAAGGTCACGCCCGACCCGGCCATGGGCTATATTTTCCTTCGCATGCCGCGGGGAATGACGATCACGCTGATGCGGGTGCCTGACGCTGAAACTGTTGCCGCATGGGAGCAGGACCGGCAGAAGGCGCTGGCCAAGGCGATCAAGAACTATCCCGGAGACATCAGCACATGGGAAGACGACGTCGCTCTCTTGAAGAAGGCGCGACCCAAGGACCCACTTCCGCCTCGCCCTGCCGAACCGACCCTTGAGGCGGTTGAAGTCTTGCCGCAGGAATTGCGCGACTTGCTCAATATTGGGATATTCAGGCGCTACGCCAAGGGAACTGCGTTCGACGAGCCGTTCCTGGTGGCGGTCAAGCCGGGCACCTATTTCTACGCTGGCACCAATACGACTTGCATGTGCATGGGGACGGTCGCGTTCGATGTCCTGCCCGGCAAGGTGACGAACCTGGGCGCCACGCTGTTGGATAAAACGCCATCGCCGAGCGTGGATATGACCGTGCCCGACAGCCTCAAGGCGTGGCCGGTTATGCCCGCTGAGCTTCATGCCCATGGCAAGTTCAACAACTACTTCCGGGTGATCGTCAACCGTATGCCCGCCATTCCCGGCGTGCTGTCCTATCGCCGTGACACGGTGATCGACGAGCGGACCGGGCAGGCCCTGCCCAACCCCAAGCTGGTCGCCGTGCAGAAGCCCAAGCTCTGATTTTCATACCGACCCGAATAGCAAAAAGCCCCCTGTCAATGCCGGACAGGGGGCCTTGCAGGGCCGGATTGGATCAGTGATCGGTGCTGGTGGATTGTGGGGCAGCTTCGGGTGCCGAGGCTGGAGTGCTGGCCGGAATCACACGCGGCGCTGCTTCCGGAACAGCCGCCACCGGGTTGGCCTGAGCGGCGAGGGCAGCCTTGATCTGGTCGTCGGTCAGCACATTGGGGGACATGCGATCAGGGGTGACTGATTTCCACATCTTGCTGCGGAATTCATTTTCCATGGCCATTTTCAGCTTTGGACGCCCAGCCAAAAAGCCCATGGCGATGTTGCATTCGGCGTATTGCGTTTCACCCGGCTTGAGGGTGACAAACAATTGGTCCTTGGCTTCTGACGACACGGTGAAGGTGTGGTCACCCGGTTCAACGACAGCCGCGAAGAAGCGCGCAGGGGGCAGCGAACTGATTTTTGCGTTGTCTTCATGAACAGCGCAGCTGATCATGGAGCCTTGGATGCCGCCCTTGCGGAAAAACACCATTTGCGCCTTGCCCGCAGGCGGGTTGGGCAGTGTAATCCGTTCTGCGGTTTCCGTGTTGGCAAGAGCGGGTGTGCTGGCCAGGATGCTTGCGGCCACCAGTGTGACAAGAGCTTTCATTGACAGTCTCCGATACACCGCCCTCAGCCGCCCCTCGTGTTGCCGTTGAGCGTGCAATAAAGCGAATAAATCGGCTTATTAACGCATTAAAATGGCCTCGCAAGATGTGTTGCGAGGCCATTTTGCCGCCAAAATGAAGCGAATTAAGTTACTTGCCCGTAACGGTCGTCACTTCGACCGGGAGGCCGAGCGTTTCGAGTTGCGGTTTGACCTTGGCGGCGTCGCCCACGACGACCCAGGTGAGTTTTGCCGGGTCGATGGCGGCGCGGGCGGCCTTGTCGAGGTCGGCGGCGGTCAGGGTGGGGTAGCGGATCGCGAGGCGGGTGTAATAGTCGTCGGGGCGCTGGAACTGGGCGTTCTTGACCAGCCCGCCGAGCACCGCCGCCGAGGTTTCGAAGGCGCCGGGCAGTTCGCGTGCGGCGCCCTGCGTGGCCCAGGCCAGTTCGTCGGGGGCGACGCCCTTGTCCTTGAGGAACGCGGCCAGATCGGTGCGCAGGGCGGCGATCGAGGGGCCGGTCTGGTCGGTCTGGACCGGGGCGACCACGCGGTAGATCACGCGGCCGACGCGCTCGCTCACCGCGCTGCCCACGCCATAGGACCAGCCCTTGGCCTCGCGCAGGTCCATGTTGAGGCGCGAGAGGAAGCTGCCGCCCAGAACCTCGTTGGCGCTGCGCAGCGGCACGAGATCGTCGCGCCCGGTGGCATCGAGCACCTCGCCGGCCATGATCATCGACTGGGGCGAGGCGGGGCGGTCGATCAGCAGGATGCGCGGGCGGGGTGCCGGAATGGCGGCGGCCAGCGACTTGACCGGGGCGGGGCTGGCCGGTTCGGCCCACGTGCCGAAGCTGCGTTCGAGCAGGGGCTTGAGCGCGGCGAGCGTGGTATCGCCGACCACGAAGATCGTCGCCTTGGACGGGCGCAGCCAGGCATCGTGGAATGTGGCGAGGTCGGCGCGGGTCAGCCGCTTGACCACCGCCGGGTCGCCCGTGCCGGTCGGCGGGGTGCCGTAGGGGTGCTTGTCGCCATAGAGTGCGGGATAGAGCACGCGCGTGGCCATGGCCGAGGGATCGCGCAGCTCGGCGTCGATGGCGGCCAGTTGCTGGGCGCGCACGCGCTCCAGATCGGCATCCTTGAGCGCGGGCTTGCGGATATAGTCGGAGAGCAGCGCGAGCGAGCCGGGCAGGTTGGGGACCATGGCGTCGAGCTGGAAGGCCGTGCTGTCGGGCAGGGCGGCGTTGGTGATGCTGGCGCCCAGACGCTCGCGGGCGCGGGCGAAGGCCACCGAATCGAGGCTGGTGGTGCCCTCGTCCATCATCTTGAGCAGCATGGCCTGGGTGCCCAGTGCCGAGCGCGGATCGGCGGCAAAGCCCGCATCGAAGGCAATCTGGACCGAAACGACCGGCACCGCCGCGCGGCGCGCGAAGATGACCCTGATCCCGTTGGACAGCGTGGCGCGCTCGACTTGCGGGAGCTTGAGCGCGGTGAGCGTGCCGATGGGGGGCAGTTCGCTGCGGTCGGGGCCCGTCTGGGTGGGGGCCGGGACGGGGGCGGCGGGAACGGGCGCGCTGACGGGCGCGGCGCCGGGCTTGTGCCAGTAGGCGGGGTGGGCGCTGCCCCCGGTTCCGGTATTGGCCGGATCGACGGCGAAACCGCCGCGCGCCTCGCCCCCGGCGGTGCGGGTGCCCGGCTCGACGGTGAGAGCGAAGACCGGGCGCGAGAGCCACTTCTTCAGTGCGGCCTGCACGTCTTGCGGGGTGAGCGCGGCCATCGCGGCCAGTTCCGTGCGATAATGGCCCGCATCGCCATTGTAGAGCAGCCCTTCGGCCAGCGTCGGCGCCTTGCCGCTGAAGCCACCGGTGGTTTCCAGCTTGCGGATCTCGTCGCTGGCGGTGACGGTCGCCGCGCGGGCGAGTTCGTCGGCGGTGGGGCCCTGTTCGATCAGGCGGGCGATCTGCGCATCGAGCGCGGCGCCGACCTTGGCCACGTCCTGACCGGGCTTCACGTCGGCCTGAACGATGAACTGGCCGCCCTGGGCGAAGATGTCGGCCTCCGCGCCTGCTGCCACGGCGAGCTGCTGGTCGCGCACGAGGCTGTCGTTCAGGCGCGAGCTGGACAGGCCGCCCAGAATCGCCGCGCCGATCTGCAAGGGCAGGTAGTCGGGATTGTCGAGGCCGGGGACCGCCCACATCCGGTAGACGCGCGGCGTGGCGATCTGGTCCTTGATCGTCTTGGTGACCGGGGCGGGCAGGGTGGGCACGGGCACGGCGACCGGCTGGACCTTGGGCCCGGCGGGAATGGCGCCGAACCACTTGGTCACCTTGGCCTTTGCCGTGGCAAGGTCGATATCGCCCGCCAGCACGAGAATGGCATTGTTGGGGCCATAGTGGTCGGTGAACCAGGCCTTCACGTCGGCCAGGCTCGCCCCGTCGAGGTCGGCCATCGAGCCGATCGTGCTGTGGTGATAGGGGTGGCCGACCGGATAGAGGTTTTCGAGCTGTTCGTACTGGACGATGCCGAAGGGTTCGTTGTCGCCCTGACGCTTCTCGTTCTGGACGACCGAGCGCTGGTTATCGAGGGTTTCCTGGGTGACGGCGCCCAGCAGGTAGCCCATGCGGTCGGATTCGAGCATCAGGAAACGGTCGAGCGCGGCGGTGGGGACCGTCTCGAAATAGTTGGTGCGGTCGAACCAGGTCGTGCCGTTGTAGTCGGTCGCGCCCGCATTTTGCAGCGGGGCGAAGAAATCGCCCTTGTTGTGTTCCGAGCCGTTGAACATCAGGTGCTCGAACAGGTGGGCAAAGCCGGTCTTGCCCTTGGGCTCGTTCTTGGAGCCGACCGCATACCAGACCGAGAGCGCCACCACGGGCGCCTTGCGGTCGGTGTGGACGAGGACGCGCAAGCCATTGGGCAGGGTGAAGGCCTCGTAGGGGATGTTCACCGATTTCACGAGGTCGGCCAAAGGCGCGGGAGCGGGTTCTGGCGTGGTGGTTGCGGCAGATGGGGTTGCGGCAAGCACCGTGGCCGGGGCCAGCCCGGCCAGCGACAGGGCCAAAATCGAGGCGGACATCAAGGTCGACAGGGGGCGCTGCTTCAAGAGGACATTCCTCGCATGGTTACATTCTGGTGTCTCTTGTCCATGGGCAAAACCCTCGTGTCAAAGCCCAACTGCGGGAGGAACTGGTTAAGGCTGCAACCAGTGGCCAATTTTTTGTCGCTTGTTTTGACATGACTCCTTGTGTTGCTCAAAAGCAACACTACTTTGGACCCGTCAGCACAGCGAGAGATCCATGAACCTCGAAAAATTCACCGATCGTGCCAAGGGCTTTTTGCAGGCAGCACAAACGCTTGCGATCCGCCTGAGCCACCAGCGCATTACCCCCGAACACGTCCTCAAGGCCCTTCTGGAAGATCAGGAAGGCATGGCCAGCGGGCTGATCCAGCGTGCCGGCGGCAACCCCGCCACGGCGCTCGCGCAGGTCGATCAGGCGCTGGGCAAGATCCCGGCGGTCTCGGGCTCGGGCGCGCAGGCTTCGCCGGGGCTCGACAACGACACCGTGCGCCTGCTCGACCAGGCCGAACAGATCGCCACCAAGAGCGGCGACAGCTTTGTGACTGTCGAGCGGCTGCTGCTCGCCCTGACGCTGGCGGGCACGACGCCTGCCGGGCAGGCGCTCAAGGCTGCCAACGTGACGCCGCAGGCGCTCGAAGCGGCGATTGCCGCGCTGCGCGGCGGGCGCAATGCCGACAGCGCGGGCGCGGAAAACGCCTATGACGCGATGAAGAAGTATGCCCGCGACCTGACCGAGGCGGCCCGCGAGGGCAAGCTCGATCCGGTCATCGGCCGCGACGAGGAAATCCGCCGCACCGTCCAGATCCTGGCCCGGCGCACCAAGAACAACCCCGCGCTGATCGGTGAACCGGGCGTGGGCAAGACCGCGATTGCCGAAGGCCTCGCGCTGCGCATCGCCAATGGCGACGTGCCCGACAGCCTCAAGCACCGCCGCCTGATGGCGCTCGACATGGGCGCGCTGATCGCGGGGGCGAAGTATCGCGGCGAGTTCGAGGAACGCCTCAAGGCCGTGCTCGACGAAGTGAAGGGCGCGGAAGGCGAGATCATCCTGTTCATCGACGAGATGCACACCCTGATCGGGGCGGGCAAGACCGATGGCGCGATGGATGCTTCCAACCTGCTCAAGCCTGCCCTTGCGCGCGGCGAGCTGCACTGCATCGGCGCGACCACGCTCGACGAATACCAGAAGTACGTGGAAAAGGACCCCGCGCTCCAGCGGCGGTTCCAGCCCGTCTTCGTGGGCGAGCCGACGGTCGAGGACACGATCTCGATCCTGCGCGGGATCAAGGACAAGTACGAGGTTCACCACGGCGTGCGCATCGCCGATGCCGCGATCGTGGCCGCCGCGACCCTGTCCAACCGCTACATCGCCGACCGCTTCCTGCCCGACAAGGCCATCGACCTCATGGACGAGGCCGCCAGCCGCATCCGCATGGAAGTGGAAAGCAAGCCCGAGGAGATCGAGAACCTCGACCGCCGGATCATCCAGCTCAAGATCGAGGAAATGGCGCTTGCCAAGGAAACCGACGCGGCCAGCCGCGACCGGCTCACCGCCTTGCGCGAGGAACTGGCCAACCTCGAACAGCAGTCGGCCGAACTGACCACCCGCTGGCAGAACGAGCGTGACAAGATCGCCGCCGAAGGCAAGATCAAGGAACAGCTCGACGCCGCGCGCGTGGAACTGGAACAGGCCCAGCGCATGGGTGATCTCGGCAAGGCCGGGGAGCTGGCCTATGGCCGCATCCCCGATCTGGAACGCCAGTTGGCCGAGGCCCATGGCGCCAGCCAGAACGCCCTGCTGCGCGAGGAAGTGACCGCCGAGGACATCGCCGCCGTCGTCAGCCGCTGGACCGGTGTTCCGGTCGACCGGATGATGGAGGGCGAACGCGAAAAGCTGCTGCACATGGAAGATGTGCTGGGCAAGCGCGTGATCGGGCAGAAGGACGCGGTGGTCGCGGTCTCCAAGGCGGTGCGCCGTGCGCGCGCGGGCCTTCAGGACCCCAACCGTCCGCTGGGGAGCTTCCTGTTCCTCGGGCCGACGGGCGTGGGCAAGACCGAACTGACCAAGGCGCTGGCCGGTTTCCTGTTCGACGACGACAATGCGATGGTCCGCATCGACATGTCCGAGTTCATGGAAAAGCACGCGGTCAGCCGTCTGATCGGGGCTCCTCCGGGTTATGTCGGCTATGACGAAGGTGGCGTGCTGACCGAAGCGGTGCGGCGCCGGCCCTATCAGGTCGTGCTGTTCGACGAAGTGGAAAAGGCGCATCAGGACGTGTTCAACGTGCTGTTGCAGGTGCTCGACGATGGCCGTCTGACCGACGGTCAGGGCCGGGTGGTCGATTTCACCAACACGCTGATCATCCTCACCTCGAACCTGGGCAGCCAGTATCTGGCCAACCTGCCCGAGGGCGAGGACGTGGCGAGCGTCGAGCCGCAGGTGATGGACGTGGTGCGCGGGCATTTCCGGCCCGAGTTTCTCAACCGTCTGGACGAGATCATCCTGTTCCACCGTCTGGGCCAGGAGCACATGGCGCCGATCGTCGACATTCAGGTGGCGCGCGTGGCCAGGCTGCTCAAGGATCGCAAGATCACGATCGACCTGACCGAGGCGGCCAAGCGCTGGCTGGGCCGGGTGGGCTACGATCCGGTCTATGGCGCAAGGCCGCTCAAGCGGGCGGTCCAGCGCTACCTGCAAGACCCGCTGGCCGAGAAGCTGTTGGCCGGGGAGGTGCCCGATGGGAGTACGGTAACCATCGACGAGGGCGAAGGCGCACTGGTCTTCCAGATCGCCTGATCCCCGTCTGGCACTTTCTTGCCCGACGCGAGGCCCCGGAGATGATCCGGGGCCTCGTTTGTTTTTGGGGTGTGTTTTTTGAAGAAGGGGCGTCGCTCCGGCCCTGAGCCGGGGCCCCGCGCCGCAGGTTCAGCCGGGGCCCCGTGCCACAGGTTCAGACTGTGGTTTTCAGGCCGGGATCAGCGTGTGCCCAGGCCGCGCAGGGCGATGCTGAACAGGAACGAGTTACCCGCCGTGGCGTCACCGGTCGTCACGTAGTCGCGCTTCCAGGTGATCGAGAGATCGAGGCAGTCGTCGGTATAGGCCAGCCCGAGGCGGTGGCGCAGCATCTGGAAGCCGTCCGAGCCATAGACCGGGTCGTCGGTCTTCCTGGTCAGGTTGACCACGCTCGACCCGAAGATCGAGAAGTAGCGGGCAAAGCCGATGCGGGCCGCGGCGCGCAGTTCCTCGCGGTCGCGCAAGTCCTCGAAGGTTACCGGCATGTCGCGGTTGAGGCGCATGTAGCCGACTTCGAGGTAGGTCCGGTGGTTGCCCAGCGTGGCGTCGATCTCGTTGCGGCGCAGCTTGAAGCTGTTCTTGTCGAGGCGGAAGCGGTGGGTCAGCTGGATGATGTCGCGATAGCGGATGTCGGTCCGCCCGACGATGTCCGACAGGCGGTTGGACAGCCCGGTTCCGTCGGGCAGCAGGGTCTGCTCGCTCGACATGCGGTAGCTCTGCCCGACCGTCGAGGTGATCTTCCAGCGCGGGCGGATCAGCGACCAGTCGAAACCATAGGTCACCCGCACGCCGTCCTCGACCCGGTCATAGCCGTTGAAGCGGTTGAGCGAGAAGAGGTTGGAATCGTCGAGATCGACCGCGCGCGAATCCTCGTTGGGGATCGTTATGTTGCGCAAGTGCGGGGTGGCCACCAGCTGGACATGCGGGGTGATCACTTGCGTGCCGCCCAGTAGCGCGCCCACCAGCGGCCACTTGACGTCGATGGCCGCCGTGGCGATGCCGCGCGCCTGCCAGCCCGATTGGCCGCGGTAGAGATCGGTCGTGGTCGCCGCGTTGCCGTCCGAATGGTAGAGGTCGCCGCGCAGCAGGCCGGTGAAGGTGATTTCCTGGCCCATCGGCGTGACCTTGCGCAAGTCCCACTGCGCGCGGGCAAAGGCGCGCTGGGTATCCTGCCCGTCGGTGCGGGTGATCGCCAGGGTATTGACCTGGAATTCGAGGTGGCCCCCGATGCCCGGCGTGGCGACGCGATAGCGCCAGTCGAGCGCGGGCAGGGCGAGGGGAACCTGCCCCTGCTTGTCGCCCACGCGCAAGGTCTGCACATGCCAGCCCGCGAGGCTGAAATAGCTGTTGTCGCCGATGCGTTCGAGGTTGATCGACGAACGCAGGCGGTCTTCACGGGTGATGTCGTAGCGGCGCAGGAACGTGCGGTCGCTGACATAGCGGCCATAGATGCTCAGGCTCCAGTTCTCGTTGAACTGGAAGCGGCCATTGGCTTCGAGATAGCCACGGAACTGGTTGGTCCCCACGCCCGATCCGGCATCGACCTTCGTATAGACCGGAATGGCCGACGAACGGGTCAGGTAGCCGGTGATCTGGAACGGACCGATCCCGGTGAGTTCGCGATAGGTGCCCGAGATCATCGGCAGGGCCCCGGTAAAGACGTGGCCGGTGACGGTCAGGTCCTTGTTGGGGGCGATGCGCCAGTAGAACGGCTCGGCAAATTCGACCCCGTTGCTCGCGTTCGAGCGGATGTTGGGGATCAGCAGGCCGGTTTCGGCGCGGAAGTCGCTGGTATGTTCAAGGCCCGGCAGCGGCAGCAGCGGAATCCCGAAGACCCGCAGCGTCGCGCCCGAATAGCGGACTTTCTTGGTGACCTGGTTCCACGTCACCTTGACGGCGGTGATCTCCCAGCTCGGCCGCTTGGGGCAGCCTTCCTCGTCTTGGATGGTGCAGCCCGAGAAGGCGGCATCGTGCATCGTGAGGTTGCCGCTGGCATCGCGCGAGGCCTGGCGGGCGGCCAGACGGCCTCCTTCGCGCAGCACGACCAGCAGGTCTTCCATCGCCCCGGTCTTGAGCTCGTCGGTCAGCTCTACCTTGTCGGTATAGAGGATGTTCCCGCTCTCGTCGACCGAGCGGATGTTGCCGGTGGCCTCGATCTGGCCGGTCTTGCGGTTCCAGGTGACGACGTCGGAGCGCACGGTCTGCCCGGCGCGGCGCAGGATGACATTGCCATGGGCGGTCACCACGTCGGAATCGTTGGCGTAATCGACCTTGTCGGCCTCGAAGTGGATCTCGTCGGTCGGGGCCGCTTCAACCTCGGTCGGCGTGCCGTCGGGCGCGATGGTGACCGGGCCGGGCGCCTGGGCGCGGCTGGGGCGCGCCGTGGGGGCGATTTCGGGCACGGTGGTGCGCGGCGGGGCCGCCAGTGCGGGAGCGGCCAGCGATACCACGCCCGAAGCACAGATCCCGCCCAGCAGCGAATGCCGCATGAAGGTGCCGGGCAAGAGGCCGCACCGGGCCGCGCCAAGCAACAGGCGACGGGCGGAAAGGGAACGATAGCGGGGCAGGGACGTGGCGGAATGCCGTCGGGCAAGGGACATGCGGTTGCCTATCGCACTGGTCGGTCCTAACTGCAAACCCACAATTGCAGCCGTGTTTCCCGGAATTGCGATCTTCGCGATTCTGTGGCTGCTTTCGGACAGGAGTTTGGTGATGAACATCGTATTTGCCCGAGGCGCTGCCGAGCTGCCCCGTCTGGTCGCCCGGATCGTCGCGGAAGGCCCGCTTCCCGAAGGGACACCCGCGCTGGTTGTCGAAGGGGCGCAGGCCGCGCGTTTCGCGGGCAAGGCCGGGCAGGTTCATGAAGCGTTCGTGGCGGGTGAAAAGGGCCTCGTGCGGCTGGCCTTTGCCGGTGCGGGCGATCTTTCGGACGGCGATCGCCGCGCCGGGCTGGAACGCGCTGGCGGCGCGCTGGCGGCCAAATACCTGACCTCGGGCGAGGACGCGCTGGGAATCGACTTTTCCGGGACCGGCTTTTCGGCGCAGGACGTGGTTTCGGTGCTGCTGGGCGCGCGCCTGCGTTCGTGGCAGTTCCTGACCTATCGCACGCGCCTCAAGGACGAGCAGAAGCCCTCGCTCAAGAGCGTGATCGCGCTCGGCGCCCCTGAAGGCACCGAAGACCTCTGGGCGGTCGAAGTGGCCGTGGCCAAGGGCGTGGAGTTCACCCGCGAACTCGTGACCGAACCGGCCAACGTGATCTATCCCGAAAGCTTCGTGGCCCGTTGCCAGGAGCGTCTGGCCGGGACGGGCGTGGAAATCCTCGTCCTCGACGAAGTGGCGATGGCCGCGCTGGGCATGGGCGCGCTGCTGGGCGTGGCGCAAGGGTCGGTCAGGAAGCCGCGCCTGCTCGCCATGCGCTGGAAGGGCAAGGAGGGCGTGCGCCCCACCGCCTTCGTGGGCAAGGGCGTCTGCTTCGACACCGGCGGCATTTCGATCAAGCCGGCGGCCGGCATGGAAGACATGAAGTGGGACATGGGCGGCGCGGCGACCGTGGCGGGCACGATGCTCACCCTCGCGCTGCGCAAGGCACAGGCTGACGTGATCGGCGTGTGCGGCCTCGTCGAAAACATGCCCGACGGCAATGCGCAGCGCCCCGGCGATGTCGTCACCAGCATGAGCGGCCAGACCATCGAGGTGATCAACACCGACGCCGAAGGCCGCCTCGTGCTGTGCGACGCGCTGACCTGGGTCCAGAAGGAATACCAGCCCGCCACGGTGATCGACCTGGCCACGCTGACCGGCGCGATCATCATCTCGCTCGGCCACGAGCACGCGGGCATGTTCTCCAACGACGACACGCTGGCAGGCCAGCTCGACAGCGCGGGCAAGAGCTGTGGCGACGCCCTCTGGCGCATGCCGATCGGCCCTGCCTACGACAAGCTGATCGACAGCCCGATTGCCGACATCAAGAACGTCGGCCCCCGCTTTGGCGGTTCGATCACGGCGGCGCAGTTCCTCCACCGCTTCATCGACAAGGGCGTGGCCTGGGCCCACCTCGACATCGCGGGCACGGTCTGGATCGACAAGCCCGGCGCCACCCACGACAAGGGCGCGACCGGCTTTGGCGTGCGCCTGCTCGACCGCTTCGTGCGCGATACGCTCGAAGCCTGAGAGGATGACTGACCCGAAATTCGCCGTACAGGCGAATTTCGGCTCGGCACCGGCCCACTCCCCCACCCGGCCTCCCTACGATAGTATCCTATGGGAGGCCGGGTGGGGGAGTGGGCCGGTGCCGAGCGCTCCGAAACGGGAGTTTCGGAGCAGGCACAAGCACTGCACTTGCCGCCAGCCCCGCACCCCGGCATAGCGCCCCCATGCGCGTCGATTTCTACCAGCTCTCCAAAGACCCCGCCGAATGGGTCGTGCCGCTGATCGCGCGCAACACGCTGGGCGCGGGCGAGCGGCTGGTGGTGGTCAGCGAATACGAAGACCAGCTCGACCGCATCGGGCAGGCGCTGTGGACCCGCCTTGCCGACAGCTTCCTTGCCAATGGCCGCGCCGGTGGCCCGCATGACGCGCGCCAGCCGATCCTGCTCGACACCACGGTTTCCCGGGAGGCCCCCCCGGCCAATGGCGCGCGCTTTCTTGCGCTGGCCGATGGCGGCTGGCGCGAAAGCGCGGCGGAGCGGGTGTTCCTGCTGTTCCCGCCCGAGCGTATCGACGAAGCCCGCGCGACATGGCGCCTTTTGGGCCAGCGCGAGGGTGTCGAGCGCAAATACTGGCGTCAGGACGGCGCAAGGTGGCGCGAGGGCCCCTAAGTTCGGCGCGCTCTCTTGCGGTGTGGCCCCATACCGGCTAGGGGCGCGCCCAACAATTCCAGCCTTTTTGACCATTCAAGGAAACGCATCATGGCGGTTACCCGCACCTTTTCGATCATCAAGCCCGACGCCACCCGCCGCAACCTGACCGGCGCCGTCACCAAGATGCTGGAAGAAGCGGGCCTGCGCGTCGTTGCTTCCAAGCGCATCCACATGAGCCGCGAACAGGCCGAAGGCTTCTACGGCGTGCACCGTGAGCGTCCGTTCTTCAACGACCTCGTCTCGTTCATGATCAGCGGCCCCGTGGTCGTCCAGGTCCTCGAAGGCGAAGACGCCGTGAAGCGCAACCGCGACATCATGGGCGCCACCAACCCCGCCAACGCCGAACCCGGCACCATCCGCAAGGAACTGGCCGAATCGATCGAAGCCAACTCGGTCCACGGTTCGGACTCGGAAGAAAACGCCGCGATCGAAATCGCGTTCTTCTTCAAGCCCGAAGAAATCGTCGGCTGATCCCGTCGGATCATCGACCCTGAAAAGGGCCGGGAAGCACACCGCTTCCCGGCCCTTTTTCGTGGGCGAGGGGCCCCCTTCGTCATTCCCGCGAAGGCGGGAATCCAGCGGGCCTTGCACAAGGCCCGCCGCTCACAAAAGCGGGCTCATCATCGCCAGCAGGTTGCGCCAGATGCGCTTGGTCAGCGGGGTCTGCGCGGCCATGGCCGGGGTGATCGCGATGCTCTGGGCCAGCCAGTCGCGCTGCCGCGCGCTGATCGCGCGGGCCAGCGCCGCGTCCTCGAATAGGATGGTGTTCTCGAAGTTCAGCTCGAAGCTGCGCCGGTCGAGGTTGGCCGAGCCGACGATGGCCGCGCTCTCGTCGACGACCATGGTCTTGGCGTGGAGCAGGCCGGGCACGAACTCGTGAATCTCCACCCCCGCTTCGAGCAGGGCCGGATAGTGGCTGCGGCTGGCCGCGCCCACGAAACGGCTGTCGTTGCGGTGGGGGACGACCAGCGTGGTCTCCACCCCGCGCCGCGCGGCGGCCATCAGGGCCGAAAGCACCTGCTCGCCGGGCACGAAATAGGGGGTGGTGATCGTCAGCGTGCGCCGCGCGGCATGGATCAGCGCGGCAAAGCACGAGGGCATCGCGCCATAGGCCACCGTCGGCCCGGTGCCGATCCCCTGCGCGACGATGTCGCCTTGCGGTTCGGGCAGGGGCGCGGTGAGCAGGGCGGTCAGGTCGTCGCCATCCTCGGCCATCCAGTCGGCGGCGAACAGGAACTGCCAGTGGCGGGCGATCGGGCCATGCCAGCGGGTCATGATGTCGACCCAGGGGGCAAAGCGCGGCTTGATGCGGAATTCGGGATCGGCGGCGTTCTGGCTGCCGCACCAGGCCACGGCATTGTCGACGATCAGCGTCTTGCGGTGGTTGCGCAAGTCGACCCGGCCCCGGATCAGCGTCCATGCAAGGTTGCCCACCGGCAGCGCCTCGCGCGCGTCCACGCCCGAGGCGCGCATCTCTTCCCACAGCGGCGAGCGCACGAACTGGCGCGAGCCGAGCGCATCGGCCAGAACCCGCACGCGCACCCCGCGCCGCGCCGCGCGCGCCAGCGCCAGCGCCAGCAGGCTGCCGCTTTCATCGGGCAGCCAGATGTAGAAGCAGACATGGACATTCGCGCGGGCGGCCTCGATATCGGCGATCATTGCGGCGATGGCGGCGCGGTTGTCGGGGGCGAGGCTGGCGGCATTGCCACAGGTGGGGGCGAGGCCGTTGACCGAGGCGGCCAGCGCGAAGCTGGGCTGCCAGGGCCCGGCGGCCACGCGCACGGTGCCACCGGGATCGACCGGCGGGCGCGGCAGTGCGGCCTCGATCTCCAGCCCGTGGGCGCGGCGGCGGCGGATCAGCCGGGTGTCGCCCAGCAGGAGATAGGCCGGAATGCCCAGCGCGGGCAGGATCAGCACCACGACCAGCCAGGCCAGCCGCGAGGCCGGCTCGCGATGCGGGCGCAGCACGACATGCAGCAAAGTGGCGACTTCGATCAGCGCCAGAAGGATCCAGTGATAGATGGTCATGGGCGCTGCCTTGGTTTCACATCCCCAACGGCCCTGTCCAGACTTCGATCCTGTTTCCCCGCGCGCCCGGAGCCGGGATCAGGCCCGCGCCAGCACCAGCGCGGCCAGACAGCGCGAATAGAGCTGGTGCTCGGCGATCAGTACCCGCGCGGCGAGGGTGTCGGGCGTATCGCCGGGCAGGATCGCCACGCGCGTCTGCCCGAGGATCGGCCCGTCGTCGAGTTCGGGGGTGACGAGGTGCACCGTGCAGCCGCCATGGCTGTCGCCCGCCGCAATCGCCCGCTCGTGGGTGTGCAGCCCCTTGTAGAGCGGCAGCAGCGAGGGGTGGATATTGACCATGCGGCCTTCCCAGCGGGCGACGAATTCGCCCGAGAGAATGCGCATGTAGCCCGCCAGTGCGATCACTTGCGCGCCAGCGGCCAGAACCTGCTCTTCCATCAGCGCATCATGCTGGGCGCGGGGAATGCCCTTGTGGGGCAGGGCAAAAGTCGCCACGCCCTCGGCCCTGGCGAGCGCGAGGCCCTTGGCTGCCGGATCGTTGGAGAGCACCAGCGCGATCTCGTAAGGGCAATCGGCGGCGCGGCTGGCATAGAGCAGCGCGGCCATGTTGGTGCCGCTGCCCGAGATGAAGACCGCTACTTTTGCCTTGGCCACTGGCGAGGTTCCTTGAAACTGCAATGCCGGGCCCCGCATGGGACCGCCGAATAGACCATCGCCCGCCCGGCCTTTCGCGCGAAAGGCCGGGCGGGCGATGAAGAGAGGGGCGCGATGGCGCCCGCGACACGCGCCGCAATCAGCCGATGTGAACGGCTTCCCAGGGCTCGCGGGCCGACCATGCCTCGGCGCTGCCGAACACGGTGCAGCCCTTTTCGCCTTCGACCACTTCGCCGATCTTCGCGACGGTTTCGCCCGCCGCGGCAAGGTCGGCCATCAGGCTCTCGGCTTCGCCCGGCGCCACGGCCAGAACCATGCCGATGCCGCAGTTGAACGTGCGGGCCATTTCGCCCGGCTCGATATTGCCCTGGGCCTGGAGGAAGGCCATCAGGCGCGGCTGTTCCCAGCTGTCGGCGTCGATGCGGGCATGGAGGCCCTTGGGCAGCACGCGGGGCACGTTTTCGAGCAGGCCGCCGCCGGTGATGTGCGCGAGCGCATTGATGCGGCCCGAGCGGATGAACGGCAGCAGGCTCTTCACATAGATGCGGGTGGGTTCGATCAGCACGTCGATCAGCAGGCGTTCGTTGTCGAACAGCGCCGGACGGTCGAGCTTCCAGCCCTTGTCGGCGGCGAGGCGGCGCACCAGCGAATAGCCGTTGGAATGCACGCCCGACGAGGCCAGCCCGATCAGCACGTCGCCTGCGGCCACCTTGTCGCCGGTCAGCTGTTCGCCGCGTTCGACCGCGCCGACGCAGAAGCCCGCAAGGTCATAGTCGCCATCGCCGTACATGCCGGGCATTTCGGCGGTCTCGCCCCCGATCAGCGCGCAACCGGCGATCCGGCAACCTTCGGCAATGCTCGCCACGACTCGCTCGGCCACGCCGTTGTCGAGGCGGCCTGTCGCGAAATAGTCGAGGAAGAACAGTGGTTCGGCGCCCTGCACGATGAGGTCGTTGACGCACATGGCAACAAGGTCGCTGCCGATGGTGTCGTGGCGGTCATAGTCGATCGCCAGCTTGACCTTGGTGCCCACGCCATCGTTGCCCGCGACCAGCAGCGGGTCTTTGTAACCGGCTGCCTTGAGGTCGAAAAAGCCGCCGAATCCGCCCAGTTCGGCGTCGGCGCCGGGGCGTGCGGTGGACTTGGCGAGCGGGCCGATGGCCTTCACCAGTGCGTTGCCGGCGGCGATGTTGACGCCAGCCTGTTCGTACGAATAGCTCTGGGGCTTGGGAGTGTCGTTGGCCATGATGGAATGAGCGCCTAGCCGTTTCCTGCTTGGATTTCCACTTGCCTTTGGGCAAAAGCGCGCGGCATCACGAGCTGGCCTGAAAATCTGGCCTTTCGACTGGAGTTCTCTTGGCCGCCTTGCGCCCGATATTGCCGTTTCGCCCCTTCCGACGGGCTGCTGTCCTGCTGGCGGGGGGCACCGCGCTGGGGCTTGCGGGCCTGGTTGCGGGCCCGGCGATCCTCGCCCAGATCGAGGGCGAGCGCGGCATTGCGCCCATCGCCAGCACCGGCGATTTCGAGGTCGGCGGGATCGAGGTCAACGTCAGTGGTTCCTCGGCAGCCGATGCGCGGGCCAAAGGCTGGCAGGACGCCGAACGGCAGGCCTGGAAGAAGCTTTGGGAAACCAACGGCATGGGGGCGGGCAATGCCCCCGCGCTCGATCCGGCGACGCTCGATTCGATGGTCGGCGCGGTCATGGTCGAGCACGAGGAGATCGGCCCCCATCGCTATATCGCGCGGCTGGGCGTGCGCTTTGATCGCGCGCGCACCGGCGGCTATCTGGGCATGCGCGGGGCAGTCACGCGCTCGGCGCCGCTGCTGATCATCCCGGTCGTCTACGAAGGCGGGGTGGCTTCGGTCTACGAGACGCGCACCCCGTGGCAGCGCGCCTGGGCCGAATTCCACACCGGCGAGAGCGCGATCGACTATGTGCGCCCCAATGGCGCGGGCCCCGAATCGCTCCTGCTCACCGAAGGCCAGCTTTCGCGCCGCAGCCGTGCGTGGTGGCGCCTCGTCCTCGACGATTTCGGCGCCGCCGACGTGGTCATGCCGATCGCCCGGCTCACCCGCGAATTTCCCGGCGGCCCGATCCACGGCACGTTCACCGCGCGCCATGGCCCCGACAACCGCTTTCTGGGCCAGTTCGAGATGACCGCGCCGGGCGACGATGCCTTGCCGCAGATGTTGGCCGATGCGGTTCACCGGCTCGACGCGATTTACACGCAGGCCTTGCAGCGCGGCGAACTGGCACCCGATTCGACCCTGACCATGGCTCCGCAGTTCGACGCGAAGCAGATCAACCAGATCCTCGATTCGCTCGGGCCTGTCCGTCCGCGCGCGCCCGATCCGGCCACGCCCGCCGCTGCCGTTCCGGGCGCACCGGGCCAGAGCGCGCCCGGAACGGTGCCTGCCGCGCCCGCTGTGGCGGCGCACACGGTCACGGTTCAGGTCGCCACGCCCGAAGGCACCTCGCTCGATGCCGGGCTCTCGGCGGTGCGCGGGGTTTCGGGGGTTCAGGCTGTCGCGACGGCGAGCGTGGCGGTGGGCGGAACCTCGGTCCTGCGGGTGACCTATGCGGGCGAACTGGAAACTCTGGCGGCGGCCCTGCGCGGGCAGGGCTGGCGGGTCACGGTCGGGGCAAATGCGCTATCTATCCGCAAATGAGGGGGAATTGGCGGTGAAAGCCCCCATCGGAGAGGGGGCATAAGCGCGTTTCTCCCGCGCAAATACCTGGCTTTCCCCGAATTAATCCCCAATCTGCATGGGCCCTGACGTTCCAACTCTCTTGCGGGGCTCTATATGTCCGATTCTATGAGCCAGATTGCCCTCCCGCTTGCCCCGGCCAACGGCGCCGAAACCATCGTCGTCAGCCCGGCCTTGCAGCCGGTGATCGATGGGCTTCTGGCCGCCCAGGACTGGCCCTATCGCACCTGCATCCTGTCGGGGCCGCCGCGCTCGGGCAAGAGCCTGCTGGCCCGCTGGTTCGAGATTTCGGGGCTGGGCGATGCGGTCGATGATGCTGATTCGCACCCCGAGGACGAAGTGTTCCACTTGTGGAACCGTGCGCAGGCCAGCGGGCGCCCGCTGCTGCTGGTCAACAATCGCGGGGCCGGGCAATGGCGGGTCAAGCTGCCCGATCTCGGCTCGCGGCTGGGCGGGTCGATGACCCTGAATATCGGCGCGCCCGACGACGACCTGCTGGTGCAACTGATCGAGGAACATGCCGCGCGGCGCGGGCTGGCGCTGGGCGAGGGGGCGATCACCTTCCTGCTCCCCCGGATCGAGCGCAGCCATGCCGCTGCCGAACAACTCGTGCAAACAATCGACCGGTTGAGCCTTGAGCGCAAGGCACCCGTTACCATATCCTTGTTGCGCGATGCGCTTGCCGAAGGACAGGACGGGGTCTGATCCCGCCCCGGCCTGTCCTTCCTGCATCGGCACCACGACCGCATCATGAAGGGAGCTGCGCCGCGATGTTCTCTCCTCCTCCTGTTTCCCCGGCCTTGATGCCCGCGCCATGCGGGGTGCCCTTCTGAGCGGGCCAGACGCCGGGCCGGTGGCGTCTGCGGCGGCGGGCACGGGCAATGTCGTCCCGCTGGTGGCTGCGCGGCCTGCGGTGCAGGTGGCATTCGACCGGCTCGAACTGCTGCGCATCCTCGATCTCTACGGGCGCATGGTCGCCGCCGGGCAATGGCGCGACTATGCAATGGATTTCGGGCGCGAGGCGGCCAGTTTCAGCGCCTTTCGCCGCACCGCCGAACGCCCGACCGCACGCATCGAGAAACGCCCGGCCCTGCGCAGCCGGCAGGGCATGTGGACGCTCTATGGCGAAGCGGGGCAAGTGCTCAAGCGCGGCCACGAACTGGCTGGCGTGCTCTTTCCGCTCGAACGGCGCCTGCTCAAGCTGGTCGAAGACTAGGCGGTGTGCGATGGTTCATCCATGTCTCGTCATCCCCGCGCAGGCGGGGATCCAGTCCCGAGGGTTGCTCATGCGGGCAGAGCGCAGAACTGGATTCCCGCCTGCGCGGGAATGACGAATGGAATTGCCGGAAATCGGATTTTTATTTCAAACCTCAAGGCGTCGAATGGGGCGACGCCCCATGGGGGGGGCCTGCGCAGAGCCGGTCTGGCATGCGCCATCATTGCACTGGCCGCGCTGGGCGGGTGCGGGCAGCGCGAAGGCCAGCAAGGCGGGCCGGATTCGCAGGGCCGCCAGCCTGCCCGGAATGGGCCTGCCCAGGAGGAAGTCGTGCGGGCGGTCTATCGCGATGGGCACGATACCATGCTGGTCGCGTGGTCAAAAGGCGGCGCGGCTGACCCGCAAGGCGGCTGGGCGGACGATTGCCACGCGGCCTTGCTGATCACCGGCGCCGATGGCCATGTCAGCCGCCTTTCGCCGCAACAGGCGCAGGCCCGGATGAAGACCATGCAATTGTCGGGCGCCAGCGAGGGGCAGTGCCCGGTTGCAGGCCGGGCTCCCGATCCCTCAGGAAAACCGGGATAGCCCGTTTACCCGATAGTCGTGCCTGCGCTGCCATAAAGAGGCGAATCGTTCCGTGCGCGGGCCTCCATCCACGATCCGCGCACCGGGGCCGTGCCGTCTTCCTGCCTTCGCAGTGGAGGCGGCACGTGCCATCGGGCGTTTTTACGCGATGCGCGTGACCCAGCCGTGGGTGTCGGCTTCGTCGCCGCGCTGGATCGCCACCAGACGCTGGCGCAGCTTCTGGGTGAGCTGGCCGGGGCCGCCCGTGCCGATCACGAATTCGCCGTTGTGATCGGCGACCTTGCCCACCGGGGTCACGACCGCCGCCGTGCCGCAGGCAAAGGTTTCGAGCAACTGGCCCGAAGCGGCATCCTCGCGCCACTGGTCGAGGCTGTAGCGGCCTTCCTTCACGGTCAGGCCTTCCTCGCGCGCCAGCATGATCAGGCTCTCACGGGTGATGCCCGGCAGGATCGTGCCGGTGAGGGCGGGGGTGATCAGCGAGCCATCGGCATGGACGAAGAACAGGTTCATGCCGCCCAGTTCCTCGACCCACATGTGCTGGGCCGCATCGAGGAACAGCACCTGATCGTGGCCGCGGGCAAAGGCTTCGGCGGTGGGCACGAGGCTGGCGGCATAGTTGCCGCCGCACTTGGCCGCGCCCGTGCCGCCCGGCGCCGCGCGGGTATAGTCGCTCACCCAGATCGACACGGCGGGCGAGCCCGACTTGAAGTAGTTGCCCGCCGGGCTGGCGATCACGAGGAAGCGATAGGACTTGGCCGGGCGCACGCCGAGGAAGGCCTCGGTCGCGAACATGAATGGGCGCAAGTAGAGCGAGCCGCCCTCGACCGTGGGGAACCATTCATTGTCGGTCAGCACGAGCTGGCGCACGGCCTCGACAAACAGTTCCTCGGGGATTTCGGGCATGGCCAGACGCCGCGCCGAGGCGTTGAAACGCGCGGCATTGGCATGGGGGCGGAACAGCGCGATCCCGCCATCGGCCAGGCGATAGGCCTTGAGCCCCTCGAAGATTTCCTGGGCATAGTGCAGCACCGAGGCCGCCGGATCGAGCGCGATCGGGCCATAGGGCAGGATTTCGGCCTTGTGCCAGCCCTTGTCCTCGCTCCACTCGATCGAGACCATGTGGTCGGAAAACTTCGTGCCGAAGCCGGGATTGGCCAGTACCTGCGCGCGCACTTCGGCCGAGGCCGGGGCGGGGTGGGGAACGCGGGTAAAGCTCAATGAAGCATCGGCGAGAGTCGCCATGGCACAGGTCTTCCTTAGGACTGAGAGTTGGTGGGTGGGCGTTGAATGATTGTTGCGTCAAAGGCAAGCGAAAAGAAACAAATGTGAAGGGCCGCCTCGGAAGCCCGAAGCGGCCCTTCGCATGGTCAGCGGCCGGAAGTGCCGCCCACGAAGCCTTTATCGCCTATCTTTCAATTCAGCGATAATGCCTCGCGCCGCGGAATGCCGACCTCTCTGCTGAACCATGAGACATCGGATCACCTCCTTTCGCGCTGTTGAGCCAAAGACGCCATCCAATCCGCCGGGCAATCTGCCAAGAAGGGCTGCCGCAGGCGTTTCGAACAACTGGACCGGGAGGGTTTGGCCCCGCTCACCGGCCTTGTGATCTATGTGCGCAATCGCGGGGCAAACAACAAGACTTGCATTCAATTATTTTGGCGTCAAAATCGAGGCTTCGCGCCGGTTTCGCTTGCTTCCGGCCGCTCAGCGGCAATCCTCGATCACCCGGCCCACTTCGGCCCAGGCCGGAACAATCAGGCTGGGCAGGCCAGTCACTTCGACCATCCAGCGGCCTCGGCTGAAGGCCATGGCATCGAGCAGGGAATCGCGCGCCGGAAAGGCCATGACCAAAGCAGCGGAACCCGAGGCATTCGGCTCGGCAATCAGCGGGCGCTGCATGCTGGTGGTGGTGATGGTCGCCGGAAGGCCACCCACCTGATTCGTCCCTGCTCCATTGGGTGCAGCCCGTTCGAGGATCACCTGACCGCCCGCGCGAACACAGCGCAACGACAGCATCGGCGCGGCGCCCGGTGCGCCGAACAGCGCGACACCGCCGCCCGCTGCCGGCTGGTAGCGCCAGGCGCCGGGGGTAAGCGGCATGTCGCGCCAATCGCTGGCGGCTGGCGCGGCGGGCATGGGCAGCGGGGCCATCGGCGCCGGGCGGGGCCGGGCCGGGGCCTGTGCCGCCTGCGGGGCGCAGGCACTCGCGCAGGCGGCCAGCGCGGCGGCGGCGAGCATGGAAAAAGCCGGTTTTGCCATGGGGGAATTTGCGCAGGAATTTGCCGCGAGGCGGTCGGCGTGGTTGATCTTCATGCCCGGCTTATGGAAGGAAGCGCGCGTGACCTCAACCCGATCTCCTGCCGATGGCGCCCCGAAAGGGGCACCCCGCCCCAAGCCTGCGCCCAAGATGCGTGTCGACCAGTTGCTGGTCGATCGCGGGCTGGTCGAAAGCCGCGCCCGCGCGCAAGCGCTGATTCTGGCGGGCCTCGTCTATGTCGGCGAGGCCAAAATGGCCAAGGCCGGGCAGACCGTGCCTGCCGATGCCGCGCTCGACGTGCGCGGGCGCGACCATCCGTGGGTTTCGCGCGGGGGGATCAAGCTGGCCCATGCGATCAGCCATTTCGGCCTCGACCCGGCGGGGGTGACGGCGATGGACATCGGCAGTTCGACCGGCGGCTTTACCGATGTCCTGCTGCAAAACGGCGCGGCCCATGTCTTTGCCGTGGATTCGGGCACCAACCAGCTTGCGTGGAAGCTGCGGCAGGATCCGCGTGTCACCGTTCTGGAGCAAACCAGCGCGCGCATCCTCACCCCGGCCCATATCGACCGCCCGGCGACATGGGTGGTGTGCGATGCCAGCTTCATCGCGCTTTCCAAGGTGCTCGAAGTGCCTTTGGCGCTGGCCGCCCGCCCGACCCGTCTGGTCGCGCTGATCAAGCCGCAATTCGAGGTTGGCCGCGGGGAAGTGGGCAAGGGCGGGGTGGTGCGCGATCCCGCACTGCACGCTCGCGTTTGCGAGGAAGTGCGCACATGGCTTGAAGGCGATGGCTGGGACATCCAGGGCATCGTCGAAAGCCCGATCACCGGCCCGGAAGGCAACGTGGAATTCCTTATATCGGCAACCCGCGCCTAAATATCTGCGTTTCGGAACGAGATTCTCTGGCCAATTGCCTGACGGGCATACACTTGTCATACCAGAAGAGCCGGGAAGGTGGCCCTTGGGCCCTCCTGCCGGTTCGCGTTCCTTCTCAACCGGGGCAGACGTTTCAGTCGATCATGCGCTATCTTGCATCCCACGCCCAGTTGCGCGCCAGCCTGATGCGCTGGTCGCTGTTCACCGTGCCCCTGATCGTGGGGCTCGGCTTCCTCTCGGGACGGCTCTCGGGCAGCGGACCCGACAACCCGTGGTTCGCCGCGCTGGCCAAGCCGGCGATCTTCCCTCCGCCGGTCACGTTCGCGATCGTGTGGGTGGCGCTCTACATCGCGATGGGGGTGGCGCTGGCCATGGTCCTGTCGGCGCGCGGGGCGCCCGGACGCGGGGTTGCGGTGGGCATTTTTGCGGCGCAACTGCTGGTCAATCTGGCGTGGAGCCCGATCTTCTTCGCGCTGCACCAGATCATGGCGGCGCTGGTGGTGATCGTGGTGCTGGTGCCGCTCGTGGCGCTGGCGGCCTGGCTGCTGTGGCGGGTGCGGCCCATGGCCGGGGCGCTGCTGCTGCCCTATCTGGCCTGGGTCTGCTTTGCTGCACTGCTTACGTTTCAGTTCTGGCAGCTCAATCCCGATGCCGGGGTTTCGGCACCGGCGGCCTCGACGGTGCGAATTGCGCTCTGATCTGCTATCCACAGGCGGCGCTTGCGGTAGGGTGCGGCGCACACCATATGGGCTGGCCTATTCATTCCCAGGACAAACCTCATGCAGACCGAAAACCCGATGATCGCCGATTTCGTCAAGGTGCTGAACAGCGCGGCCGGTACGCTGGCCGGGCTGGGCCGCGAAGCGGGTGAAACCGCCCGCGAACGGGCACGCGAAGTCCTCGGTGGCTTCGACTTCGTCAGCCGCGAGGAATTCCAGGCCGTCAAGGACATGGCCTCGACCGCGCGCGAGGAAGTCGAAACCCTCAAGGAGCGCATCGCCGCGCTCGAGGCGGCTCTGGCCGCCAAGACGCAAGGCTGATCCCGATGCGGCCTGCCAGTCGCTGATCTTGTCCCGCTTCCCCGCCCCGGACGTGATCCGGGCGCGGGGTCGTGCTGTTTCAGGATGCCAGTTTCAGGAGGCCAGCGTCTTGGCCAGCGTGGCGTCGCAGGACAGGCGCCAGGTCAGGCCGTCGGGGGCATAGTCGAGGGTGACATCGGCCTTGAGGCTGCGCGCGGGGATGTGGCGGATCAGCGTCGTCCCGAAGCCCGAGGCCTGCGGTTCCCCGACCAGCGGACCACCGGTCTCGTTCCAGACGACGGACAGGCGCCCGTCGCGCTCCTCCCATGACAGGCCGACCTGCCCGGCGCCATGCGAGAGCGCGCCATGCCTGAGGGCATTGGTGGCCAGTTCGTGGAGCGCCATGCCCAGCACTTCGGCGGTGCGCGGCGAGAGCAGGAAGGCCGGGCCTGTGGTCCTGACCAGCTTGCGGCTGTCGCGATCGAGGATCGCCAGTTGCGCTTCGGCCAGTTCTTCCATCGGAATATGCGCCCAGCCGCGCCGGACGAGCAGGTCCTGATTGGCCGAGAGGCTGGAGAGGCGGTTCTCGAAGCGGCGCAGGAAATCGGGGTCGGCCCCGCCCGAGCGGCGGGCCAGCGCCTGAACCACCGCGAGCATGTTCTTCGAGCGGTGGTTGACCTCCATGAGCAGGAGGCGGATCTGCTCTTCCTTTTCGAGCATTTCGGTCACGTCGGTATTGGTGCCGAACCAGTGGAGGATGTGCCCGTCTGCGCCCCGGATCGGGGTGGCGCGGCCCAGAAACCAGCGATAACGGCCATCGCGCCCGCGCAGCGGAAACGTGTCTTCCCATGGCTGCCCGGCGGCGACATCGGCGCGATACTTGGCCACCACCCGTTCGGCATGGTCGGGGTGGTGGAACATCGAGCGGTCCAGCAGGGCTTCCTCGGGGGTCTGCCCGGTAAAGTCGTGCCAGCGCCGGTTGAGCCAGATCGCCCGCCCTTGCGCATCGGCGATCCAGGCCTGTTGCGAGATATTGTCGGCCAGCATCCGGAAGTGATGCTCGCTCTCGCGCAGGGCTTCCTGCGCGGCATGGCGGGCGCTCACGTCGCGGGCGATCTTGCTCGCGCCGATGACCGTGCCTTGCGGATCGAGGATTGGCGAGACGGTTAGCGAGACGCGAAACGTGCTGCCGTCCTTGCGCTGGCGGATGGTCTCGAAGCTTTCGACCCGCTGGCCTTGCGCGATGCGGGCGAGGATCGCGTCTTCCTCGTCCTGCCGGTCGGCGGGGATCAGGCGGCGGATCGACTGGCCGACCATCTCGTCTTCGGAAAAGCCGAAGATGCGCGATGCGGCGGGATTCCAGGTGACGACCAGGCCGTCGAGCGACTTGCTGATGATCGCGTCGTCTGAATATTGGACAATGGCCGAAAGGTGGGCTTCCGCCAGCAAGGAACAGGCTCCGGTAAGGTTTACCCCCGTGTTCCCATTACCTTAGGCGAAGGGGGCGGCATTTCAATGACGATCTGCCGCCCTTTACGCGCTGGTGGTGCAATCGGTTCCAGCCGGATGGGCCGAAACGACAGTTTCGGATCAGATTCTCAAAGACCCACGGCCTTGAGCGCCTGATCGAGATCCTCGATCACATCGTCGGCGTCTTCGAGGCCGACATTGAGGCGCAGCATGCCTTCGCCAACGCCCATGTCGGCGCGGCCTTCGGGGCCCACGCCGTGGTGGGTGGTGGTGGCCGGGTGGCACATCAGCGAGCGCGAGTCGCCGATGTTGTTCGAGATGTCGACCAGCTTGAGCGCGTCGAGCAGCCCGTGGGCCTGCGCGCGGCCCCCGTCGAGGACGATCGAGAAGATCGTGCCGCCCGTGCTCATCTGCTTCATCGCCAGATCATGCTGGGGATGGCTCTTGAGCGCGGGATAGAGGATCACCGGCACGCGGCCTTCGACGAACTGCGCGACCTTGAGCGCGTTGGCGCTCTGGCGCTGGATGCGCAAGTCGAGCGTTTCGAGGCCCTTGAGCACGACCCAGGCGTTGAACGGCGCGCAGTTGGGGCCGGTGTTGCGCTGGAAGGGCAGCAGCACGTTGTCGATGAAGTCCTTGCTGCCGCACACGGCGCCGGCCAGCACGCGGCCCTGGCCGTCCATCATCTTGGTGGCCGAATAGGCGACCACGTCGACGCCGAATTCCATCGGGCGCTGGAGCGCGCTGGTGGCAAAGGCATTGTCGACGACGGTGGTGATGCCGTGGGCCTTGGCCAGCGCACAGACATGCGCCATGTCGACGATGCCCAGCGTCGGGTTGGCCGGGGTTTCGAAGAAGAAGACCTTGGTGTTGGGACGGATCGCGGCTTCCCACGCATCGTTGTCGGTCGCGTCGATCAGCGTGCCTTCGACGCCGAAACGGGGCAGCAGGCTTTCGACCAGCCAGCGGCAGGACCCAAAGGCGGCCTTGGCCGCGACGATGTGGTCCCCGGCGGAAAGCTGGCAGAGGAGGGCGGCGGTCATCGCGGCCATGCCGCTGGCCTGGCTGCGGCAGGCTTCCGCGCCTTCGAGCAGGGCGATGCGCTCTTCGAGCATGGCCACAGTCGGGTTCTGGAGGCGGGAATAGGTCATCCCGTCCTGCTCACCGGCAAAGCGCGCGGCCACGGTCGCCGCGTCGTCGTAGGTGAAGCCCGAGGTGAGGAACAGGGCCTCGGACGTTTCCCCCATTTCCGAACGCCATGTCCCGCCACGAATGGCACGGGTGGCGGGGCGCCAGGTCTGCGTGATCGAGCGATCTTGTCCGGTAGTGCGTTTCATGGGGGGTGGTCTTAGAGCATCGCGCAAAAAAGTGGGAACCGGTTTTTTGCGAAAAGCGATGCGGAAGCGAACAAAGCGCATCGCGCAAAAAAGTGGGAACCGGTTTTTTGCATTTTTGAAAAGCAGGAAGAACAAGGGATGAAGCAGGGGCCATCGCCCCTGCACTCCATTAGCTTTGGCCGGGCATGACAACCGGCACCAGTTCCCGGGGGTCCGGGGGCGATGGCCCCCGGGTTAATCTTTTTCTTCAAAAAACCTGAAAACCGCGAGGGGCGGGGCTCCCATTGCGCGGGCGGGGCGATCTGGCGTATCGCGCGCCTCACGATGACCCAGCCGCCTTTCTCGCCGTACCGTATCGCCAAATCTGATCCGATCCTGCCGGTGGCGGCCATTGTCATGGCCTTTGCCGCGCTGGTGTTCTGGCGTCTGGGCACGCCCTCGAAGATCATGTTCGACGAGGTGCATTACCTGCCCGCCGCGCGCCACCTGATCGACCTGTCGAGCCGCCTTAACCCCGAGCATCCGTTGCTGGGCAAGGAACTGATCGCGCTGGGGATGATGACCTTTGGCGACAATCCGTTCGGCTGGCGTTTCTTTATCGCGGCCTATGGCACGATCGGGCTCTATGCCGCGATCCGGGCGTTCTGGTGGGCGAGCTTTTCGCGCGTGGGGACGGTGCTGTTCGGGCTGTTTCTGGCCACCAACTTCATCTGGTTCATGCTTTCGCGCATTGCCATTCTCGACATGGCGATGGCGGCCTCGCTGGCGCTCGCGTTCTGGCAATGGGCGCTGGCCGCGCGCAAGGGGCGGCGGGTGCATCTCGTGCTGGCCGGGGTGGCGATGGGGCTGTCGATGGCGGGCAAGTGGAACGGGGTGCCGCTGATGGCGCTGCCGGGGCTGTGGTATGCGTGGGACCGCTGGCAGGCGGCGCGGGCTTCGGGGTGGCGGCGCGGGCTCGACTGGCTCGTGGGCCGGGCCGGGGGCGCGGTGCCGGGGGTCTGTCTGGTCGAGGCGGCGCTCTGGCTCGGCGTGCTGCCGGTGCTGGTCTATTTTGCCACGTTCACCCCGGCGATGTTCTACAAGGTCGGGGCGATCAGCCCGTGGCACCTGATCGAATGGCAGCAGACAATGCTGAAATTGCAGGACAGCGTGGTCAAGCCGCACCGCTACATGAGCCACTGGTACCAGTGGATGCTCAACGCGCGGCCGATCTGGTTCTTCTATGAAAAGTGGGACGGGGCACAGCGCGGGGTGCTGATGATCGGCAACCCCTACACGATGTGGGCGGGTCTGCCCGCGCTGGTCTGGTGCCTGGCCGATGGGCTGCGCCGGGTGATGCCGCGTCCGCTCGCCGGACTGAACCGGCTGGGGCGCTGGGCGCCCGACGGGCAGGGGCGTCTGGCCGCGCTCGCGGGCGGGCTGGTGTTGTTCTATTTCCTGTCGCTGGTGTTCTGGGCGCTCAACGGCAAGCCGGTGCAGTTCTACCACCATTACCAGCTTGCCGCCGTGTTCCTCGACGGGGCGCTGGCGCTGGTTCTGGCGAAGCTGTGGGGGCGGGGGCTGCGCTGGCCGACGTGGGTTTCGGTGGCGCTGGCGCTGATCGGGTTTGCCTATTTCTTCCCGATCCTGGCGGCGCTGCCGCTGGCGGGGCCCAAGTCGTTCAAGTGGTTCATGTGGTTGCCGATCTGGAAATGAAAAAAGGGCCGCGCGGGAACATCCAGCGCGGCCCTTTTGGCAAGAGGGGATGGGCGAAAAGGCCGATCAGCCGTACTTGCCCCAGACGAACTTGCTCGACAGGGCGAAGTTCCACACCGAGGCCAGCACGATGCCGATCAGCGCCGCCGAAATGGCGTGGAAGCCCACGCGCACGAGCGCGGTCGATACGCCGATATTGGCCAGCATGCCGAATGCGCAGGTCGCGGCGAACTTGATCCAGCCGCGCACCCACGGGAAGAACCCGCGCAGGCGCTTGTCGGCATACGTCAGTTCGTTGTTCAGCACGAAGTTGAAGGTCATCGCGGTGAGCGCGGCGACCGTCTGGCCGACGATGAACGCGGCTTCCTTGGGATAGTGGCTGATCGCGAAATCCGCCCCGAACAGGTGCAGGATCACCCAGAGCACGGACAGGTGCACCAGCGCGCCCAGTCCGCCCACGGTGCCGAACAGGGCAAAGCGGGTGGGGATGATGCGGCCGAGCCACTTGTCGTAAAGGCCGATGAGGAATTCAAACACGACAGTCCGGTCCAGTTTCGATTCGCCTTCGGCCCGCGCGGCGAAGTTCAGGGGAAATTCCTTCACCCGCAGCGGCGCGTCAACCGTGGCGAGAATGTCGAGCAGGATCTTGAAGCCCACGCCCGAAAGGCGGTGGGCATCGGCCCGCAGCACGGTGGCGGGCAGCATGAAGAACCCGCTCATCGGATCGCTGAGCTGAACCCCGGTCACCTTGCGGGCGATGGCATTGGCAAGCCCTGAGGCCTTGACGCGGTCGGGCCGCCCCCAGGCTTCGGTGCTGGCCCCTTCGGCAAAGCGCGAGGCATAGGCCACGTCGCATTCGCCGCTGGTGATCGCCTGGAGCATGAGCGGCAAAAGCGCCGGATCGTGCTGGTGGTCGCTGTCCATCACCGCCACGACGGGCGCGGAGGTGGCGCACATGCCCTCGATCGCCGCCGAGGCCAGGCCCCGGCGACCGATCCGTTCGATCACGCGCACGCGCGGATCGGCACGGCCGATGGCACGCGCCACATCGGCGGTGCCATCGGGGCTGTTGTCATCGACGAAGATCGCTTCCCAGGTGATTCCGGCAAGCGCCTTGTCGAGACGGTCGACCATCGAGGCGATGTTCCGGCTCTCGTTGTAGGTCGGCAAAATTACGGCAAGTTGCAACATGGGGCGCGCGCTTACAGGTTTGCGAGCACCGCGTCACCAATTTCCGCTGTTCCCGCGCTGCCGCCCAGGTCGCGGCCCAGCACGCCCGCGGACAGGGTCTTGGCAACGGCGGCCTCGATACGGTCGGCAGCTTCGCCAAGGCCGAGCGAATGACGCAGCAGCATGGCCGCCGAAAGGATCGTGGCCATCGGGTTGGCCAGGCCCTGTCCGGCAATGTCGGGCGCCGAGCCGTGGATCGGCTCGTAAAGGCCGAACGTGCCGAAGTCGGTCTGGCGTTCGCCCAGCGAGGCCGAGGCAAGCAGCCCGATCGAGCCCACGCACATGCTGGCTTGGTCCGAGAGGATGTCGCCGAACAGGTTGCCGGTCACCACCACGTCGAACTTGCCCGGCGCGCGCACGAGCTGCATCGCCGCGTTGTCGACATACATGTGTTCGAGGGTGACATCGGGATAGTCCTTGCTCACCTCGATCACCACGTCGCGCCAGAGCTGCGAGGTTTCGAGCACATTGGCCTTGTCGACCGAGCACAGGCGCTTGGCGCGGCCCTGCGCGGCCTGGAAGGCGACATGGGCGATGCGGCGTACTTCGCTCTCGCTGTACGACATGATGTCGTAGCCTTCGCGCTCGCCGGTGGCGGTCGTGCGGAAGCCCTTTTCGCCGAAATAGACGTCGCCGTTCAGTTCGCGCACGATCAGCAGGTTGATCGCACCGGCCACTTCGGGGCGCAGCGCCGAATGGTTTTCAAGGCCGGGGAAGACCCGCGCCGGGCGCAAGTTGGCGAACAGGGTCAGTTCCTTGCGCAGGCCCAGGATGGCCTGCTCGGGACGCAGGTGGCGTTCGAGCGCATCGCAATCGGGATCGCCGACCGCGCCGAACAGGATCGCGTCGCAGCCTTGCGCGAGGGCGAGCGTTTCGGGCGGAAGCGGATGACCGGTGGCCTTGTAGGCCGCGCCGCCCACGAGGGCCTCTTCCATGGCGATGCCAAGGTCCAGCGCCTCGATCACGCGGACCGCTTCACGGGTCACTTCCGGGCCGATGCCATCACCGGGCAAAACCGCAATCTTCATGTTCAGGCCTCTTCATTCCGATCCGATGCGTTTCAGCCGTTCCAGCAGAATCGCGCGGGCCGCCATAACATCGCGGCGCCGTTCGGCAAGCAGATGACGGGAAATCGCCTGTCCTTGTGTTTCAAGCCGGGCGAGCAGCGCGGCCCAGTCTTCCGCGTCGGGAGAAGCCGGCAGGCGGCCATACCCGGCCTCGCGCAAGAGCAGCCGCTCGTAGCCATCGAGCGCGCGTGTCCAGCCGCGCGCCGACGGGGCCAGGCAGATCGCGTCGAGCAGGGCGCCCAGCCCCTGATGAAGGGCGGGCAGCGGCAGGGCTTGCGGCAGGCTCGTGGCGGTGAGCGCGCAGGCCCAGGCGATCCCCGCGCTCGCCAGCGGTTCACCCAGCCACGGGCCCCGGCTGTGGACCAGCTCGATCCGCGCCGAGGGCAGCCGCCCGTCGCCGCGTGGCAGGATTTCGGCGGCCACGCGGTTGCCGGGGATCAGCACCGGGCGCATCGCCCGGCTGCGTGCGCCCGCGACATAGGCGGCCACCAGTCCGTGGTGGAGCGTCAGCAGGCGGACCACCGCGCCATGTTCGCCATGGGGCAGCACCGCGCAGACGATCTCGTCGGTCATCGTCGCAGCAGGATCGAGGGAGGAGGGGGCGGGATCGGGGGTGGCCATGGTCGGGCTGGCTGTGCCCTGCGCGGGGGCAGGCTGCAAGGCGCAGGGCCGGAAATCCCGCCTGCAAAAGCCCGCCGGTTCGGGTCACCGGTGCGGCGATGGGGCATTTCGGGCATTGGAAGCGCGCCGATTGTGGGGTAGTCTGTCCGCGATGAAGCAACTTTTCCAGCATGCCGCGATCACGCATGGGGTGGCCGTCCGGGTCGCGGTCAGCTTTTTGCCCGAACAGTCGCGGGTCAGCGCGGGCAAGTGGTTCTGGGTCTATCATGTTCGCATCGAGAACGACTCGCCCGAGGCGATCCAGCTCATCACCCGCCACTGGCGGATCACGGACGGTCAGGGCCATGTCAGCTTCGTCGATGGCGAAGGCGTGGTGGGCGAGCAGCCCCGGCTCGAACCGGGACAGTCGCACGACTATGTCTCGGGTTGTCCGCTCGGCACGCCCAACGGCAGCATGGAAGGCCACTATACCATGCGCCACGACGATGGCTCGCTGATCGATGTGGCCATTCCCTTCTTCCCGCTGGCCGCTCCGGCCCCGGCGAACTGATTTTTCCGCGAAAGGCCTGATCGATGAAGCGGACCCATCTCCCGCTCAACGGGTTGCGTGTGCTTGATGCCGCTGCCCGCCACCTCTCGTTTACCCGCGCCGCCGACGAACTGGCGGTGACGCCCGCCGCCGTGGGCCAGCAGATCCGCGCGCTCGAAGACCTGCTGGGCGTGGTGCTGTTCCGCCGCACGTCCAAGGGCCTCGAACTGACCGACGAGGCTGCTGCCGGGCTCGACGCCATCCGCGAGGGCTTCCTGCGCTTTGAAGAAGGCGTGCAGGCCATGCAGGCCGGGCAATCGAGCCATGTCTACACGATCGCCTGCCCGCGCGATTTCTTCGCCGCCTGGTTCAGCCAGCGCCTCGCCGATTTCCGGGCCCAGAACCCCGCGCTGCGCTTCTCGCTGGTGGGGGGCGATGGTGATATCGATTTCACCGAGGCCAATCTCGACCTCGCGGTGCGCTGGGCCGAGGGGCCGGGCGATCTGGAGGGCATTCCGCTCGGGGCTGCGCAAGTGGTGACCGTGGCAGCCCCCGGTTTTGTCGAGGCACCCTTGCAGGCTGGGGTACAGGCTGGCGGGCAGGCTGGCGGGGAAGAGGGCTCCAACAGCGCCGACGAAGGCGCGTGGATCGGCTGGCCGGGCGACCCGGCGCCTGCGGGCGAGGGGCGCGAGGTGGCCTTTTCGGTGGGCGATGCGGGCACCGCGATCAGCGCCGCCGCTGCCGGGCTGGGCAAGGCACGGGTGCCCTATCAACTGGCTGAATTTGCGCTTTCGACAGGCCGCGTGGTCGCGCTGGGCGCGGTGGAGAGCAGCCGTCGCGGCTATTGGCTGGTGGCCCCGCTGCCCCAGTGGCGGCAAAAGAAGGTCAAAGCTCTTGTGACAGCGCTTTCCGAAGTCTGACAATCGTTTAGATTGTAAAATGCGACAACCGGCACGGGCCCGAATACGAGCTGTTAACCGTGCCGGTCTTATGCCTTTCTGATGAAGCTCATCAGGAATATCCCTCAGGTCGATGACGTAGAAATCGAGGCTGGTGCCCCGGCCTCGACCGACGGGAAGAGCGACTGTGGGCCGTTCGGGGATGAGCCGTTCGGGAGTGAGTTGGGCGCAGCGCGCGCGCGGGGCCCGGCCTCCGCTTCGTCCGGGCGGTGGTGGAGCCTGCTGCCGCGCACGGTGTCGCGCGGCGTGGTCCGTGTTGCAGCAGCATTGGGGGGATCGTTCTGGCGCGGCCATCGTGGCGACATGATGGTGGCCGCCTATACCCATTCGCTATCGCGCCGCCTGCCGCTGCTGCTGCTGGTGCTGGCGCTGGGGATCGGGGTGGAAGCGGCCTGGTCGCTGGCCGTCGAATCCTGGCCGGTGCTGCTGGTCGGGCTGGGGCTGGCGGGCTTTGTCGCCCTGCGCGGATGGTACTGGCTGCCCGCCAATGTCGAGCGCCGCTCGCTGGCGCATCGCCGCCGCGATCTGGTCAGGCTGGGCAGAAAGGTGGGGCTCACGCTGCTGAGCGTGGTGATCTGGAGCCTCTTTCTCTATGTGGTGGGAACGCCCGCGCAGCGCGCGCTGGTGCAGATGCAACTGGCGATCCTGACGGTCGGGGGCATGCTGGGGCTGGCCCATGCGCCCACGGCGGCGTTGCGCGTGGCGCTGGTCGCCACGGTGCCGGCCTGTCTCGTCTATCTGGCCGTCGATGGCGTGGCGGCCTTGCCGGTCGTGGTGATGCTGCTGATCGTGAGCGGGACCATGCTGGTGATCGCGCTGGGCTATCATGCCGATTTCGTGGCGTTCGAACTCTCGCGCCAGCAACTCGTGCGGCGCGAGCGCATGGCCGCGCGGCTGGCCGCAGCCAATTTCGAGCAGGCCTCGCGCGATGCCCTGACCGGGGGGCTCAACCGCCGCGCGATCCTTGCGCGGGTGACCCACGAACTGGCGCGTCACAGGCCCGGCAAGGAAAAACTGCCCTGGCTGGCGCTGGCCGATCTCGACGGCTTCAAGCACATCAACGACACATATGGCCATGGCGCGGGCGACGATGTGCTGCGCGCGGTCTCGCAGCGGATCGGCGAACATGACGGCGTGCTGGCCCACGGGCGGCTGGGCGGCGACGAATTCGCGATCCTGCTCGACGGCGCATTCGGCAATGACGCGGTCATGGCTGCGGCGCAGGGCATTTCCCAGGCGATCCGCGAGCCGATCCGATACAACGGGGTGACCTTGCGCCTCCATGCCTCGATCGGCCTGCACCGGTTGAATTGCCGGACCGTGAGTGGCAACCTCGAACGCGCCGATGCCGCGCTCTACAAGGCCAAGAAGCGCGGGGATGGCGCGACCATGCTCTTTGGCGCTGTCGACGAGGTGGAATTGCAGCAGCGCACGGCGCTCACCCGCCTGTTCAACGACTGCCCGCTCGATACGCGTCTGCGTGTCCTCTACCAGCCGTTCTACGATATCGATGCGCGCAAGGTGGTCGGGTTCGAGGCTTTTTCCCGCTGGTCGCCCGATGGAGACATCTGGCTCGCGCCCGATGGGTTCATGGATCTGGCGCTGGCCACGGGGCGGACCGATGAACTGACCCGCGCGGTCATGGGACGGGTTCTGGATGAATGCGAGGCCCTGCGCGGGGCAGGGCCGGATGGCGTATCGGCGGGGGAGCCGCTCTCGCTGGCAATCAACCTGACCCCGCGCGACCTTGCCCGCGAGGGCATGGTCGAGACGCTCGCCCGGCAGGTCCGTGCCGCCGGGGGCGAGCCTTCGCGCTTCATCCTCGAATTCAGCGAGCGGGCCCTGCTCACCGATCCGCGCCGCACGCGCATCCAGCTCGAAGCCTTCCGCGAGGCGGGGTTCCGTCTGGCGCTCGACGATTTCGGCGCGGGGTGGACCAGCCTTGCGCAACTGCGCGACCTGCCGCTCGACGTGGTCAAGATCGATCGCGAGCTGTCGCGGGCGATCACCAGCGATCCGGGCGCACGGGCCATCGTCGGGGCGATCGTCGCGCTCGCCTGGCAACTGGGCATCGAGTGCATGATCGCCGGGGTCGAGGACGAAGCCCAGGTCGAGACGGCCCGCGCGCTGGGGATCAAGATGATGCAGGGCTATCACTTCGGACGGCCACAGCGGGTGCAGGACATTCTCGGGCCCGGCGGACGGGCTGTGGCCTGATAAACGCGGGCCCGCCGGTTAAGGGTATCCGTTCAGGGCAGCCGGTTCAGGGCCCGGCGGTTCAGTGCAGGTCCGGGGCGATGCGCGGGCTGCCCGGCGGGATCAGGCGGCGGAACAGCCTGCCCCGTTCGCTGTAGAGCACCAGCAGCATCGAGAAGACGCCGCATGTCAGGAAGGCCATGGCCAGCGGGCGGGCCGAACCGTCATAGGCTTGCCCGATCACGATCCCGATCAGCGAACCCACCAGCGTGCGCACGAACATCTGCATCGAACTGGCGGCACCGGCGATCCGTGCAAACGGTTGCAGCGCGATGGCGCTGAAATTGGCACCGATGAAGCCCATGGCGCAGATATTGGCAGCCAGGACCGGCATGAACCGCAACAGGGTCTGGTGGGGGCTGAACGCGAAATAGATTTGCACCAGGCTCAGCGTGATCCAGACCAGCAGCGCGCTCTGCGACACGCGCCGCGCGCCGAACCGCTCGACGATGCGCGCGTTGAAGAAGTTGGATAGCGAGAGCGAAAGCGCCGTGCCCCCGAAGATCAGCGGAAATGCACGGCCCGCGCCGAAATGCTCGGCCACCAGTTGCTGCGAGCAGTTCACATAGCCGATCATCGCCCCGAACACGAGCGCCGAGCCCAGCATGTAGCCGCTGGCCGAGCGTTCGAGCCCGGCCCTGATCATGTTGCGTGCGATGGTCATCGGCAGGATCGGCTGGCGATTGGCCGGATCGAGCGTCTCGGGCAGGCGCAGGAAGATCCACAAGCCCATGACCGCGCCCATCGTCGCCAGCACGCCGAAGATCCAGCGCCACCCGGCAAACAGCAGCACGAACTGGCCCACGCTGGGCGCCAGCATCGGCACGACCATGAACACCGTCGACACCGTCGAGAGCGTGCGCGCCATGCGATCCCCGGCAAAGCGGTCGCGCACGATGGCCGCGGGCAGCACCGCCACCCCCGCACTGGTCACCGCATGGAGCGCGCGCAGGGCCAGCAGGCTGTCGAAATCGGGCGCCAGCGCACAGCCGATGGCCAGCGCGACATAGAACCCGAGCGTGACCAGCAGCACGGGGCGGCGGCCATGGCGGTCGGCCAGCGCGCCCGGCACCAGCGCGCCCAGCCCGGCTGCGACAAGGAACACGCCGACGACCAGCTGGCGGCGATTGGGATCGGCCACGCCCAGATCGCGGGCGATCTGCCCCAGGCCGGGCAGCATGGCGTCGATGGCCAGGGCCTGAAGCGCCATGAGCATGGCCATCATGGCGATGAATTCGCGGCTGCCCAGCGGCGGGCGATGCCGACCGGTCTGATGGGGCAAAGCAGAGACCGGAGCCGTATCGGTTGAATTGTGGGATTGCATGCCCATTCTATAGGCAGGTGCCCGGCCCCGTTCCAAGGTTTTGTTGTGACTGTCCTGCCTCGTCCCGCCGGCCCGGAGGCCGATCATGGCGCGTTTGACGACGCGCAGGGCCTGCGCAAGGTCATCCATGTCGACATGGATGCCTTCTATGCCAGCGTCGAACAGCGCGATGATCCCTCGCTCAAGGGGCTGCCGGTGGCCGTGGGCGGGGCAGCCGGGCGCGGGGTGGTGGCCGCCGCCAGCTACGAGGCGCGGGTGTTTGGGGTGCGTTCGGCCATGCCGGGGGGCAGGGCGCGCGCGCTATGTCCCGATCTCGTGTTCCGTCCGCCGCGTTTCGAGGTCTATCGCGCCGTTTCGCAACAGATCCGCGCGATCTTCCTCGACTATACGCCCGATGTGGAGCCGCTCTCGCTCGACGAGGCCTATCTCGATGTCACGCGCGACTTGCGCGGGATCGGCTCAGCCACGCGGATTGCCGAACTGATCCGCCAGCGCATCCGGCACGATACAGGGCTGACGGCGAGCGCGGGGGTTTCCTACAACAAGTTCCTGGCCAAGCTGGCGAGCGACCAGAACAAGCCCGATGGCCTGTGCGTGATCCGTCCGGGCGAGGGCGCGGCCTTTGTCGCGCGCCTGCCGGTCGCGCGGTTTCACGGGGTCGGCCCGCGCGGGGCGGAGCGGATGAAGGCGCTGGGCATCGTGACGGGCGCCGATCTGCGGCGGCTCGATCTGGCGACCTTGCGCGCGCATTTCGGGGCGCAGGCCGACTATCTCTATCGCGCGGCGCGCGGGATCGACTTGCGCGCGGTGCGGGCGGACCGTCCGCGCAAGTCGGTCGGGGCCGAACGCACGTTCGAGCGCGACCTGTCGACCGGGCCGGTCCTGCGCGAGACCCTCGAAACGATCATCGACCTGGCCTGGGAGCGCATCGCGCGCGCCGATGTGCGCGGGCGCACGGTCACGCTCAAGCTGCGGCTCAGCGATTTTCAGGCGATGAGCCGCGCGCGCTCCAGCCCCGCCCCGATTGCCGACCGCGCGACCTTCGCCGCCCTTGCGCGCGAATTGCTCGATGGCCTGCTGCCACTGCCCCAGCCGATCCGGCTGATGGGGCTGATCCTGTCCGCGCTCGATGAACCGGGCGCCCCCGAAACCGCCGCGCCCGAGGGGCAGGGCCAATTACCGTTCTGATTTTGGGGGCTGGCTTTTCCAGCATTCCCCGTTTTTCCAGCGCGCAAGGTGGGCCGCGCTCCAGTCGGTGATCGCCTCGGGCAGGGCATCGAGCGGGAAGAACGCCGCATCGAGGATTTCACGCCCGTCCGCGCGGGGGCTGTCTGCGGTGGTGCCCCAGACGAGTTCGATCCGGTTGGTCCAGCCCCCGCGCGGCAGGTCGACTTGCGCGAAATGGGCGGCATTGGCGAGGCGGCACCCGGTTTCCTCGGCCAGTTCGCGCACGGCGGCCGCCACCGGATCTTCGCCCGAGGCCAGCCCGCCGCCCGGCAGCATCCACTTGTGGCTGGCATGATAGCTGTGGCGGACGAGCAGGACGCATGGGAGCCCCGCGTCGCCGGGCGCGTGCTGCACGGCGATAACCTGACACCCGCGCACCACGGCCCCCGTCCGCCGCCACCAGGCCAGCCGCACCCGGTGGGCAAGGCGCAGAACCCCGCGATGCAGGGCAGCAGGAAACAGGGCAGAAACGGGGTGGGCCATGACCCCATGCTAGGCGGCGCGCGCGGGGAGAGGAACCGAAATCGAGCCATCGCCGCGCGGCGCCCGACGGCCTTGGCGCTAGGCTTCAAAGGGCAATGGGAACGATGCGGGGGCGGCGATCATGGCGGGATTTGGCACCAGATGGGCCGGAGGGCGCGAGGGGGGACGGACTGATGGGCTGGCCGGTGAACTGGCCGGTGCTTTGGCCGGCCAGAACCTGCGCTGGGTCGAGACGATGCTGCTCGGCTGTGCCGGGGCCTTGCTGGGGATTCTGGGCTGGGTTCTGCTGGCGCCTGTCGGCAATGGCTCAGGGGGGGGCGCGGGGGAGAGCGGGCCTCTTGTGCTCGATGCCCCGGCGCGGGCGGCGCTGTTCGGGCAATTCGATCCATTTGCGCGCGATGGCGGTGGCGGCGCAGGCCCCTTGCCGCTCACTCTGCTCGGCACGCGGTCAGGGCCGGGCGGGGAAGGTGGCAGCGCCATCGTGGCCGGGCCCGATGGCGTGCAGAAGGTGGTCTTGCAGGGGGAAGAAGCCTTGCCCGGCCTGCGGCTGGTGCGGGTCGATTTCGACACGATCACCCTTTCGCGGGCCGGGGGACGGGTCACGCTGGCGATGAAGGCGGACGAGCCCGAGGGCGATGCCGCGAACGACAATGACCCTGCGGATGCGGGGGACCAGACTCCATCAGCAAAAGCTCCATCGGACAAGACACCATCGGAAAAGGCTCCCTCGCAACCGATTGGCACGCCCGTATCTTCGGGGCTCCATTTCGAGGCTGTCGGGCAGGGCGGGCGCGTGGTCGGCCTCGCGCCGCACCTCGCGCAGCAAGGGGGGGGCGCTGCGTTCGGCCTGCTCGCGGGAGACACGATTGTTGCCATCGAGGGGCGCGCGGTAAGCGGGGCGCAGGACGGCATCCGGCTGGCCGAGGCGCTGCGGGCCGGGCGGGCGCTGGGGGTGACGGTGCGGCGCGGGGGGCGCGACCTGCCGCTTTCGCTGGGGGCTGGCCCGCCCGAACTGGCGCGGGGTGTTCCTTGACAGGGGTTCTGGCCTCGATGCGCTGGGTCTGGAGCTGGGTGGGGCTGGTGGCACTGGCGCTGCCCGCTCCGGCTTTTGCGCAATATCGGCTCAATGTGCGCGAGGCCGATGTGCGGGCCTTCATCGCCGATGCGGCCGAAGTGACCGGGCGGACGTTCATCGTCGATGCGCGGGTGACCGGCAAGGTCAGCGTGGCGAGCGAGCGGGTGCTCAGCGCCTCGGAATATTTCGAGGTCTTTCTGGCGACCTTGCGCGCCAACGGGCTGGTCGCCGTGCCCACCGGCAATGGCGCGTTTCGCATCCAGCCGATGGAAGGCGCGGCAACTCAGCCGACCGCTCGGGGAATCTCGGCGCGTAACCAGATGGTGACCGAGGTGATCCGCCTGCGCGTGATCGACGTGGCGCAGGCGCTGGAGGCCTTGCGCCCGCTGGTGGGCAAGGATGGCGCGCTCACCGCCAACAGGACCGGCAATTCGCTGGTCGTCGTCGATTATGCCGACAATGTCGCGCGGCTGCGCGCGCTGGCGCGCCAGCTCGATCAGGACCGCGCCAGTTTCCTCACCATCGACCTTGCCCATCTGGGCGCGCGCGAGATGGCCACGGCGCTGGGCCAGTTGATCGCCAGCGGCGAGGGCGGGCGGGCCATGGCAACGGTTGTCCCGGTCGAAAGCGCCAATGCCGTGGCGCTGCGCGGCGAGCCGACCGTGCTGGCCGGGCTGGCGCAGATCGCGCGGCGGCTCGATGCGCAGGCGGGCGGCACGGGGGCGGGCGGCGCGATCCGCGTGCTCTGGCTCGAGCATGCCGATGCCGCGCTGCTGGTGCCGGTGCTCGAACGGCTGGCCGGGGGCAGCGGGGGCGAGGCCAGCGCGGGGTCGGCGGCGCCGGTTTCGTTGGGTGGGGTCAATGGGGGGGGATTGGCAGGCACCAGTATGGTGGGCAGCGCCGGAACGGGGGGCATGGCCGGGCCGGGGATGGGGGCCGGGCCATTTGGCAATCCTGCGCTCAGCAATCCTGCACTCAGTAATCCCTCGGGGGGAACGACCGGCAGTCTGGGCAGCGGGCCGATCCGGCTCGACGGCGGGCGCGGGAGCGTGACCATCACCCGCTATCCGGGGGCCAATGCGGTGATCATCGCGGGGCCGGCGGACGAGCAGCGGCGGCTGGCCGATCTCGTCCGCGCGCTCGACAGGCCGCAGCGGCAGGTCCTGGTCGAGGCCATCGTTGTCGAGGTGTCGGACGACGTGGCGCGGCGGCTGGGCGTGCAGATGATGATCGGGGGCAAGAACCAGCCCTTTGCGGTCACCAGCTTTTCCAACGGTGCGGCCAATATCCTCGATCTGGCGGGCGGGCTCTATGCCGACCGGCTCGACCAGACGACGACGGTGATCAACGGATCGACGGTGACGACCTCCACCAACTCCACGCTGGGCGACAGCTTGCGCAGCAATGCCGCGCAGGCTGCGCTTGCCGCGCGCGGGGGCATCGCGGGCTGGGCGACGGCGCTGGGCGGCACCGGCTTTTTCGGCGCGCTGATCGACGCGATCCATTCGGACAGCAATTCCAACGTGCTTTCCACCCCGCACATCGTGACGAACGACAACGTGCCCGCCTCGATCCTGTTCGGGAAGGAAATCCCTGTCGCCACGGGCGAGGCGCTGTCCGGCTCGCTGGCCGGGGCCTTCCGCACGATCCAGCGCCAGAACGTGGGGATCGAGCTGGACGTGACGCCCCAGATCAACGGCGGCAGCGCAGGGTTCGATGGCGGCGAAGGCGACGCGGGCGCGGTGCGGCTCGACTTGCGCCAGCAGGTCAGTTCTGTGGCCGGGCCGGTATCTTCGACCAACGGGGAACTGGTCGTGAACAAGCGCGAGATCCGCACGACCGTCACCGTCGGCGATGGCGAGATCGTGGCCCTGGGCGGGTTGCTCGACGACGCTGAGCGGCGCACGCTCGAAAAGATCCCCGTGCTGGGCGACATGCCGGTGCTGGGCGAACTGTTCCGCTCGCGCAGCAAGACCCATGTGAAGACCAACCTGATGGTCTTCATCCGCCCCACGATCCTGCGCGGCGGGCTGGACCGCGCGGCCCTGACCGCGCGGCGCATGGCTTCGGTGCGCGGGGCGCAGGTGCGCTTTGCGCCGGGGCGTGATCCCTCGATCGACGAACTCGTGGCCGACTATCTGGGGCCGGCCCATGCTGATCTGGCCCATGCCGGGTCGCCCGCGCCCGGCGATGTCCTGATCGCGCCGCCATCTGCGGCCTCTCCGGTGCCCCTTGCGCCGGGGTTGGCTCCGGGGCTGGCGCCCCCGCTGCCCGAGGAAAAACGGCCATGACGATGACGTTCCGCGTGGAAGCAGCCTCAGGCATGCCTGTCTGGCGCCCCGACTATGCTCTGGCGCGCGAGCGGGGGATTCTGGTCGAGGCGGAGGAAGCCAGCGGGCTGGCGCTGGTCCTGCGCGAGGATGCCAATGCGCTTTGCCTGCTCGATGTGCGGCGGCTGGCCGGGCCGATTGCCTCGTGGCGGCGGGTTTCGGGTCCGGTGTTCGAGGCGCTGCTGGCGGAGACTTATGTTGAGGGGGTGCGCGGCGCGCAAGTGGCGGCGGCGGATGCCCTGTTGCAGGAAGAGTTGCAGGATGGCGGGCCTGCCGGGCTGGACTTGCCGAGCGCGGAAGACCTGCTGGGCAGTGCTGATGACGCGCCCGTCATCCGCCTGATCAATGGCCTGCTGGCCGAAGGGCTGCGGCAGGGGGCGTCTGACATTCATCTGGAGCCCTATGAACAGGCGCTCGTCGTGCGGTTGCGGCGCGATGGGCAACTGGCCGAATTGCTGCGCCTGCCTGCCCATGTTGCGCCGCTCGTGGCCAGCCGGATCAAGGTCATGGCGCGGCTCGACATTGCCGAGCGGCGCCTGCCGCAGGACGGGCGCATGGCGCTCGATCTGGCCGGACGGCTGGTCGATGTGCGCGTGTCGACCCTGCCCAGCCGGGCGGGCGAGCGGGTCGTGCTGCGCCTGCTCGACAAGGCGCGGGCAGGTATCGGGCTTTCTTCGCTGGGGCTCGATGGCGCGGCAGAAAGCGTGCTGCGGCAGGCATTGGCCCAGCCCAACGGCATCGTGCTGGTCACCGGGCCGACCGGATCGGGCAAGACGACGACGCTCTATGCCGCGCTCGGCCTGCTGGGCGACGGGACGCGCAATATCCTCACTGTCGAAGACCCGGTCGAATATGCGGTCGAGGGGGTGGGGCAGACACAGGTGAACCCGCGTCTGGGGCTGACCTTTGCGGCGGGCCTGCGGGCGATCTTGCGGCAGGACCCCGATGTGGTGATGGTCGGCGAAATCCGCGATGCGGAGACGGCGCAGATCGCGGTTCAGGCCGCGCTAACCGGGCATCTCGTGCTGGCGACGGTCCATACCAACGATGCGGCGGGCGCGGTCACGCGGCTGCGGGACATGGGGGTGGAGCCGTTCCTGCTGGCGGCGACCTTGCGCGCGGTGATCGCGCAGCGGCTGCTGCGGCGCCTTTGCCCCGATTGCGCGCGCGAAGAGCCGCTGGACATGCGGCTTGCCGCCATTCTCGGGCTGGAGCCCGGCGCGATGGTGCGGCGCGCGCAAGGGTGCGCGGACTGCGGGCAGAGCGGCCATGCCGGGCGGATCGGGGTCTACGAGGCCTTGCGGGTGGACGAAGGCCTGCGGCGGCTGATCCATGACGAGGCGGACGAGGCGCGGCTGGCCGACCATGCCTTTGCCCATGCCCCGCGTCTGGCCGATGCGGCGCGCGCGCTGGTTGTGGGTGGGGCCAAAGGTGGGATTGTTGGCGCCGAGGAAGCCGCGCGCATCTTGCGGCAGGAGCAGGGCTGATGCGGGCTGAACGCTTTGCCTTTCGCGCGGTCGATCGCGGCGGGCGCCTGCGCGAGGGGCAGATGACCGCCGATGGTGCGGGACAGGTCAACGAACAACTGGCGGCGCGGGGTTGGGAGGTCTTGCAGGTGGCCCCGGTGGATGCGGCGAGCGGGGGCGAGAAGGGCAGCGCGAAAGGTGGGGGAGAGGCCGATGAGCGCCGTCTGCTGCGCCTTTCGCTGCGCCAGCGGGCCCTGTTCACGCGGCAACTGGCGGCGCTGGCGGCGGTCTGCCCGCTGGAGGAAGCCTTGCGCACGATGGCGCGGCAGGCGCAGCATCCGCGCGAGCGTGCAGTGGTGGGCCGGGTCCATGCCGGGGTCTGCGAGGGGCTGACCCTGGCCGAGGCGATGAAGCGGGCCGGGCGCGCCTTTCCAACGGTTTATCGCGCGATGATCGCGGCGGGCGAGAACGCGGGGCGCTTGCCGCTGATCGCCGGGCGGCTGGCCGACCTGACCGACCGGCAGGCCCATGTGCGCGGGCGGCTGGGGGCGGCGCTGGCCTATCCGGCGGCGCTGTGCCTCGTGGCGCTGGGGGTGGTGACCGGGCTGATGGTGGCGGTGGTGCCGCGCGTGGTCGAGCAGTTCGACGCGGCCAGTCGGCAATTGCCGTGGCTGACGCGGGTGGTCATCGCGCTGTCCAATGGTCTGGCCGCGTGGGGCTGGCTTTTCGGGCTGCTGGTGGTTCTGGCCGGGTTTGGTCTTGTGCGGGGGCTGGGCTGGCCGCCGTTTCGTGCGCGCTTCGATGCGGGCTTGTTGCGCGTGCCGCTGCTGGGATCGCTCTGGCGCGATGCACAGGCCGCGGCGCTGGCGCGGACGCTGGCGACGATGATCGAGGCGCAATTGCCCTTGCTCGACGGCTTGCGGCTGGCGGCGGGAACGGCGGTCAACACCGTCCACCGCCGCGCGCTGATCGATGTGGCGGGCGGGGTGCGCGAGGGGGGCTCGCTGGCCGGAGGGCTGGCGCAGGCCGGGGTCTTTCCGCCATTGCTGGTGGCCATGGCCGCCAGTGGCGAGGCTTCGGGCCAGCTCGGCCCCTTGCTGACGAGCGCCGCCGACGCGCTCGACCGCGCGTTCGAGGCCACCTGCGCGACTGCGCTGGCCTTGCTCGAACCGGCGATCATCGTGGTGATGGGGGCGCTCGTGGCGCTGATCATCCTCTCGATCCTGCTGCCGATCCTGCAACTGCAAACCCTGACCGGACCTTGATGCTCATGGCGCAAATGGCTTCTTTCCCCCCTGTTTCTTCCCGCACCGCTGCGCGTGTCGTGCGCAATGGCTTCAGCCTTGTCGAACTGATGGTGGTGATCTTCATCCTCGGGCTTTTGACCACGGTGGTGCTGATCAATGTCCTGCCCAGCCAGGACAAGGCCATGGCGGTCAAGGCGCGCAGCGACATCGCCACGCTCGAACAGGCGCTGGAGATGTTCCGCCTTGATCAGGGGGCCTATCCGAGCGCCGTGCAAGGGCTGGCCGCGCTGCGCGTGGCGCCCGCCGATCTGGCCGTGCCCGAGGCCTTCAGGCAGGGCGGCTATATCAAGGACTTGCCCATGGACCCCTGGGGGCGGGCCTATCTCTATCGCGTGCCGGGCGAAGGGGGCGCGCCTTATGCGCTGCTGTCGCTGGGGGCCGATGGCCAGCCGGGGGGAACGGGGCGCGATGCCGATATCGGCTCGGGACCGGCATCTGTGCCTACGGGGGGGCATTGAGCGGTCATGGCCGGGCTGGCCCTGCTTCTGGGGGAGGATGGGCCCGTGGCGGCGTGGCGTGTTGTGGATGGCAGGGCGCAGGGGCTCGATCTGGCCGATATGGTGGATGTGTCAGGGCGCGTCGTCGCGCTGGTGCCGCCCGATGCGCTGCCGGTGCGGATTGTGCGAGGGGCTCCGGGGGCGACGCCGGTGCAGGCCGTGGCGGCGGCGCGGCTGTCGGCGCAAGTCTGGGCCGAGGGGGATGGGGTGGTCGCGGCCCTGTTGGATGAAACGCGGGTCATGGTGGCGACGCCGGGGGCCGGGCAGGTGGCGGGCTGGCAGGGGCAGGTGCGCGCGGCGCTGGGGCGCGAGGCTGATGCGCTGGTGCCCGCCGGGCTGATCCTGCCCGAGCCGCCAGAAGGCGGGGTGAGCCGGGGAAAGATCGGCCCGCTCGTGCTGGTGCGCGGGGAGGCGGCCCTGTTTGCCGGGGAGGCGGCCTTGTGGGACGCGCTGGTGCCTGAAGGGGGCGCGGTGCTGGACTGCGACGGGGCGGCCCTGGCGCAGGGGGTGGCGGCGTGTCATGCCGCGCCGCCGTTCGATCTGGCCGGGGATGCGCCTGCGGCCGGGTCGATGCGGCGGCTGGCCCTGTTGGCGGGGCTGGTCGGGGCGCTGGTTCTGGCCTTGCCACTGGCGCAAGCGGGGCGCTGGAAGTTCGATGTCTGGCGGGCCGAAGCGGCGGCGCTGGCGCGGGTGCGGGCGCGGTTTCCGCAAGTGGCCGATTTTGCCGGGGCACAGGCGCTGGTCGCGCGCGAGCGGGCCGCGCGGCAGGCCGGGGCCATGGGCTGGGCGCCGGTGAGCGCGGCCTTGTGGCGGGCCTTGCGGGCGAGCCCCGGCGTGCGGCTGGCCGCGCTCGGCCACGACGAGGATGGCACCCTGCATGTGACATTGGGGGCAGGTTCGGCGGCGCCGATTGATGCGGTGATGCTGGCCTTGCAGCGCGATGGCTGGCGCCTCGCGCCGCCGCCCGCGCCGGTGCAGCAGGGGGGCGAGGTGCTGGCGACGATCACGGTGCTGGCGCCATGACGGGGCTTCTTGACTGGTTTCGGGGCCTGAGCGGGCGCGAGCGGCGGCTGGTCGTGGTGGCGGCCGTACTGGGGCTGGCGGTCGTGCTGGTGGAGGGCGTGGGGGTGCCGCTGGCGGGGCTCTGGCAGGACGCGCGGGCCGACCATGACGCGCGGCTGGCCCAGGCCGCGCGGCTGGTGCGCCAGCTTGATGAACTGGGGCCTCCCTCGCGCGGGCGCCCTGCGCCGCTGGCCGGGCTGGTGGCGCAAGGGGCCGGGCTGGTGATCGAGCCGCTGGCGGGTGGAGGCGGGCAGGCACGGATCGTGCGCGGCAGCGGGGCGAGCGCGGCGGTGCTGGGCTGGCTGGAAGGCTTGCCGGGGCGCGGCTGGGTGGTGCGGCGGCTGGTTCTGGCGCCCCTTGGCGAGGGGACGATCAGCTTCGAGGCGACCCTGGCTTCCTGATGCACGCCCGGATGCACGAAAGCCCGCCCCTTGCGGGACGGGCTTTTCGCGGCGGGATCAGGCGATCAGGCGAGGATCTGGGTGAGGAACCAGACGCGCTGTTCGGCCTGGTCGGTCCAGTCGTCCGACATGCCTTCGGTGGCGTTGTCGCCCGCTTCGGTGGCGGCGGCCTTGACCGCGCGGATCGTCTCGACGAGCGCGGCGTTGTCGTCGCGCAGCGCCTTGACCATGGCGAGCGCATCGACGCCGGTGCGGTCGTCGTCCTTGATCGAGGTCTTGGCGGCCACCGCGCCGATCGAGGTGAGCGTATTGCCCCCGTTCTTGCGCACGCGTTCGCCCACGATGTCGGTCAGGGCAAAGATTTCGGCGGCCTGTTCATCGAACAGCAGGTGCAGGTCGCGGAACTGAGGCCCGGCCACGTGCCAGTGGAAGTTCTTGGTCTTGAGGTAGAGCGCGAAGTAATCGGCCAGAAGACCGTTCAGGCTGTCGATCAGTGCCTTCTTTGCATTGTCGCCCGACATGGCAACTTCCTTTCATGTGAGTGGCGTTGTGAAGGTCATACGCCAGAACAGGCTGAAAGTTTCATGACAATAGAGGGATAGTTTGATCGCTTTTGTCGATCAGTCCTGAGGGCGCGGGGCCAGCCGCAACACGAGCGCCCCGGCCAGCGCCGAAAGCAGCGAACCACCCAGAATGCCCAGCTTGGCTTCCTCGACGAGCAGCGGGCTGCCCGGAAAGGCCAGTTCGGTGATGAACAGGCTCATCGTGAAGCCGATCCCGCACAAGAGCGCCATGCCCCAGATATGAAGCGGGCCGGCGCCCTTGGGGCGCGGGGCGATGCCCAGCCGGTCGGCCCCCAGAACGGCCGCGAGCACGCCCAGTTGCTTGCCCACGAACAGCCCGCCCGCAATCGCCAGCGGCAGGGGGGCAAACACGGCTCCCAACCCCATCTGGCCCAGTTCGACCCCGGCATTGGCCATGCCGAACAGGGGGACCACGAAAAAGCCGTTGACCGGCACCAGCGCGTGTTCGAGGCGCAGGAGCGGGCTGTCGCCATGGGCATCGAGCTTCATCGGCACGCACAGCGCCGCCAGCACGCCCGCCACCGTGGCGTGAACGCCCGAGTGCAGCACGCACAGCCACAGCGCGAGCGCCAGCAGCCCATAAGGCGCGATCCGCGAAACCCCCGCGCGGTTGCACGCGACGAGCGCGGCCAGAACCGCCAGCGCGCCGCCCAGCCAGCCCCAGGCCACGCCTTGCGTGTAGAACAGCGCGATCACCACCACCGCGCCCAGATCGTCGACCACCGCGACCGTGAGCAGGAACAGGCGGATCGAGGGCGGCACGTGGCCCCCGACCAGCGCGAGCACGCCCATGGCAAAGGCGATGTCGGTCGCCGCCGGAATGGCCCAGCCGCGCGCGAGGCCGGGATGGCCTTGCGCGAGGATGAGATAGACGAGCGCCGGGGTGGCCATGCCCGCGAGCGCGGCCAGCACCGGCAAGCGCCGCCGCCGCGGATCGGCCAGCGCGCCGTGGACGACCTCGCGCTTGATTTCGAGACCCACGACGAAGAAGAACAGCGCCATCAGCCCGTCGTTGATCCACGCATGCGCCGTGCCGAGCCGGGGGACCGGGGTGAACGGCAGGGCGGCGTGGAACAGCCCATGCCAGCCGTGTTGCAGCGGCGAATTGGCGAGCGCGATGGCCAGCGCGGCGCACGCGACCAGCAGCAGGCCGGGCGTGGCTTCATGGCGCAGAACCCGCCGGAGGGCCGTGGGCTTGCGGTGAGGCGTGGTCATGATGGTCCCGTTTCAGATTTTTTCCAGCCGGGCCGTTGTGGCAGGGGGGGAATCGGGCGTCAAACCAAGGTGGGGCGGGTCTGGCGTTTTTGCGTGTCGGGCCTGTTTCCTCGGGCCGCACAAGGCGCTAGGCAAGGGGGGATGGATGTCTATCTTCCTATTGCCAATCTGGCGGTCAACGGGCTGGTGATTGTCGGCCTCGGGGCCCTGACCGGTCTTCTTTCGGGCATGTTTGGCGTGGGCGGCGGGTTTCTGACCACGCCGCTGCTGATCTTCTATGGGGTGCCGCCCACGGTGGCGGCGGCCTCGGCGGCCAGTCAGGTGACCGGGGCGAGCGTTTCGGGGGCCTTTGCCCATGCCCGGCGCGGGGGGATCGATTATCACATGGGCGCCGTGCTGGTGGCGGGCGGCGTGCTGGGAACGGGGATCGGGGCCTTGCTGTTCCGCCTGCTTCAGGCGCTCGGGCAGATCGATACGGTCATCAACATCCTCTATGTCGTGCTGCTGGGCGGGATCGGCGGGCTGATGGCCCACGAGAGCATCACGGCCCTGCGCGCGAGCCGCAACGGCGCGGCGCGGCCCGCGCGGCGGCGGCGGCATCATCCGCTGGTGGCCAGCCTGCCCTTGCGCTGGCGGTTCTATCGCTCGGGGCTCTATATCTCGCCGCTCGCGCCGCTGCTGCTGGGCATGGCCACGGGTATCCTCACGATGCTGATGGGGATCGGCGGCGGGTTCATCCTCGTGCCGGCCATGCTCTACATTCTGGGCATGGGGGTGAACGTGGTGGTGGGGACATCGCTGTTCCAGATCCTGTTCGTGACCATGGCGACGACGATGATGCATGCGCTGACCACCCATGCGGTCGATATCGTGCTGGCCGGGCTCTTGCTGATCGGGTCGGTTTCGGGCGCGCAAGTGGGGGCGCAATTTGCCCAGAAGGCCAAGCCCGAGCAGTTGCGCCTGATTCTGGCGATCATCGTGCTGGGGGTGGCGCTGCGCATGGCGCTGGGGCTGGGCTATCGGCCCGACGAGATCTATTCGGTGGTGCCCCTGTGACGGTCTCCCTGAAGCGGTATTGGGCCATGGCGCTCGGCCCGCTCTGGCTGATGGCGGGCGGGGCACGGGCGCCGATCCTCGTGCCCGAAATCTCGCAGCATCAGGTCGAGGTCCGGCAGGGGTTCACCGGGGCCGACCTGCTGCTCTACGGGGCGATCCTCGACCCGGCGGGCACGCGCGCGGCGCAGGATTACGATATCGTGGTCGTGCTCAAGGGGCCGGTCCAGTCGATCGTGCTGCGCGAAAAGAGCAAGGTGGCGGGCATCTGGGTCAATGCGGCGAGCACGCAGTTCCGCTCGGCCCCCAGTTTCTTTGCACTGGCCAGTTCGCGCCCGGTGCGCGACATCGTGGATGAGAAGACCGCCGCGATCTACGAACTGGGGCTCGACAAGCTGCAACTCTCGCCGATCGGGGTGATCGACCCGGCCTTGCAGCATCGCTTTTCGGCTGGCCTTGTCGACCTGATGGCGCGACAGGGCCTTTATCGCGAAGACGGACATGGCGTGGCGATCAGCGGGCAGGTGCTCTATTCGGCGCGCATCGCGCTGCCCTCGCAGGTTCGCACGGGAACCTATACGGCTGAAACTTTTGCCATTCGTCAGGGCCGGGTGATCACCTCGGCGGTGACCCGCGTCGATGTGACCAAGCAGGGGTTCGAGCGCTTCGTGGCCGAGCAGGCCGCCGGAAACGGGCTGCTTTATGGCCTGTTTGCGGTGTTTGTCTCGGTCGGCATGGGCTGGCTGGCGGGGCGCCTGTTCGCACTGGTCTGAGGCGTTCCAGCGCGTGCCAGATTGGTGCGTCTTAGCATGATCTTAACCCTGATGACGTAGCCCTGCTGATTGCAAAACAAGGGCGCGCAATGGCATGAGTGAGACGAGCAGGCAGGTTTTCATATCAATGGACCTGGCCGAACCGGTCGACAGGATTTCGCACGTTCCCGTGCAGGATGCATGGGGCGATCTTTCCGTGGACGGGACAACGGCGGAAGGGGGGCACCCGGTGCGATCCTTGAATGGTCATCCAGGGGGCCGCGAACAACCCGAAGTTCCCCGCGATCCGCCGCCGTCGGCCTGCGCGTTGCAGCCCATCGGCATGGTTGTCGACGTGTCGGGTTCGGGCGGGCTGATCGCACTCGATCTGCACCGGCTGGAGGAATGCAGCGCCGACGAAGACCCTACCGTGGCCATGTCGGGGCAGGTCAGCAGCCAGATCAAGCTGCGCGTGGGAACCGACCGCGACGGGGGCTGGCTGCTCGGCTCGGTGCGCAACCAGCGGCGTGACGGCAAGGTCGAAGCGGGGGCGCTGGCCCAGGTGGACTTTCTGGGCGAGGGCGAGGAAGACCCGGAAACCGGGCGTATCACGGGCTTTCGGCGCGGTGTGACCCGCTATCCGGTGCCCGGCGCGCTCGCCTATCCGGCCACCAGCGCCGACTTGCGCCAGATCTATGCGAGCGACGGGCGCAACAACGTGACCGTGGGCACCGTCTTCCCGACGCGCGACATCCGCGCCGGGCTCTATGTCGATCCGCTGCTGGGCAAGCATTTCGCGCTGCTCGGCTCGACCGGCACCGGCAAGTCGACCGCCGCCGCGCTGATCCTCCATCGCATCTGCGACATGGCGCCCGAAGGCCATATCGTGATGATCGACCCCCATGGCGAATATATGGCGGCCTTCCGCGAGAGCGGGCAACTGTTCGACGTGTCGAACCTCCAGATGCCCTACTGGCTGATGAACTTCGAGGAACACTGCGAGGTCTTCCTCACCAGCACCGGGGCCGACCGCCAGATCGACGCCGACATTCTGGCCAAGTGCCTGCTGATGGCGCGCCAGAAGAACCGGCTGGCCGAACAGGTGGGGCGTATCACGCAGGATTCGCCGATTCCCTACCTGCTCTCGGACTTGTGCATCATCCTCCAGAACGAGATGGGCAAGCTCGACAAGGGGCATACCTCGGTGCCCTACATGCGGGTGAAGAGCAAGATCGAGGAAATCCGCGCCGACCCGCGCTACCAGTTCATGTTTTCGGGCATGCTGGTGGGCGACACGATGGCCGATTTTCTCGGGCAGTTGTTCCGCCTGCCTGCCCATGGCAAGCCGATCTCGATCATCGACGTTTCGGGTGTGCCCTCGGAAATCACCTCGACGGTGGTGGCCGTGCTCAGCCGTCTGGTCTTCGACTATGCGATCTGGTCGCGGCAGGAAGAGACCCGGCCGATCCTGCTCGTGTGCGAGGAAGCCCACCGCTATGTGCCCAGCGAGCGCAATGCGAACGGCTCGTCGGTCGGGCGCATCCTGTCGCGGATCGCCAAGGAAGGGCGCAAATATGGCGTTTCGCTCGGCCTGATCACCCAGCGGCCTTCGGACCTTGCCGAAGGCGTGCTCTCGCAATGCGGGACGATCATCGCCATGCGCCTCAACAACGACCGCGACCAGCAGTTCGTGCGCGCGGCCATGCCCGAGGGCGCGCGCGGCTTTCTCGATGCGATTCCCGCCTTGCGCAATCGCGAATGCATCATCTGTGGCGAGGGTGTGACGATCCCGATCCGCGTGGCCTTCGACGATCTGGATGCGGCGCGGCGACCGGCTTCGGCTGATCCTTCGTTCAGCCAGCTCTGGACGCGCAGCGGCGGCGAGGCCGAGAGCGTGGCGCGCACCGTGCAGCGGTGGCGGGCGCAAAGCCGGTTTTGAGGGGGCGGGGGAGCGCGGCTCCCCCACACACCGCGCCCGTTCAATCCGTCATTCGCCCGCAGAAGCGGCCAGCGCCGGCGCCAGCCAGTGGGGCGGGTGGGTGATGGCTTCTGTCCGCAGATGGTCGACCGCCAGCCCCAGATCGGGATAGGCCACGCGCTGGCGCGCCGGGTCGGACTGGTCGAGCGGGACGACCGCGAGGCGGCGGTTGACCTTCTGGCGCCAGTTCATCCGCGCGGTGTTTTCCTGCCCGACATAGCAGCCCTTGGTGAAGCTCACCCCGTTGAGTTCGGCGGCATTGGCTTCGAGCCAGAGCGTCTGGTCGCTGCCCAGTTCGGCCAGCCCCTCGGTCACGCCCAGTTTCAGGCGGTGGGCCAGCCACTGCGCATCGACGGCCACGTCGTCGTCGGCCATCGGGCCGATCCAGCGCTGGCCGAGCGCGGCAAGGCGCGGATCGGCCGCGCCCCCATCGCCCGTGTGCCCTTCCCAGAACACGCCGAGGTCTTCGGCCAGCGCAATCGTGATCTTGCGGCGCAGGCGATAGAGCGACAGGCGGCGGACCAGCGCGGGGGCCTGCGCGGCCTCGACATCGAGCAGCAGCGCATCGGCCCCGTCGGGCCAGACGATGAAGTCGAACAGGGCCTTGCCCTGCGGGCTGAGCAGCCCGGCCCAGACCGGCAGCGGGCCTTTCACGTCATGGGTGACAAGGCCCTGGAGGAAGCCGGCGACATCCTCTCCGGGGGCGGAGGGAGACAGGCGCACCAGCGCGCGATCGAACAGGCGGGGATTGCTCATGTCTGGAAGATAGGAAACCAAACGCCTAAGGGGAAGCCATGGACCCGAAAACGACTCTCACCATCCGCCGCCCCGATGACTGGCACGTTCACTTGCGCGACGGCGCGATGCTCGAAGGCGTCGTGCCCTATACCGCGCGCCAGTTCGCGCGGGCCATCGTCATGCCCAACCTCTCGCCGCCGATGACCGACGTGGCCGGGGTTTCGGCCTATCGCGACCGGATCATGGCTGCCCTGCCGCAGGGCAGCGATTTCCAGCCGCTGATGACGCTGTACCTGACCGACCACACCGACCCCGACGAAGTCGAGCGCGGCCATGGCGCGGGCGTGTTCACTGCCGCCAAGCTCTATCCCGCCCATGCCACGACCGGCTCGGCCCACGGGGTGAGCGCTGTCGGGAAAATCTATCCGGTGCTCGAACGCATGCAGAAAATCGGCATGCCGCTGCTGATCCATGGCGAAGTGACCAGTGCCGATGTCGACATCTTCGACCGCGAGGCGGTGTTCATCGAACGCACGATGAGCAAGCTGGTGGGCGATTTCCCCGCGCTGAAAATCGTGTTCGAGCACATCACCACGCAGGAAGCCGCGCAGTTCGTCGAAAGCGGCAGCGCCAACCTTGGCGCCACGATCACGCCCCAGCACCTGCATATCAACCGCAATGCCATGCTGGTGGGCGGCATGCGCCCCCATGCCTATTGCCTACCGGTGGCCAAGCGCGAGAAGCACCGTCTGGCGCTGCGCAAGCTGGCGACCTCGGGCTTCGACCGGGTGTTCCTGGGCACCGACACCGCGCCTCATGCGCGGCACCTGAAGGAAAGCGCGTGTGGCTGCGCCGGGCTGTTCAACGCGCCCTTTGCGCTCGAAAGCTATGTGGCGGTGTTCGACGAGGAAGGCGCGCTCGATAAATTCGAGGCCTTTGCCAGCGAGAACGGCCCGCGTTTCTATGGCCTGCCGCTCAACGAGGGGACCGTCACCCTCGAAAAGGCGCCCGTCGAAGTGCCCGCCGAGATCGCGGCGGGGGGCACCGTGCTGGTGCCGTTCCATGCCGGCGAGACGCTGGCATGGCGCCTGAAAGCCTGAATGGTGGCGGGGGCGCGGATCAGCCGGTCCGCGCCTTCCACTTGCGCCACAGGTCGAGGCTGAACAGCCCGATGGCGCCCCAGATCGCCACGAAGCAGATCGTGCGGGCCGGATCGAGCGGCTCGTGGAACAGCAGCGCGCCCAGCACGAACAGGATCGTGGGCGTGATAAACTGGGCAAAGCCGAGGATCGAGAGGTCGAGCTTGCGCGCGGCCACGGTGAACAGCAGCAGCGGGATCGCTGTGACCGGACCGGAAGCCATCAGCAGCCACGGCACGAGGCCGGGCCGCGCCATGCCGCCGCCCGAAGGCCCGCCCGCGGCATGGAGCACGACCGCCAGCGCCGGGCCGAGCAGAACCGCCGTCTCGACCGTCAGCCCGACGACGGCGGGCACCGGCACGAACTTGCGGATCACGCTGTAGGCACAGAACGACGAGGCCATCGCCAGTGCCATGCCCAGAATGGACAGGTCGCCCGCCGAGAGCACCGCAATCCCCACCCCGGCCAGACCCACTGCGGCCCATTGCAGCCCGGACAATCGCTCCTTGAGGATGAACACCCCGATCAGCACGTTGAGCAGCGGGGTGATGTAATAGCCCAGGCTCGCGGCCAGAACCTGATGATGGGCGATGGTGATCAGATAGGTCAGCCAGTTGGCGCCCACCGCCAGCGCGCTGAGCACGAGCTTGCCCAGCACCGCCGGATTGCTCACCGCCCGGCGCAGCGAGGGGCCAAGCCCCGTCGCAAAGACCACCACGATGCAGAACGGCAGCGCGCAGACGATCCGCCAGCTTACCAGTTCGAACGGGGGGACGCTTTCCAGAGCGTGGAAATAGACCGCGAAAAAGCCCCACAGAACATAGGCCAGGACCGCAGCGCCCAATCCTTGAAGTCCATTTTGGCCCTGAAGTCCATTTGGGCCGCCCGAAGAGACTGGGCCCGGTCCTTTCTGTTGGTCGTTCATCGCGCGAGAGTGGCAGGTCGGCGCGAGGGCGCCAAGGGGGCTGCGCCAAGCGCGGGTCCAAAAAATATTCCGCTTTGCCCTGTTCCTGACAAGGACGTTGCAGGCCGTTCAGGTTGGCGGGGGTAAACATGAACAAACGCAAGGATGATCCGCTAGCCGGAACAGGAGATTGATCATGACCGCATCGGGGACCGCACTGGGCAAGTTCATGAAGGGCCGCAAGATTGTGATGGGTCTGGTTGCTGGCGCCACGCTGGCGGCAGGGGCTCTCCCGGCGTCGGCGGCGATGGCCATGCCCGCTGTTTCGGCGCAGGCGCATTCGGGTCTGGATGCCAACTGGGGCTGGGGCCGCGATGGCGACTGGGGCGACGGCTGGAATCATGGCGACGACCGGGGCGAATGGCGCGGTGGTTATGGCCGTGGCTACGACCGCGGGTATGACCGTGGATATGACGGGTATCGCGGCTATGACCGGGGCTACGACGATTATCGTGGCGGCTATCGCGATGTCGAATATCGCGGCCGCTCGTGGCGCGGCGACGATGGCCGTTATTATTGCCGCCGCAACGACGGCACCACCGGCTTGCTGGTGGGCGGCGCGGCGGGCGCGCTGATCGGTCAGGGTGTGGCGGGCCGGGGCGACCGGACGCTGGGCGCGATCCTCGGGGCTGCCGGTGGCGCCCTGTTGGGCAAGGCTGTCGACCAGAACCATTCGCGGTGCCGCTGAAGGCTGAAGGTTTTTGATGAGGTGCGCTCTGCCCGGCCAAAGGGACCGGAGCCTTGCCCGACGACGGAGTCTGGCCGTCGACTGGTCGGACGGGCAAGGCCCGCCAAGGTGGTGGCGGGTTCGGGCAGAGACGGGGGCTTGCGCCGGTGGCTGGCGCAAGCCCCTTTTTTGTCCCGGAAAAAGCGGGCAGGCATGGTAACCGTGCTATAACCACGTCTGGGGCAGGACATGCCCCATGGAATTCTTGCCCCCGATGAACACGTCCGCCCGATGAGAAGCTTGCAAGCGTCGCGTCTGTTGCTGTCTGGCGGCGTGCTGGCGTTGTGCCTCGCGCTGGCGGGCTGTGGCGATGATGACGAGCATCATGCGCCGGTCGACGCCGATCCGGCGATGGCTGCCGCGATCGAGGGGCCCTTGATGACCGACCCGGATCTTTCGCAAAAGAACATGGGCGCCATGGCCGCCGTACCGGGCGGGCCGATCGATCCGGCGACCCCGCTGCCCGACAGCCCTGATCCGCGCTGAACCCTGTCAGGTCCGGTGTGCTGTCAGGGAAGGCTGAGGCCGACCCCGATCGAGGCGCGCGGCTGCTCCATTTCCGCCGAGGCGACCGGATAGGCGCAACTGTCGGCGGCATAGAACGCGCCGGGCCGCTGGTTGCCCGAAAAGCCCAGACCGCCCAGCGGCGCTGCGGGCGAGATGCCGTTGGTCGGGCGGTTCCAGTTGATCACCCCGGCGCGGACATGGGCCCAGAAGCGGTCATAGTCCTGCGGGCTGCCCCCGATCAGCGCGGCGGTCAGGCCAAAGCGCGTGGCGTTGGCCTGGGCAATCGCCGCGTCGAAATCGTCGACCCGGATCACTTGCAGGATCGGCCCGAACAGTTCGACATCGGGACGCTCGGCCATCGCGGTCACGTCGATGATCGCGGGGGCGAGGAACGGCAGGTCGCCGCGCGGGCGGGTGAGGTGGCGGATCGGCTTGCCGCCGTGGGAGAGCAGGTAGAGGAAGCTTTCGGTCAGGCCATCGGCGGCGCGGCTGTCGATCACCGGGCCCATGAACGGGGCGGGTTCGTCGAACGGGGCGCCCACCAGCAGCCGGTCGGCCAGTCGCTTCACTTCGCCGACCACCGCGTCGTAAAGGCCGGCCTTGACGATCAGCCGCCGCGCCGCCGTGGCGCGCTGGCCCGCCGTGGTGAACGCCGATTGCACGACGAGGGCGGCGGCATCGGCGATCTTGGGCGTGTCCCAGACCACGATGGGGTTGTTGCCGCCCATTTCGAGCGCGGTGATCTTGCCCGGCTGGGTGGCGAGCTGGCGATTGATGGCCAGCCCGGTCAGGCTCGAACCGGTGAACAGCACGCCGTCGACATCGGGATGGGCGACCAGATCGCGCCCTTCCTCGCCCGCGCCGACCAGCAATTGCAGCGTGGTCGCCGGAACGCCCGCGCGGTGAAAACAGCGCAGCAGCATCTCGGCGCTGGCCGGGGCTTTTTCCGAGGGCTTGAGGATCACCGCATTGCCCGCGATCAGCGCGGGCACGACATGGCCCGCCGGGGCCTGGATCGGCAGGTTGAACGGGCAGATCACGGCCATGACCCCGTGGGGCTTGTGGCGCAGCGCGGTCGTGCCCTGAAGCGCGCTGTCGAACCGGCGCTGGCCGGTGCGCTCGGCGCAGGCGCGCACGGCGACTTCGACTTTGGCGAGCACCACATCGACTTCGCCGCGCGCTTCCCACAAGGGCTTGCCGGTTTCCTGCGCGACGAGCGCGGCCAGTTCCCCGGCGTCCTTGCGAACCTCGTTGGCGAACCGGCGCATGAGTTCGATGCGCGTGGTCAGCGGCTGGGCGGCCCAGCCCGGCCAGGCCCGGCGGGCGCGGGCCACGCAAGCCCCGACATCGCCCCTCGGCGCGCGCCAGATCGGCTCGCCCGTGGCGGGCGCGAAAGAGACGATCTCGGCGCCTGAAGCGGGCGCGGGTTCCATTCTTGGGGTAATTTCGGGCGTCACGAGAGCAGCTTGTAAACCTGAAGCGTTACGAATGGGTCAGCAAACCGTTCGGGAACAGGGTCCAGTCGATCACGATGCGATTCCCGCTGTCCAGCCCAGTGTCCAGCCCTGTGCCTGGGGCAGCGGGGCGGGAGCCAGTGCCTCGCCCATGGTGCGGATCGCGGCGACTTTGGCGTCCAGCAGGCTCCAGTCGTCGTGTTCGGCAATCGGAGCCCATATCGCTTCGACTTCCTCGATCAGCAGGCTTTGCGGGGTTTCGTCGTGCCACCAGGGATGGGCGTCGGCCACGCGCTCGTAGGGGCTGAGGGCGGGCAGCGTGGGCGCGCGGCGCTGGGCGAAGAAGAAGGCGTCGGGGCCGATGTCCTGCGCGCGCATGGCGTCCTGCGAGGCTTCGACGAGGGCGGCGTCGGTCTCCGCGTCGCGCGGGACCACCCCGAGCCGCCAGCACCAGCGGCGGGCCAGCGCGGCCTTGTAGAGCGGCACGAAGCGGTCGAGCGCGGCGATCAGCGGCGGGGCTTCCTCGACCAGGCGCAGCGCGACGGCCATCTGCCCGCAGTTCCAGCCGATGGCCTCGGCCTGACGGCCAAACGCATAGCGCCCGGCATGGTCGAAATAGGCGGCGGTGAACCCGGCGTCCCAGCGCGGCAGCCAGCGCCACGGGCCATAGTCGAAGCTTTCGCCGGTGATGTTCATGTTGTCGGTGTTGAGCACGCCGTGGACGAAGCCGGCGACGGTATAGCTGGCGGCCATGTCGGCCATGCGGGCCACGACGTGGTGGAGCAGGGTGGCCGCCGGGCTCAGGCCTGAGGGGGCCGTATCGGGGCTCGCGGGGAAATTTTCGAGGGCATAGGCGATCAGCGCGTGCATTTCCTCGGGCTTGTCGAGCGCGAGCAGGCGCTGGAACGTGCCGATGCGGATATGGCCGTGGCTCAGCCGCACGAGCACGGCCGAGCGGGTGGGCGAGGGTTCGTCGCCGCGCCACAGGCTTTCGCCGGTCTCGATGACGGAGAACGTGCGGCTGGTGTTGACGCCGAGGGCTTCGAGCATTTCGGTGGCGAGAATCTCGCGCACGGCGCCCTTGAGCGTCAGCCGCCCGTCGCCCCGGCGGCTCCACGGTGTCTGCCCCGAACCCTTGGTGCCAAGATCCATCAGGCGCCCGTGCGCGTCGCGCAATTGCGCAAAGGTGAAGCCGCGCCCATCGCCCAGTTCGGGGTTGTACGAACCGAACTGGTGCCCGTGATAGCGCAGCGCGAGCGGCTGGGGGAAATTGTCGGGAAGGGGCACGAAGCGCCCGAAATGGGCGATCCATTCCGCCGGCGTGAGGTTCTCCAGCCCCACTTGCGCGGCGGCGCGATCGTTGCGGAAACGCAGGCGCGTCTCGGGGAAATCGGCCGCCTCGACCGGGTCGCCCAGCCAGGAGGCCAGCGCGAGCAGGCGCGGATCGGGGCGATAGGGCGTGGATCGGGTGGTCACGGCTTGCGGCAAAGGCTCCATTCTTCCATTAGTGGGGGGCGCAGCGCGGCGAGGCAAGCCGCCATCGACAGTCTGTCGCGCCGTACGAGACGCAAGAGAGCAAGGGTTGGCCATGGCCGCATTCGAGATTCGCAGCTGGACCAGCCCGGATGGCCTGCGCCTGGCCTACCGTGTTTATGAGCCGGAGAACGGCGGCGAAGGGGGCGATGCGGGAGAGGGGGAGGCGCGCCTGCCGGTGATCTGCCTGCCCGGCCTCACCCGCAATGCCCGCGATTTCGAGGATCTGGCGCTGCATCTGGCCGCAGGGGGGCGCCGCGTGTTCTGCCCGGACCTGCGCGGGCGGGGCGAGAGCGACTATGCGCGCGACGCGATGAGCTATCAGCCGCCGGTCTATGTCGAGGATCTGGCCGGACTGTTCGAGGCCGAGGGGATCACCCGGTTCATCGCCGTGGGCACCTCGCTGGGCGGCATTCTGACCATGATGATGGCCGCGACACGACCCGGCCTGATCGCCGGGGCCGTGCTCAACGACATCGGCCCGGTGATCGATCCGGTCGGGCTCGAACGCATCGGCGGCTATGTCGGGCAGGGGCGCAGCTATCTGACCTGGATGCATGCCGCGCGCGGGCTGCAAGAGACGATGGCCGAAATCTATCCCGATTTCGCGATTGGGGACTGGCTGCGTCTGGCCAAGCGGCTCATGGCGTTGGGCACGGGCGGGCGCATCGCCTTCGATTACGACATGAACATCGCCGAACCCATCGACGCGGCGGCCAAGGCCCGCGACGAGGCTGCGCAGGAGACCGGCACAGCGGCCCCGGCGGCAGACTTGTGGCCCTTGTTCAAGGCCTTGTCCGGGGTGCCGCTGGTGGTCGTCCATGGCGCGCTGTCGGACATTCTCTCGGGCGAGACCGCGCAGGCCATGGCCGCGCAGCACCCGGATTGCGAACTGGTCACCCTGCCGCGCGTGGGCCATGCCCCCACGCTCGACGAGCCCGAAGCGCGCGCGGCCATCGACCGTCTGCTCGCCCGCCTGTCCTGAGAGGCTGATGGTGTCTTCCGGTGCCCGCCCGCATGTCCTGCACCTCCATTCCTCGTTCGATGCCGGGGGCAAGGAGCGGCGCAGCGTTGCGCTGATGAACCGCTTTGGCGCCGGGATCGATCATTCGGTGGTTTCGGCCCAGCCCGGCGCGCTGGGGGCCAGGGCGCTGCTGGCGCCTGATATCCGGGTGCATTTCCCGTTCGGGTTCCCTCCGCTGGCGGGCAAGCTGCGGATGGGGCGCCTCAAGACGCTGGCGCGCGGGATGCAGGGGTTCGACCTGATCTGCACCTACAACTGGGGGGCGATGGATGCGGTCATGGCGCACGCCATCTTTGCCCCGCTGATGGGCCTTGCCCCGCTGGTCCACCACGAGGACGGCTTCAATGCCGACGAGGCCGATGGCCTGCTGGCCCGGCGCAACTGGTTCCGCCGCATTGCGCTGGCCCGTGCAAGCGCGGTGATCGTGCCCTCGCAGCGCCTCGAAACCATCGCGCGCGAGGTCTGGCACCAGCCCGAGGGCCGGGTTCACCGCATCGTCAACGGGATCGATACCGCCGCCTATGCCCGCAAGGCGAAAGCCGATGCGCTGCCCCGCGTGATCAAGCGGCCCGGCGAAAAGTGGCTGGGAACGCTGGCCGGGCTGCGCCCGGTCAAGGACTTGCCCCGGCTGGTCCGCGCGTTCCGGGGCATGCCCGAAAACTGGCATCTGGTGATCCTGGGCGAGGGGCCCGAGCGCGAGGCGATCGTGCAGGAGGCCATCGCGCTCGAAGTGGGGCACCGCGTTCACCTGCCCGGCCATGTGCCCGATCCGGCGGCGGCGGTGGGGCTGTTCGACCTGTTTGCACTGTCGAGCCGGAGCGAGCAGTTCCCGCTCTCGGTGGTCGAGGCGATGGCCGCGGGGCTGGCCGTGGTGAGCCCGGCGGTGGGCGATGTGGCGGCGATGGTGGCACCCGAAAACGCCCCGTTCATCACCCCTTCCGCTGACGATGCCGCGCTTGCCCATGCGCTCGAAACTCTGGCCGAGGACGAGGCGGCCCGCCGCCGGATCGGCGAGGCCAACCGCGTGCTGGCCCGCCGCGACTATGACGAAGGCGTGATGGCGCAGCGTTATGGCGCGGTCTATGCCCGCGCCATGGGGCGCGAGCGCTTCCCCTGATGGACCGGTTCGGGCCTTCACGGCTGGTTCAGCGGGGGACAGCCAGCATCATTGCCGTTGAAATGGTGGCGCCATCCGCTAAACACCGCCAGATTCCCTGAAATACGTCATTCCAGACTTTAACGCCGAAAGCGCAGCCTTGGCCCTGAGACCGAATAGCCCGCAGTCCCGTTCCGACCAACTTGCCGCCGCGCGCGCCGCGCAAGGCAATGTCTTTGCCCGCGAAGTCGATGATGCGCTGCGGGCCGACGCCGCGATGGAGGCCGTGCGCCGCTGGGGCATCCCGGTGGGGGCCGCGCTCGTGGCGGGCCTGCTCGGGCTGGGCGGATGGCTGTGGTACGACACCCATCAGGCCAACCAGCGCGGGATTCAGGGCGAATCCATGACGCAAGTGCTCGATTCCGTCGAGGCACAGCGCACCGCCGATGTCGCCGCCCCGCTCGGCGCGCTGATCAAGAATGGCACCCCCGGCTACAAGGCGACGGCCCAACTGCTCCAGGCGGGCATCGCCCAGGATCAGGCCAAGGGCGATGCGGCCAAGCTGGCCAAGGCCGCCGGAGACTTTGCCGCCGTGGCCAGCGACAGCGCCGCGCCGCAGGCCCTGCGCGACCTTGCCTCGATCCGCGAAGTGGCGATCCGCTTCGATGCGATGCAGCCCCAGCAGGTGGTCGACCGTCTCAAGCCGCTGGCCGTGCCGGGCAATCCGTGGTTCGGCAGCGCGGGCGAACTGGTCGCCATGGCCTATCTCAGGCAGAACAAGCCCGATCTGGCCGGACCGCTGTTTGCCGCGCTCGCCAAGGACAAGACCGTGCCCGATTCGATCCGCCAGCGTGCGCGCCAGATGGCAGGCGCACTTGGCGTCGATGCGGTCGACGACGTGGCCGCGCTGATGGCGCAGAGTGCCGGTCAGGCCGCTGGGCAATAAGCAAGGCCCATTCATTCTGCGAGCGGCAACCGCCTCTGCGCACAGCCCCCGCCGCCAGCGCGCAGGCCGGGGCATGACAGGACAAGGAAGACAGGCATGATCCGCATTCCCCGCCAGCCCCGTGCCGGCACGGCGCAAGAAACCGGTATTGGCCGCGGGATGAGCCTGAGGCTGAGCCTCGCGCTGGGGATGGGCATCGCTGCGCTGGGTCTGGGCGGCTGCGCCGCGCACAAGCCCAAGATCAAGGCGACGCCGACGGTCGGCAACCGCATTCCCGTGCTCTCGCACATCGAATCGGGCACCAAGGTCGATACCGCGCTCGCCTCGATGGATGTCGTGGTGCCCGCGCCCGAGGTCAATTCGCAGTGGGCCCAGGGCGGCGGCACGGCCAGCAAGGCTTCGGGCCACCTCGCGCTGGCCGACGCGCCGCGCAAGGTGTGGAGCGTGCGCATCGCCGGGTCTTCGCCCCAGCAGCGCCTTGGCGCCTCGCCCGTCGTGGGCGGCGGCCTGCTCTATGCGATGGACACCAAGGGCATCGTCCATGCCTTCGACGACAACACCGGGCGCGAAAAGTGGCAGCAGGGCTTCCGCCTGCCCAAGAAGAACGATTCGATCTTCGGCGGCGGGGTGAGCTTCGATGAAGGTTCGGTCTATATCACGACCGGCCTTGGCGAAGTGGCCGCGCTCGATGCCACCGACGGCAAGATCAAGTGGCGGGTCAAGCCCGCAGGGCCGCTGCGCGGGGCGCCCACGGTCGCGTTCGGCGCGGTCTACGTGATGACGCAGGACAACCAGATCATCGCGCTCAATATCGCTGATGGCACCAGCTTGTGGAACGAATCGGCCTCCACCACCCAGAGCGGCGTGTTCGGCGTGGCCGCGCCCGCTGCCGGGCAGGGCACCGTGATCGCGGGCTACAGCTCGGGCGAACTGGTCGCCTATCGCTATGAAAACGGGCGCCAGTTGTGGTCGGACGCGCTCGCGCGCACGTCGATCGCCACCAGCGTCTCGACCATCACCGACATCGACGCCGACCCGATCATCGAGAGCGGCCACGTCTATGCGCTGGGTCAGGGCGGGCGCATGGCGGCCTATGAACTGGTCAGCGGCCAGCGCATCTGGGAACTCAACCTTGCCGGGATCTCCACCCCGGCGGTGGCGGGCGAGTGGATCTTCACGCTGACTGACGAGGCCAAGCTGCTGTGCATCGCCAAGGCCAGCGGCAAGGTCCGCTGGATGAGCCAGCTTCCCCGCTATGTCAGCCCCAAGAAGAAGGAAAAGCCGATCTTCTGGACCGGCCCGGTGCTGGCGGGCAACAAGCTCTGGGCGGCCAATTCGCGCGGGCAGATCGTCAAGGTGACGGTGGGCGACGGCACGATGGCCGTGGCGGGCCGGGTCAACGCGCCCGTTACGCTCGCGCCGATCGTGGCCGACAAGACGCTCTACGTCCTCGACGACAGCGGCGCGATCACCGCCTGGCGCTGAGCGGACCGGGCGCTTGGGAACATCGGGGGCGGGGGCAGGGCACAGGGGCCTGCTCCCGCCTTTTTGCATGTCTTCACGCAATTTCCACCTTGATGCTATAACCGGGCGGGCATGACGCAAACGCCCGTTTCTAAAGCGCCCGTTTTTGGCGCCCCGCCGCGCCCGGCCAGCGATGTTTCCGCCGCCGTGGGGCTGGCGGGCCTTGCCGGGCTCATGGTCTGGGTGGCGATCTGCCGGGCCTGGCCCGAGATCGGCGCGGCGCTGAACCTGCCCGGCCCGCGCGAGCGGCTGGCCGGATCGAGCGCGGCGGTGCTGGCGCTGGTCTTTTCGGGCACGCCGATGGTGCTGTGGTCGCTGCTGGTCGACAAAGTCCACTTGCGCCCCTCGACCGGGATCGACTGGTCGGCCCCGCGCCCGTTGCGCGCCGTGACCGACGGGGCGATGACCAAGCTGGCGGGTCTGTGGGCGACATGGGGGCTGATCGCCTTCGTCTATTGCCTCGCGCGGTGGTATTGGCGCGGGCCATATGTGTTCGCGATGGACCTGCTCGAACAGGCCGCGCCGCTGCTGTTTCTGGGCGCCATTCCCTATGTGCTCTGGCTCGATCGCGTGCTGGTTGAGCCGCGCGACGGGGCCTGGCATTTTGGGGCCATGCTGATCGGGCGCGAGGCCTATGACCGCGAACAGGTCTGGCACCATTTGCGCGCGTGGAGCGTCAAGGGCTTCTTCTGCGCCTTCATGATCTCGATCCTGCCGGGCGGCTTTGGCGCGGTGGTCGAGGCCGACTGGAGCCGGTTGGGAGCCGATCCGGTGGCCTGGTCGAACGCGGCGATTTCGGCGATGTTCATGATCGACGTGCAGATCGCGATGGTCGGCTATCTGCTGACGATGAAGCCGCTCGATGCGCAGATCCGCACGGCCAATCCGTTTCTGGCGGGCTGGGTGGCGGCGCTGATCTGCTATCCGCCGTTCGTGCTGATGGGCGGCGGCGGGGTGCTCGACTATCACCAGAACACCGCCGAATGGACGTATTGGCTGGCCGGGCACCCGGCGCTGCTGTGGCTCTGGGGCGGGATCATGGTCGTGCTCACGGGCATCTATGCCTGGGCGACGGTGGCCTTTGGCCTGCGCTTTTCCAACCTGACGTGGCGCGGGGTGGTTACCAACGGGCCCTATGCGTGGACGCGGCACCCGGCCTATCTGTCGAAGAACCTGTTCTGGTGGCTGGCGACGCTGCCGTTTCTGGTAACGACCCACTCGCTGGTCGACGCGGTGCGCAACACGGTGATCCTCGGGATCGTCAGCGGGGTCTATTTCTGGCGCGCGAAGACCGAGGAGCGCCACCTTCTGGCCGCCGACCCCAAATATCGCGCCTATCACGCGTGGATGGGGGAAAACGGCCCGGTCACCCGCCGTCTGGCCGCGCTGGAGAACGCTCTCGTCGGGCGCCGCCGGGGGGCTGGAGAGGGCGTGGTCAGAGAGGGTGGAGCCGGAGAGGAAAGCGGGCAGGGCGACCGGCACCCTGCCCAATAGGCCTGACTGTCAGGCCTGTTGCTTCACACCTGTCGCTTCATAGGGGCGTGCCTTCGTCGCTTTCGAAGGTGCGGATGTCGAAATCCGAAACGGCGAAGGCCTTCAGTCCTTCGAGCAGGGCGGCCATGTGCGGGGTCTGGAAATGGGCTTCGAGCGCGGCGCGGTCGCGCCACTTCTCGGTCACATGGACCAGCCCGGCGTCGAGCACGTCGTGCGAATAGGCATAGGCCAGGCAGCCGTCCTCGGCCCGCGTTGCCGCGATGACCGAGGCCATGAGCGGGCCTGCCGCCTCGACCGAGGAGGCAGGCAGGCGGAACGTGCCGATCACGAGGATCATGATGGTGTCTCCGCTCAGAACGTCTTGAGTGCGTAGACCTTCGACAGATCGCCGCCCCATTGCCCGTGATAGAGATCGAGCAGCCGCTCGGCCGGGGTCTTGCCACTGGCGACGATCTCGTCGAGCGGGGCCAGATAGCCGGTCTCGTTGTCGCCCGCGGCGTTGAGGCGTCCCCGCGCGGCAAGGCCGCCACGCGCGATGTCGAGCACGCGCGGCGCGATGTCGCGCAAGGTGCCGCCACCGGGAAGCGGGGCGTCGAGGCCGAGCTTGGGCACGCTGGCGCGCAAGGTCTCGCGGCCCGCCATGTCCCAGTCCTTGACCAGATCCCACGCCGCATCGAGCGCGCCCTGGTCATAGAGCAGGCCCACCCAGAATGCGGGCAGCGCGCAGATGCGATCCCACGGGCCGCCATCGGCGCCGCGCATTTCGAGGAACGATTTGAGGCGCACTTCGGGGAAGGCGGTCGACAGGTGGTCGGTCCAGTCCGCCAGCGTGGGCTTCTCGCCGGGCAGGGCGGGCAGGCGCCCTTCGAGGAAGTCGCGGAACGACTGGCCCGCCGCGTCGATATAGCGGCCCTCGCGGAACACGAAGTACATCGGCACGTCGAGCATGTAGTCGACATAGCGTTCGTAGCCGAAGCCCTCTTCGAACACGAAGGGCAGCATGCCCGTGCGCGCCGGGTCGGTGTCCGACCAGATATGGCTGCGATAGGACAGGAAGCCGTTGGGCTTGCCTTCGAGGAACGGCGAATTGGCGAACAGCGCGGTGGCCAGCGGTTGCAGGGCGAGGCTCACGCGGAACTTCTGCGCCATGTCCGCCTCGCTGCTGTAGTCGAGGTTGGTCTGGATCGTGCAGGTGCGCAGCATCATGTCGAGGCCCATCGTGCCCACGCGGGGCATGTGGCGCAGCATGATGTCATAGCGCCCCTTGGGCATGATCGGCAGTTCTTCGCGCGTCTTGTCGGGCCAGAGGCCCAGGCCCATGTAGGCAAGGCCGAACCGCTCGCCGATGGTCTTGACCTGGGCGAGGTGGCGCCCGGTTTCGGCGCAAGTCTGGTGGAGGTTTTCGAGCGGCGCGCCCGAAAGTTCGAGCTGGCCTGCCGGTTCGAGGCTGACCGTGCCGTCGGCCCCGGCCATGGCGATCACATTGTCGCCTTCCATGACCGGCTCCCAGCCGAATTCCTTCAGGCCCAGCAGCAGGTCGCGGATGCCACCGGGCTCGGCATAGGAGGGCGCGGCGTGATCGGCGGTGCGGTAGACGAACTTTTCGTGTTCGGTGCCGATCCTCCAGGCCTCACGGGGCTTTTCCCCACGCTCCATCGGCGCGACAAGCTGGTCGCGGCTCTCGATGATAGGATCGTTGCTATCTGAAACCTGTCGGGTGCTCATGCCCGCATGCGTTAGAGAACAAACCGGGTTTGCGCCAGCGATAAACGCGGGACGGGCCTTTCCAGAGCCGCAACAATCTGATCGGATTCCCAAATCAGCCGGGAAGGACGCTCACCAGTCGCCCATGGTCCCCATCCACAGCGCGGTGGCTGCCACGGCTGCGGTTTCGCCGCGCAGGATGCGCGGGCCCAGCGTGATCGCGCGGGCGCGCGGATGGGCGCGAATGGCGGCGCGTTCGGCCTCGTCGAAGCCGCCTTCGGGGCCAATCAGCAGCGCGGCTGGGCCCTCATGGGCAGCAAAGGCCGCGCGCGCGGGGGCGCCGCCCTGTTCGTCGGCGAAGAACAGCGTGCGGGTCTGGGGCCAGTCGCGCAGCAGCGCGTCGAGGCGGGCGGGCGGGGCAAGCGTGGGCAGGGCCGTGCGCGCGCATTGTTCGGCGGCCTCGGTGATGATCGCTTCGGCGCGCTCGGGGTTGAGCTTGTCGGCCACGCAGCGCCGGGTGATCACCGGGCGGATCTGCGCGACGCCCAGTTCGGTCGCCTTTTCGAGCACCCAGTCATAGGCCTGCTTCTTGAGCAGGGCCGGGCAGAGCCAGAGGTCGGGCACGTCCTCGCGCGGGCGCAGGCACGTCTCGACCGCCAGAACCACGTCGCGCTTGCCCGCCTGCGCCACGCGGGCGACCCATTCGCCGGTCTGGTTGTCGCACAGGATCACCGCGTCGCCTGCCGCCACGCGCATGACTTTGCCCAGATAGTGCGCCTGCGGCCCGTCGAGAGCGATGGTTTCCCCTTCGGCAAGGCGCTGGCTCACGAAGAGGCGCGGGGCGGAGCGGGGCGGCCAGGCGGGGGTGGCGGGCAAGTGCTGGGTCATGGTGGCCGGTTCATAGGCGCGCGGGCTGGTTCAGGCAATCTGGGGTCTTGCGCCGCGCGCCCAAGCGGCGCATGCGGCCTGCCATGACGGCTCAAACTTCGGCTCAAACTACGGCTCGGGCAACCGACCAGATCGTTCCCGACAGCGAGCACCGCGGGCTGGTGGCCCGCCTGCCGCAACCCTTGCGCGACTATGCGCTGCTCGCCCGGTTCGACCGGCCGATCGGCTGGTGGCTGCTGTTCTGGCCTTGCGCCTGGGGGGTGTTCCTGGGCGGCGGCGCGGCGCAATGGCGGCTGGTGGTCTGGATGCTGGTGGGTTCGGTCGTGATGCGCGGGGCGGGCTGCGTCTACAACGACATCGTCGATGCCAAGCTCGACGCGCGGGTGGCGCGCACGGCGCAGCGCCCGGTGGCGAGCGGACGGGTGAGCAAGAAGGCGGCCTGGGCCTGGCTGGGCCTGCTCACGCTGGTCGGGCTGGTCGTGCTGGTGCAGTTGCGCTGGCAGGCGCAGCTGGTGGCGGTGGGCAGCCTTGGCCTTGTCGCGGGCTATCCGTTCATGAAGCGGATCACCTGGTGGCCGCAGGCCTGGCTGGGCATGGTCTTTACGTGGGGTGCGCCGACGGGGTGGATCGCCGTCAGCAGCGATCATCTGGGGGCCTTGGCCGCGCTCTATGCCGGGTCGATCTGCTGGTGCATCGCCTATGACACGATCTACGCGTTGCAGGACCGCGAGGACGACGCGCTCGTCGGCATCCGGTCGAGCGCGCGGGCGATGGGCAGCAAGGTCAAGCCCGGCGTGGGGGCGTTCTATGGCGTGACGGTAGCGTGCTGGGCGCTCGCCTTCTGGCTGGTGCGGCCCGATCCGCTGGCGCTGCTCGCGCTGGTGCCGGTGGCCGGGCATCTGGCCTGGCAGGTCCTGACCCTCAAGGTGGGCGACAACGACAATGCCCTTGCGCGGTTCCGCTCCAACCGCATGGCCGGGTTCCTGATGGCGCTGGCCTGCCTTGCCGTGGGCAGTGCCTAAGCGGCGGAGGGTGCGGGCGCGCTGGCCAGCAGGTCTTCCGCGCCGCCAAGGTCCACGCTGACGAGGCGCGAGACGCCGCGTTCGACCATGGTGACGCCGAACAGGCGGTGCATCCGGCTCATCGTCACGGCATTGTGCGTGACGATCAGGTAGCGGGTGCTCGTTTGCGCCACCATCGCATCGAGGAGGTCGCAGAAGCGTTCGATATTCGCATCGTCGAGCGGGGCGTCGACTTCGTCGAGCACGCAGATCGGCGCAGGGTTGGTCAGGAACAGCCCGAAGATCAGCGCCACTGCCGTCAGCGCCTGTTCCCCGCCCGAAAGCAGGGTCAGCGATTGCAGGCGCTTGCCCGGCGGCTGGGCCATGATTTCAAGGCCCGCTTCGAGCGGGTCGTCGCTGTCGATCAGCGCCAGATGCGCCTCGCCCCCGCCGAACAGCCGTGTGAACAGGCGGCGGAAATGCCCGTCGACCGCCTCGAAGGCGGCGCGCAGGCGTTCGCGCCCCTCGCGGTTGAGGTTGCCGATCGAGCCGCGCAGCCGGTTGACCGCTTCGGCCAGTTCGGCCTGCTGGGCGAGGCTCTCGGCGTGGCGCCCTTCCATCTCGGCCAGTTCGGCAGCGGCCACGAGGTTGACCGGGCCGATCCGCTCGCGCTCGGCCAGAAGGCTTTCGTGGGTGTCGTTTTCCTGTGCGGCGCTGCCCACTTGCGCCGAGGCAAACGCGAAGCGTTCGGGCAGGAGCGGGGGCGGGCACTGGAAGCGGTCGCCCGAAACACCCGCCATGTCCTGTCGGCGCTGGTCCTCGTGGGCGGCGCGCGCGATGGCCCCGGCGCGGTGCTCGCGCGCGGCGGCCAGCGCCTCGTTGGCGGCGGCGAGCGCGGCATCGGCGGCCTTGCCCGCCTGTTCGGCTTGCGCCAGCGCGGCTTCGGCCTGCGCGAGATCGGCGGTGATGCGGGTGCCGATGGCGTCGCCCTCCTCGATCTGGGCCATCAGGCCGAGCGGCTTGGCCGCGCCCACGGCGCGTTCGGCGTCGAGTTCTTCGGCGCGCTTGGCCATCTGGGCGAGGCTGCGGGTCGCATCATCGGCGCGGGCCTGCCAGTTGCGCTGGTCGGCCTTCATGCCGCCCAGCCGCTCGCGCCCGACGGCCAGCGCCTGTTCGAGGGCGGCCTGTGCGGCGCTGGCCTGTTGCAGGGCGCGCGCGGTGTCCGACAGGCGGCCTTGCGCGGCCTCCACCGCCGCGCGGCCCTGCGCCGGATCGGGGAGGGCGGCCTGCTGGGCCTGTGCGGCGCTTGCTTCGGCTTCGGCCTCGGCGCGCTGCTGGCCCAGGGTTTCGCGGGCGCGGGCCAGATCTTGCGCCCGCTGGGCTTGGGTGGCGCGGGCGGCTTCGGCCTGGTCGAGCGCGCGCAGGGCGCTACGCTCGGCGTCGGCGGCGCTGCCGATGGCCTTTTCGATGCCGCTCCATTCGGCCTGTACGGCAGACAGGCCTTGGCGTGCGGCCTCGTGGGCGGTGTCGGCCTCGGCCAGCGCCTGTTCGAGGGCGGGGCGGCGCTGTTCGAGATCGGTCAGGCGGTTGTCGGCCTCCAGCGCGGCGGCCTGCGCGGCCCCTTCGCCGCGCGCGACAAAGCCATCCCACCGGCGCAAGTGCCCGCCGCGCGTGACCAGCCATTCGCCCGGCGCAAGCGGCTGCCCTTCATCGGCCTCGACCGCGTGGACCAGCGCGAGGCGGGCGGCGAGTTCGTCCGGGCATTGCGCCATGTGGAGCAGCAGGGCATCGGGCAGCGGTTCGGGTGCTTCCGCGCCGGTCCAGAACCGGCCTTCGTCCTGCGCGGGGCCGAGCGGGGCGGCTGCATCGCGCCCCAGCACGGCGGCCAGCGCGCGTTCCCAGCCCGGCGCGACGCGGCAGGCGTCGAGCGCGGCAGGGCCCTTGCCGCGCGCCATGGCCGCTTTGGCGCGGGCGGCCTTGTCGCGGGCCAGCGCCTCGGCCTCGCGCACGACCCCGGCCAGATCGGCGCGGGCCCCGGCCAGCGCATTGGCGGCGGCATCGCGCGCGGCTGTCAGGGTTTCGCGGGCCAGGGCCAGTTCGTCGCGGCGGGCGCGGCTGCGCGCGAGGGTCTGCGCGGCTTCGTCGCGGCGGGCTTGCGCTGCGGCCAGCGCCAGTGCCGGATCGGGCTGGGCGGCCAGCGCGGCGGCCTGCGCGTCGAGCCGGGCGCTTTCGGCGTCGAGGCGGGCAAGGCGCTGGGCGGCGGCGGCAAGGGCGGCCTGCGCCACGCGCCATTCTGCCTCTGTCCCGGCCAGCGCGGCGACTTTTTGCGCGTGGTCGACTTGCGCGGCGCGGGCCGTGCGGTCGGCTTCGTCGTGGGCTTGCACGAGCAGCGGGCGGCGGGCCTCGTCGGCCAGAAGGTCGGCCTCGCTGCGGGTGATGTCGGCTTCGAGGCGGGCGAGGGCGAGCGCGGCCTCGCGGGTCACGCGGTCGGCCTGGGTGCGGTCTTCCTCGATCCGTGCGCGCTGGCGGTCGATGTCGGCCAGGCGCTGTTCGGCGGCATCGAGTTGGGCGGCGAGGGCGGCCATGCGCTGGCCATGGGCGGCGGCATCCTGACGGCGGTCGAACTGGGCCTCGCGCGCCTGTGCGAGCGCGGTGGCGGCGGCATGTTGCGCGCCCTGCGCGGTGACGGTCGCGGCCTGCGCCCCGGCGACGGCGGCTTCGGCTTGTCCCGCTTCCTTGCGGGCGAGGTCGGCGGCCTGCGCGGCGTCGCGCCAGCGGGCATAGGTCAGCCGCGCTTCGGCCACGCGGATGCGTTCGGACACGTCCTTGTAGCGCTGGGCGGCGCGGGCCTGCTTGCGCAAGGCGGCGATCTGGTCGTCGAGCCCGGCCATGAGGTCTTCGAGGCGGCCAAGGTTGGCCTCGGTCGCGCGCAATTTCTGCTCGGCATCGCGGCGGCGGACGTGAAGCCCGGCGATCCCGGCGGCTTCCTCCAGCATCATGCGCCGCTCGGCCGGCTTGGCGGCGATGACCGCGGCGATGCGCCCCTGACTGACAAGCGCCGGGCTGTGCGCGCCGGTGGCCGCATCGGCGAAGATCAGGCCGACATCCTTGGCCCGCACGTCGCGCCCGTTGACGCGATAGGCCGAACCCGCCCCGCGCTCGATCCGGCGGACGACTTCGAGTTCGCCGCCCCACTGGTCGTCGGGGTCGGTCTTTGCGGTCAGCGCCACTTCGGCAAAGGCGCGTGGGGGGCGCCGGCCGCTGCCGGCAAAGATCACGTCGTCCATTCCGCTGCCGCGCATCGCGCGGGCCGAAGCCTCGCCCATGACCCAGCGCAAGGCTTCGAGCAGGTTGGACTTGCCACACCCGTTGGGGCCGACCACGCCGGTCAGCCCCGGCTCGATCCGCAGTTCGGCCGGTTCGACGAAGCTCTTGAAACCGGAGAGTTTCAAGCGCTGGAAATGCATGGCCACCCCCCGAAAGAGAGGCGCCGCCCCCACGGCGCCCCCACATTCCGCTTCAGATCAGCGCGCGCCGGCGCGCTGCAAAATGGGTTCGAGCTGTTCCCAGGTCGCCACGTCGACATTCTTGCCGTTGACGAGGAAAGTCGGGGTGCCCGAAATGTTGTACTTGTCTTCCCAGGACTGGGTATTGGCGGCGAGCGTCTTGGCGGCGTCGGTCTTGGCCAGGCACGCCAGCGCCTGATCGCGCGCAATGCCGCGCGCGCCGAAGAAGTCGATCAGCCCGCCCTTGTCGGCCAGCACGGTGAACAGCTTGTCGGGCGGGGTGCTGCCCGACTGGATCGCCGTGGCGGCGGGCTGGAGCTTGGCGAACAGGTCCTTCTGGTTGGAATAGACCTGCTCGGTCAGCGCATAGAACGTGTCGGGCGTGCCGCACTGGGTGAGCATGGCCATCGTGGTATCGAACGGATCGCGCACGAAGTTGCGGAATTCGAGGCTCACGCGGCCCGAGGCGATGTAGCTTTCGCGCAGCTTGGGGAAGCCTTTTTCGGCAAATTCGCCGCAGTGCGGGCAGGTGAGCGAGCCGAATTCGATGACCTTGATCGCCGCATCGGGGTTGCCCATCACATAGCCGCCATCGGCGGTCTTGCTGACCACGTCGGCCCAGGCCTTGCCAGCGGGGGCGGGCACGTTGGGCAGGGTGGCGGCGCTTTCGCTCGCGGTTCCGGTAGCGGTGTCATCGCTCTTCTTGCAGGCGGCAAGGTTGAGCGCGAGCGGCAGGGCGAGCAGCGCGATGCGGGCGGAGGCAAGCTTCATGGCTGGGGTGTTCCGTCTCTGGAATGGTCGGTTGTGGCACACATGCACGAAAAGGGGTTTTGGCCCTTCCGCGTCAGTTCATGCGGGCTTCGATCTGGGGCTTGAGCGCGGCCCAGCTGGCGGTTCCGGCCAGCGGCAGGCCGTTGAGCACGAACGAGGGCGTGCCCTGGACATAGTCCTTTTCTTCGGCTTCCTTGGTGGCGGCGGCAAGGCGGGTGGCCAGCGCCTCGTCGGCCAGGCAGCGGTCGGCGGCGGGGCGGTCGATCCCGCGCGTGGCGATCATGTCGTAGAACTTGAAGTCGCTGGCAATGGCGCGGGTGCGGCTGGCGAGCGGGCCCGTGGTCCAGCGCTGGCGCTGGGCATTGGTGGCGGTGGCTTCAAGGCCGATCCAGTCCGGCTGGCGGGTCAGGAACATGACATGGGTGGGCCAGAAGGCCTTCGTGGGCACGCAGTGGGTGAGCAGGGCCACGGTCAGGTCGACCGGGTCGCGCACGAAGTTGCGCACCTCGATCGAGCCCTTGCCCGGCCCGATCATGCCCAGACGCAACTGGGCGTCGGATTCCTGGGTGAAATGGGCGCAATGGGGGCAGGTATAGCTGACATATTCGACCAGCTTGATCTGGCCGTCCGGGTTGCCGAGCAGGTAGCTGTCGCGCGGCGTGCGCACGATGGTCTGGTTCCAGTTGTGCGCAGAAGCGGGCGCCAGCGATTTGGTCGCCACCGGGGCCGCCGCCGGGGCAGCTTTCTGGACGGGGGCGGCCAGGGCCGGGCCGGATGCCAGGGCCAGCCCGGTCAGGGCGGCCAGAACGGCAACAAGGTTACGCAAAGGTCTGATCACTTCTGTCCATCCCTGTTCTTCGTTTCTTCGCGTGCACTCGCTTCGCCCAGCGAGCGGGCCAGCGATTCGAGCACCGCGCGCAGTTCCGGGTCGCCGATGTCGCGCAGGCTTTCCCCCAGTTCCATCGGGATCGGCTTGAGCGAGGGCGGCGCGAGTGGCTTGGGACCGGTGGCTTGCCGTGCCTGAACCACGCCTTGACGCAGCTTGACGCGGGCGACCGCGCGATAGCCGAAGAAGCGGTTCACCCGCTCGATGATCTCGGGGATCACATGCTGGATCAGCGGGGCATGGGCCGGGGTGACGACCAGATGGAGTACCCCGTCGGCCTTTTCGCCTGGCGCGAAGCGGATCGATTCGGGCAGGCAATGGCGCGCATGGGCCGCCCCGATGATCTCGGGCCAGCGCGAGACGACCGAGCTTTGCACGAAGCCGAAGCGGCGGAACGCGGTGCGCCCGATGGCGGGCATGAGATCGGAAATCTGGCGCGCATCGCCCCCGCGCGGGCGTTCGAACGTGCGCCCTGCGTCGCTGCCTGTGCTGGCCCTGGCCTTTTGCGCGCGACTGGTGTCGGCGCGATTGGAGCGGGCACGACTGGGTTTGGGCGGATCGCTTTCCATTGTGGGCCAAGCCATGCCATAGCGGCGCCATGCAAGCCAGCACCCATGTTGACGATCATGTTCACGATTTTCCCCCCTCCGTGCCGAAGGGCGAGGAGGGGGCCAATGACGGGGCCAATGACGGGGCTGGCGTCGCGCAGGCCCTGCTGGTCTGGTACGATGTCCATGCCCGGCATTTGCCCTGGCGGCATCGGCCAGATCCGCTTGGACAAGCACCCTTGCCCGATCCCTATCGGGTCTGGCTGTCCGAAGTGATGCTCCAGCAGACGACAGTGGCTGCTGTCGTCCCCTATTTCGAGAAGTTCACCAGCGCCTGGCCGACGGTCGAGGCGCTGGCCGCCGCCGACGAGGCACAGGTCATGGCCGCGTGGGCGGGGCTGGGCTATTATGCCCGCGCGCGCAATCTGGTGGCCTGCGCGCGGGCGGTGGCGGCGCTGGGGGCTTTCCCCGACAGCGAGGAGGGCTTGCGCGCGCTGCCCGGCCTTGGCGCCTATACCGCAGCGGCGGTGGCCGCGATTGCCTTCGGGCGGCGGGCGGTGGTGGTCGATGCCAATGTCGAGCGGGTGATCGCGCGGCTCTTTGCCATCGAGGAGCCTTTGCCCGGCGCACGCAGCGCGATCCGCGCGGCGACCGACAGCGTGACCCCGGCCACCCGCGCGGGCGATTTCGCGCAGGCGATGATGGACCTTGGCGCAACCATCTGCACGGTCAGGGCGCCGCGCTGCCTGCTCTGCCCGCTGGAAAAGCTGTGCCGCGCGCGGGCCACCGGCAACCCCGAAAGGCTCCCGGTCAAGGCGCCGAAAAAGACCAAGCCCGTGCGGCAGGGGCGCGCGTTCTGGATCGAGCGGACGGGGGCCGACGGCGAGGTCGAAGTCCTGCTCGTCACCCGTCCGGGCAAGGGCATGCTGGGGGGGATGCGTGCCTTGCCCGACGATGGCTGGAGCGCGCGGGCCGATGGCCATGGCGCGCCCCCTGCGGTCTGCGCGCCCCTCGGGGTCGCACAGGCCGACTGGCAGGCGGGCGGGGTTGTCCGCCACGGGTTCACCCATTTTGATCTGGAACTTCATTTGGTGGTGGCCGTTGGCGATCCGGATTGTAGGGTGTCAGCCATGCTCGGGGACGATGCGCAGTGGTGGCCGCGCGCGCGGATTGCGGATGCCGGGTTGCCCACGGTCTTTGCCAAGGCGGCGCAACTGGTGCTGGCCTGAAAGGATGCCGGTTTGATGCAGGATCGCGAATCGCAAGTGCGGGACTGGAACGTGCGGGGCTGGAATCGGCGCGGCGTGCTGGGCGGGGCCGGGGTGGTCGGCGGGGCGGTGCTGCTGCGCTGTCTGGCCCATGCCAGCCCTGCCGATCCGCGCCTGCCTGCGGTTTCGGCGCTGGTCGATGACTATGTCGATTCCGGGCGTCTGGTCGGCGCGGTGGCGACGCTGGGCTGGGGCAGCGCTCCGCCCGAAATGGTCGCGCGCGGGGTGGCGACGCGCGGCGACCGGCGGGGCCTTGGCCTCGACAACCTGTTCCGCATCTATTCGATGACCAAGCCGATCACCGGCATGGCCGCGATGATGCTGATCGACGAGGGCAAGCTCGGCCTCGACCAGCCCATCGCCGATTTCCTGCCCGGCTTTGCCCATATGAAGGTTCTGGCCGATCCGGCCGGGCCCGTCGACAAGGTGGTGCCCGCCACGGCGCAGATCACCGTGCGCAACCTGCTCACCCATACCGCGGGGCTCGGCTATACGATCATCCAGTCCGGGCCGATCCGGCAGGCTTATCTCGATGCGGGGATCGTGCCCTTGCGGGTCAGCCGGGTGAAGCTGCCGTTCTTCGCCAGCGCGCCGATTGCGCCCAGCCTTGCCGCCTTTGCCGACCGGCTGGCCGGCCTGCCGCTGGTCTATCAGCCGGGCACGCGCTGGTCCTATTCGGTCGGGCTCGATCTGCTGGGGCGCGTGATCGAGCTGGCCTCGGGGCGCGATTTTGCGGGTTTCCTTCAGGAACGCCTGTTCGATCCGCTGGGCATGACGAGCACTGCGTTCGAACTGGCCGACCGCGATGTCGAACGGTTCACCAGCAATTACCTGATCTTCGACGGGCGCCTGCTGCCCATCGACGGGGCGGTGAACTCGATTTACCGCGATCCGCCGCCGTTTCCCTTTGGCGGGGCCGGGCTGATCAGTTCGCCGCGCGATTACGACCGCTTCCTGGCCATGCTGCTGGGTGGCGGGGTCTTTGCGGGCAAGCGGGTCATGGGCGCGCGCGCGGTCGCGCTGGGGACCAGCAACCTCCTGCCGCCCGGCGCGACGACGGCGGGCACATGGATTGCGGGCCATGGCTTTGGCGCGGGGGGGCGTGTCGGCCTGGGCGCAGAGGCGGGCACCTATGGCTGGTCGGGCGCGGCGGGCACGCTGGGCTTCATCAGCAAGCCGGGCGGCGTGCGCGGGGGGCTGTTCACGCAATATATGCCCGCCATGACCTATCCGCTCGAAAAGGATTTTCCGCAGGCCGTGCGCAGCGATGTGCGCGCGCGGCTGTTGTTGCAAAACAAGGTTCCCGCATGACGACCGATTCTGCCCTGCTTTCGCGCCGCCGCTCCCATTCTCCCATCGCCTATTCGGCCAGCCCGCTCGACCGGGCCGATGCGGTGCGCGGCGATCCTGCCCGGCTGGCGGCGGTCATGGCCGGGGAGGGCGCACGGCTTTTGCGGCTCGACGGGCTGGCGCCGGTCTTTTCGGATACGGGCGGTCTGGTCTGGGTTCCCCTTTCGGATATGCCGGGAGGCCCGCAGGGGGCCGAGCTGATCTTCCTCGGGCTCGACGCGCAGGGGCACGGGCATTTCGCGCCGGTCGTGGCCGATCTTGCGGGCAGCACGGCGCCTGCCGCTGCCGACTTGCGCCGCCTGCTCGACGCCATGCCTGCGGCTGATCTGGCGATCTATGGCGGGGCGCGCAGTCTGGTCGACTGGCACGCGCGGCACCGGTTCTGCGCGCGCTGTGGCAGCGCGACGCGGCTGGCCAAGGGCGGCTGGCAGCGCTCCTGCGTCAACGAGGCTTGCGGAGCCGATCATTTTCCGAGTGTTGATCCCGTCACGATCATGCTGGTCGAGCATGACGGGTGCCTTCTGCTCGGGCGCCAGCCGCGTTTTCCTGCCGGGCGCTATTCGGCGCTGGCCGGGTTCGTCGAGCCGGGGGAGACGATGGAAGAGGCCGTCGCACGCGAGGTTTTCGAGGAAGCGGGCGTGCGCGTGCGCGATGTGCGCTATGTGGCGAGCCAGCCCTGGCCCTATCCCTCGTCGCTGATGATCGCCTGCCATGCGCTGGCCGACGACCGGGCGATTGCCATCGACGCCAACGAGCTTGAGGATGCGCAGTGGTTCACCCGTGCGCAAGTGGCCGCCGCGCTGGCGGGGGCGAGCGATGCGCTGTTCGAGGTTCCCCCGCCCAGCGCGGTGGCGCGGCATCTGCTCGAATGGTGGATGGAGCAGGCTGTTTCTGTCTAGACGAGACCCAGACGGGCGAGTTCGCCAGCCACGTCGGGGGGAAGGATGTCGCCCTCCTGCCCTTCATCCAGATCGGCAGGGGCATCGGCCTCTTCGAGATAGCGCCAGCCCTGATGGGCGCGGCGTGGGCAGGGGACGACATCGATCAGGCGGGTGGAGATCAGGATGGCGGTGCGTCCGCCTTCGGCTTCCTCGAAACCGAGGATTTCCGAGCGGGCGACCAGCTGGTGCTTGAGGATCCAGAACAGCGAGCCGCCGATCATCTCGGCATGGCGGCGCGGGCAGTTGCGCGTGGTCAGGCGGGCGACGCCTTCGCCATGGCGGCCATCGGGGGCGAACCAGTCGTGCACTTCGGCCAGCGACTGCGCGCCATAGGCCACTTTGGTCATGTTGAGGGGCATGGGAGGCAGGTTCCGTCGGGTCAGGAGGTGAGGCCGGTGACCACGGCCAGCCCGAGGAACGAGAAGAAGCCCATCGTGTCGGTCGCGGTCGTCACGAAAACGGCCGAGGAGACCGCCGGGTCCACGCGCAGGCGGTCGAGCCCGACCGGAACGAGGATGCCCGCAAGGCCCGCCACCAGATTGTTGATGATCATCGCCGCGGCGATCACCATGCCCAGATGCGGGTTGCCGAAGATGAGCCCGGTGCCCGTGCCGATCAGCAGGCCAAGCGAAAGGCCGTTGGTCAGCGCGATGCGCAGCTCGCGCATGATCATCCACCAGGTGTTCGAACTGGTCAGCTGGTTGGTGGCAATGGCGCGCACGACCACCGCAAGGGTCTGCGTGCCCGCATTGCCGCCCATGCCCGAGACGATCGGCATCAGCACCGCCAGCAGCGCGAAATGGGCGATGGCGTTCTGGAACAGGCCGACCACCGAGGAGGCCAGGATCGCCGTCCCCAGATTGACCACCAGCCACGACAGGCGCGTGCGCACGGTCAGCGAGATCGGCTCGTTGATGTCGCCGTCGCCCGCGCCCGAAAGGCGCAGGATGTCTTCGCTGGCTTCTTCCTGAATGATGTGGACAACGTCGTCGACGGTGATCTGGCCGACCAGACGCCCGCTTTCATCGACCACGGCGGCGGAAATCAGCGCGTATTTCTGGAAGCGCAGCGCGACTTCTTCCTGGTCCATCGTCACCGGAATCAGCGTCTGGTCGCGCTTCATCACGTCGGTCAGCGCAATCTCGCGCGGTGCACGCAAAATCCACGAAAGCTGGCAGGTGCCGACCGGGCGGTGCTTGACGTCGACGACGAAGACTTCCCAGAATTCGGTCGCCAGATCGTCGTCGCGGCGCAAGTAGTCGATCAGGTCGCCCACGCTCAGGTGTTCGGGAACCGCGATCACGTCGCGGCTCATCAGGCGGCCGGCCGATTCCTCGGGGAAGGAGAGCGCGCTTTCGATGGCCGCGCGGTCTTCGGGCTCCATCTCGGCCAGAACGGCCTGCTGGTCGGCCTCGTCCAGATCCTCGATCAGGGCGACGGCGTCGTCCGTCTCCATCTGCTCGGCCAGTTCGGCCACTTCGTCGGGTTCGAGTTCCTCGACGAGGTCGTCGCGCACCCAGTCGTTGAGTTCGGCCAGCACGTCCGAACCGAGCAGGTCGTTGATCGCGCGGGCGAGCGCGGCGCGATAGTCGTGGCCGATCAGCTCGAACAGGTCGGCCACGTCGGCCGGGTGGAGCGGCTCGACGAGGTTGTAGACGGTTTCCTGATCGCCCGCGTCGAGCGCTTCGACGACCTTGCGCAGGAACGCGGGGCGCAAGGTGTTGTCTTCCTCGTCCAGTTCGTCAGACACGCGTGAGGGCTCTGGACGCGCAAGGTCCGCGCGCGCATCGTCATGGCCCGGTTCCGCCGCCATTTTGGGCAGGGTGCCGGTTGCGTTCAGGTTGTCGTGATCGGTGGGCGCGCCATTGTCCATCCGGGCCGGGATAGGCGATCAAGCGCCAAATGCAATGGTGCAGTGCAGCGATGCGGCGGTAGGTGACTTTGCCGCAAACCACCCTATATCAGGGAGCATTCTTTGCCCCCATATTTTGCCAAGGGAAGAGTTCTCGATGTCTGAAGAAAAACTGGTCCTCTCGCTCGATTCGGGCGACGTGGTGATCAAGCTGCGTCCCGACCTGGCTCCCGGCCACGTCGCGCGGATCAAGGAACTGGCCTCGGAAGGTTTTTACGACGGTGTGAAGTTCCACCGCGTGATCCCCGGCTTCATGGCGCAGGGCGGCTGCCCCGACGGCACCGGCATGGGCGGCTCGAAGAAGCCTGATCTGCAAGCCGAATTCAACGCCGAGCCCCATGTGCGCGGCGTGTGCTCGATGGCCCGCACCAGCTATCCGCACTCGGCCAACAGCCAGTTCTTCATCTGCTTCGATGACGCGCGCTTCCTCGACCGCCAGTACACCGTCTGGGGCCAGGTCGAGAGCGGCATGGAACACATCGACGCGCTGCCCAAGGGCGAGCCGCCGGCAAAGCCCGGCGTGATCCGCAAGGCCACTATTCAGGCCTGAGCAAAAAAATTGGCAATTCTGTCTCCTAAATGAGACGGGATCGTACCAAATGTGTGGAAAGGCGGGGCTGGTCCCCGCCTTTTTTGCTGCACTTGCCACGCCACGCGCGTAGGGGCGGGGCGGACCGAACCAGAATCGCCACCATGGCACCGCCTCGACGCCCCTTGTTTTTGGCTGCGGCGCGGCAAAGTGGATGGCGCCACGTGAAAGGAGCCTGTCGAACATGTCCTCCGCCCCCGTTTCTACGGCCAGGATCGCCAACCCCGAATTCCAGGCCCGCCTGATGGATGCCGAAGCGGCTGCTTCGCTCATCAAGCCGGGTGCTGTTGTCGGCATGAGTGGCTTTACCGGTGCCGGCTATCCCAAGGCCGTTCCCCTGGCGCTTGCCCGCCAGATGGACGAGGCCCGCGAGGCCGGAAATCCTTATGCGATCAAGGTTTGGACGGGCGCCTCGACGGGCCCCGAACTCGACGGCGCGCTGGCTCGGGCCAAGGGTATCGACTTCCGCCTGCCCTACAACTCCGACCCGCTCGTGCGCGAGCAGATCAACAGCGGTGCGGTCCAGTATTTCGACATGCACCTGAGCCAGGTGGCTCCGGCGGCATGGCAGGGCTTCCTTGGCCCGCTCGACGTCGCGCTCGTCGAAGTCTCGGCGATCCTGCCCGATGGCTCGGTGGTGCCCTCCTCGTCGGTCGGCAACAACAAGACCTGGCTCGACCGCGCCGACAAGATCATCCTCGAAGTCAACTCGTGGCAGCATGAAGCACTGCACGGGATGCACGACATCTACTACGGCACCGCGCTGCCCCCGCACCGCAAGCCGATCCCGCTCGTCACCCCGAGCGACCGCATCGGCCAGGCGACCTTCCGCGTCGACCCCTCGAAGGTCGTGGGCGTCGTGGCGACCGACATCCCCGATCGCAACGCTCCGTTCAAGGCGCCCGACGCTTCGGCGCTGGCGATTGCCAGCCACCTGCTCGACTTCTTCCAGAACGAAGTGCGCGTGGGCCGTCTGCCTGCTTCGCTGCTGCCGGTGCAGTCGGGCGTGGGCAACATCGCCAATGCCGTGCTGCTCGGCCTGATGGACGCGCCGTTCGAGCCGATGACCGCCTATACCGAAGTGCTTCAGGACGGCATGCTCGAACTGCTCGCGGCGGGCAAGCTGTCGATGGCCTCGTGCACGGCCTTCTCGCTCAGCCCCGAGGCGGCCGAGCGCCTGAACGGCGAAATGGCGCTCTATCGTGACCGCATCATCCTGCGTCCGCAGGAAATCTCGAACCACCCCGAGCTGGTGCGCCGCCTTGGCTGCCTTGCCATGAACGGGATGATCGAGGCCGACATCTACGGCAACGTCAACTCGACCCACATGATGGGCTCGCGCATCCAGAACGGGATCGGCGGCTCGGGCGACTTTGCCCGCAATGCCTATATCTCGATCTTCATGGCGCCCTCGACCGCCAAGGGCGGGGCGATCTCGACGATCGTGCCGCAGGTCAGCCATGTCGACCACATCGACCAGGACGTGCAGGTCATCGTGACCGACCAGGGCCTGGCCGACTTGCGCGGGCTTTCGCCCAAGCAGCGTGCCGAGAAGGTCATCGCGAACTGCGTCCACCCGACCTTCCGCGACCAGCTGGCCGACTACTATGCCCGCGCCTTGCGCGATTCCTATGGCAAGCACTCGCCCTCGCTGCTCAAGGAAGCGCTTTCGTGGCACCAGCGGTTCATCGAAACCGGCTCGATGCTGGCGAAGTGATTCGCTCCCGCGCCTCGTGCGCGGGAGATCATGAACAGACCGGTTCGGGAATTACGGTCGGCGCGCAAGCGCCGGCCGTTTTCCTGTTTTGGCGAGGCGCGCGAAAAAATCGTTTGATGACAAAAGCCTGAAAAGTCCGGGCGGGCAGGGGGCAACAGGCTCGTCGATGGCGCCAGCGGCTCGGCTGGCCGCCCAAAAAGCGCATCCGGTCGTTTCGGATTAACCGGAAAGTTACCGTGCCCCTCGCAGGAATGACGAAACCAGAAGATTTGTGGCCAAATATTTTGCCCAGCGCCGCAAACGCCAAAAAGGTCGTCCACTCCATGCCGGAAATCTCGTCCGAATTGCGGGCCCTGAACAACTTCTTCGCAACTCTCGTGCTCGATCCGGGCGGGCGCATCGTTCGGGCCAATTCGGCTTTTCTCGACCTTCTGGGCTATGAACTGGACGAGTTGCGCGGGCGGCACGAGGCCTCGCTTGCGCAGGAATGCGACGGGGGAGAGAGCCCGGACTGGGAGCGCCTGCGTCTGGGCGGGCGCCAGTCGCTGACGGTCCAGCGCAAGAACCGCCACGGTCAGGCGCTGTGGCTCGAAGCCATGTATTATCCGGTGTGCGATGCCGCCGGGACCCTGCTCGAAGTCGTCGTGATCGCGCGCGACAGGACCGGGATGATCGCCACCGATGCGGCGGAGCGCGCCCGCGTCGGCGCCATCGGCCGGTCGAGCCCGGTTGCCCGGCTGGGCCTCGATGGCGAAGTGCTCGAAGCCAATCCGCTGTTCCATGCGATGCTGGGCCATCCTGACAAGACGCTCGTGGGCGCGCAGTATCGCGACTTGTGCGATGTGGACGCGATGGGCGCGGACGTGTTCGGCGATTTCTGGGATGCGCTGTGTGCGGGCCTGCCGCAGGACAGCCAGCAGCTGTTCCGCAGCAGCGAGGGCGCCATGCGCTGGCTGCGCGTGATGGCCAGCCCCGTGGTCGATGCGCAAGGGGCCGTGGCCGAGATCTTCATGCTGGCTGAGGACGTGACCCGTGACCGCCAGCGCCAGACCGACAATGCCTGGCAGATCGCCGCGATCCACAAGAGCCATGCGGTCATCAGCTTCGACATGAACGGCATCGTGCTCGACGCCAATTCGCGCTTCCTCGAACTGATGGAGTACGAGCGCGCCGACGTGATCGGGCGGCATCATCGCATGTTCGTCGATGCGGCCTATTCGCATGGCGCCGAATATGCCGGGTTCTGGCGCGTGCTCTCGCGCGGGCAGCATCAGGCCGGGCAATACCGCCGCGTGGCGCGCGACGGGCGCGAAGTCTGGCTTCAGGCCAGCTATAACCCGATCTTCGATCTGGCCGGAAACCCTGTCAAGATCGTCAAGTATGCCACGGATATTACAGATGAAAAGGTCCGTCAGGCCGAGCATCAGGGCCAGATCGCCGCGATCCACAAGTCGCAGTGCGTGATCTCGTTCGATCTCGAAGGCCGGGTGCTCGACGCCAACGACAATTTCCTCGAAGCCACCGGCTATCGCCTCGGCGACATTCGTGGTGCCCATCACAGCATGTTCGTGCCCGAAGAGCATGTCCGGTCCGAGGAATATCGCCAGTTCTGGAAGGCTCTGGCCAATGGCCAGCACCGTTCGGGCGAGTTCCACCGGGTGACCGCGACGGGCGCGGACCTGTGGCTTCAGGCCAGCTACAATCCGATCTTCGATCTTTCGGGCAAGCCGATGAAGATCATCAAGTATGCCTATGACGTGACCGACGAAAAGCAGCGCCATGCGCAGTTCGAGGGGCAGATCAAGGCGATCCGCAAGGCGCAGGGGGTGATCTCGTTCGCGCTCGATGGCACCGTGCTCGATGCCAATACCAAGTTCCTCGACATGGTCGGTTATGAACTCGATGAACTGGTCGGCCAGCGGCACGAGATTCTCGTCGATCCCGGCCAGGTCAACGGCTGCGAATACCTGACCTTCTGGGACAAGCTGCGCGCGGGCGAATACATGACCGGGCGGTTCGAGCGGATCAGCAAGCAGGGCGAGCGGATCTGGCTTCAGGCCAGCTACAACCCGATCTTCGATCTGGCGGGCAACCTCGTCAATATCGTCAAGTTCGCCACCGATGTGACGCAGGACGTGGCCCTGGCCGACGCTTACGAGGAAGCGCGCCAGCAATCACAGCACGATCCGGTGACATCGCTGCCCAATCGCGCGCGTCTGGCCTCGTTCCTGGCCACCGAACTGGCCATTCCCAACGCGCGCATGGCGGTGATCTATTGCGATCTCGATCGGTTCAAGCGGATCAACGACACGTTCGGCCATGCGCTGGGCGACCGCGTGCTGGGCGAGGTCGCCGACCGTCTGCGCCGTGTCCTGCGGCATGACCAGCTGGTAGCCCGCGTGGGCGGCGACGAATTCGTGATCGCGGCGCCCGGCCTTGCCGAAGACGAGGCGGAAGTGCTGTGCCAGTCGATTCTGGCGGCGATGGAAGCCCCGTTGCGCCATGAAGCCGGCGATATCACCATCGGCATCTCGCTGGGCATTGCGCTCTCGCCCCATGATGGCACGACCGCCGATACCCTGCTCCGCAATGCCGACCAGGCGCTCTATGGCGCCAAGCAGGGCGGGCGGGGGACGTTCCAGTTCTATGCCTCGGAAATGAACGAGCGCGTGGCCGCGCATCGCCGCCTCGTCGACGAACTGCGCCGGGGCATCGCGGCGGACGAGTTCTTCCTCGAATACCAGCCCCGTTTCGAGCCGCGCAGCCTCTCGGTGGTCGGCGCCGAGGCGCTCGTGCGCTGGGCCCACCCCGAAAAGGGTCGCATGGCGCCCTGCGCCTTCATTCCGGCGGCCGAGAGCAGCGGGTTGATCCTGCCGCTGGGCGAGTGGATCATGCGCACGGCCTGCATGCAGGCGGCATCATGGGATGGCGACTTGCGCGTCTCGGTCAATGTTTCGCCGGTTCAGTTCCGCGACCGCAACCTGACCGCGATTGTCGCCGATGCGCTGGCACAGGCGGGGCTGCCCGCCGACCGGCTGGAGATCGAGGTGACCGAGGGCGTGCTGCTCGAAGATCCCGAACGCGCGCAAGTCATGCTGCGCGAACTCAAGGAACTGGGCGTTTCGCTGGCCATCGACGATTTCGGCACCGGCTATGCCTCGCTCAGCTACTTGCGCAACTATCCCTTCGACATGATCAAGATCGACCGCCAGTTCGTCAGCGACATTGGCGAACGGGAAGGGGGCCGGGCCATCGTCCAGGCGATCCTCGGGCTGGGCAATGCCATGGGCATCGCAGTGACCGCCGAAGGGGTCGAGAATGCCGGGCAACTGGCCTCGCTGATCAACGACCAGTGCCGCGAGGTTCAGGGGTATCTGCTGGCCCGTCCGATGGCGCTGCCCCAGTTCGCCGAATTCCTCGTCCGCGCGCAGCAGGGCGAGGAGGAGAGCGAAATCATCGTGCCCGCAGCGGGCTGAAAGGCAGATGGCTGCGCGGGGGCAAGGATAACGGGGTGAAGGGGGCGATATTGCCCCCTTTCACAGTTCCTTCTTCTTCAGCTTTTCAGGCTGCCGTCAGAGCCCGGCCTTGAGCATCCAGTCGTGGAACAGGCGCACCGGGCGCGATTGCAGCGCGCGCGGGCGGCAGACGAACCAGTAGGAATAGGGGCTGTCGACCTCGATGTCGTAGACACGGGCCAGACGCGGATCGTGGCTGCGGCTGAAGTGATCATCGTGCATGATCGCGACACCGAGCCCTTGCGCGGCGGCTTCGAGGATGAGCTGGCCTGAATCGAAATGGTCGATGGCGGCCGGTTCCAGCCCGTCGAGATGGAGCGTGCGCTTCCACGCCTCGAAGCTGGCGGGAAGGTCGTTGTGGACGAGGAACGTCTGCCGGGCGAGCTTGGTGATATCCGGGCGCTCGCCCAGTTCGGCGGCCAGTTGCTTGCTGGCGATGGCATAGACGCGGTTGTGGTCGAGCCGCACCGAATGGAGCGTGGCATCAGGCCCTTGCGAGAGCACGATGGCCGCATCGATGGTGTCGCCCAGCTTGGTCTCGGCGGAGGTCGAGCTGTCGATGTCGATGTGGAGCTGGGGGTGGAGCTTGCGCAGCTCGCCCAGACGCGGGAACAGGCGCTGGCTGCCGAACAGCGGCAGAACGCCCAGCCGCAGGCGCATGACCTTGCCGGTGTCGATCATGCGGTCGATGCGGTCGGCCATCTCGTCGATCAGCGGGGCGACCGCATCGTAGAGGGTCTGGCCATCGTCGGTCAGCTTGAGCGCCTGGTGCTTGCGCTCGAACAGCGGCTTGCCGACGAATTCCTCGAGCGCGGCGAGGCGGCGCGAGAGCGCGGAGGGGCTGAGCGCAAGTTCGGCGGCGGCGGTCTTGGCCGAGCCTGCACGAACCACGCGGATGAAGGCTTCGAGCGAGCGAAGCGGGGGAAGGCGGCGGATCATCAGGAGTCTTCTTCCCGGGCAGAGGCGGTCGAGGGGGCATGGAGGCGGATGCGGGTGAGGCGGCGGTCGTCGCCCCCGGTCACTTCCAGCCGCCAGCCGGACTGGTGTTCGAGCACGCGGCCCACGGGTGGCACTTCGCCCGCCAGCACGACGGCCAGCCCGCCCAGCGTGTCGACGTCTTCCTCCACTTCGGCGAGGCGTGCATCGACCGTGCGGGCGACATCTTCGAGTTCGACGCGCGCATCGGCATCCCAGGTGTCGGCATCGAGCTGGTAGAGCAGGACTTCGGGCGCGTCGTCGTGCTCGTCCTCGATGTCGCCGACGATTTCCTCGACCAGATCCTCGAACGTGATGATCCCGTCGGTGCCCGAATATTCGTCGATCACCACGGCCAGATGGGTGCGGCTCGACCGCATGTCGGCCAGCACGTCGATGGCGCCGCGCGCCTGGGGCACGAACAAAGGCTGGCGCATCAGCACGGTCCAGTCGCAGGGCGCGCTTTTCCCGCTCAGGGCCATGTCGGCCACGATCGGGAAGACATCCTTGATGTGTATCATGCCGACCACTTCATCGAGCGATTCGCCATAGACCGGCAAGCGGCTGTGGCCATGTTCGGCAAAGGCACCGACGACTTCGGCAAAGGTCGAGGAAACCGGAATGGCGATGATCTGCCCGCGCGGGATGGCCACGTCGTCGGCATCGCGTTCGCTGAAGTGGAGCAGGTTCTTGAGCATCTGGCGCTCGACCGGCACGAGGTCGCCGTCGCCGCCCTCGTCATGGCCGGGTTCGTGCTCGTGCTCCTCGATCGCTTCCTCGATCTGGGAGCGCAGCGACTGGTCGTGGTCGGGCCCGCGAAAGAAAGCCCTGATGGCGCGCCATATCGCGCCGTTACTGTCGCCTTCGCCCGAGCGGCTTTCGCCCCCGGACCCATTGCCCTCGGGCACGGACCTTGCTCCTCTGTTGGCTCCGAATACGCTCGTTTCGGGTCTGTCGGGTTCAGAACTGGTCATGCATATGGGTCGGCCAGGCCCAGCAAGGCAAGCGCCTTGCGTTCCAGCTCTTCCATTTCCTCAGCTTCTGCATCGCCCAGATCGTGGTCATATCCGGCCAGATGCAGGAGCCCGTGAACGATCAGGTGGGTGGCGTGATTCTCGACCGATATGCCCTTTTCGGCGGCCTCGCGGGTGCAGACCCCCTGTGCGAGGATGATGTCGCCGAGCATGCCGGGGGCATTTTCGTCGGCCCCGGCGCGCAGCACGTCCTCGCGCGCGAGCATCGGGAACGAGAGCACGTTGGTCGACTTGTCCTTGGCCCGCCACTGCTTGTTGAGCGCGTGGACTTCCTCGTCGTCGGCCATGACCAGACTGACGAGCAGGTTGGGGTGGGCCAGTTCGGGCGCGACTTTGGCGGCAGCCTCGGCGGCGCGGTTTGACAGGGCCTCCCAGTCGGTGGCGTCACCCCAGATGGGGTCGATGTCGATTTCGAGGATCGGCGCGGTCATGGCTGTGGGGGTCCGGGGAAAAAGGGCGATTCGCTTTGGCATGGCGGGGCGGCCTGCACCACCCCGCGAACTGATGAAAATGGCAGATTTCAGCACTATTTTGCGTCGTCTGCTCCTTCATAGGCTTCCACGATGCGGCCCACGATGGGATGGCGCACCACGTCGGCCCGGCTGAAATGGACAACCCCGATGCCATCGACCCCTTCGAGGCGCGCCACCGCATCGGCAAGGCCGCTGGCCGCCACCCCGCCGGGAAGGTCGACCTGCCTGGGATCGCCACAGACGACCATGCGGCTGTTCTGGCCAAAACGGGTGAGGAACATCTTCATCTGGGCCGGCGTGGTGTTCTGCGCCTCGTCGAGGATGACGAAGGCATCGGCCAGCGTGCGCCCGCGCATGAAGGCAATCGGCGCGATCTCGATCTCGCCGCTGGCGATGCGCCGCTCGACCTGTTCGGGCGGCATGCAGTCATACAGCGCGTCGTAGAGCGGGCGCAGGTAGGGATCGACCTTTTCCTTCATGTCGCCGGGCAGGAAGCCCAGCCGCTCCCCGGCCTCGACCGCCGGGCGCGAGAGGATCAGGCGCTGGACCGAGCCGGTCATCAACTGGGCCACGGCCTGGGCCACGGCCAGATAGGTCTTGCCGGTGCCTGCCGGGCCGAGCGCGAAGATCACGTCGTTCTTCACCAGCGCCTGCATATAGGCGATCTGGGTGGCCGAACGCGGCACGATCGTCTTGCGGCGGGTGCGGATCATGATCGGGGGCGTGCCCGCGGGGCTTCCGGTGATGATCCCTTCGAGGGTGGGCTCCGCGCTCATCGCGATCAGCGATTCGAGGGCGCCTGCGTCGACTTCCTGTCCGTTGCGCAGCCGCTGGTAGAGGCCCTTGAGCACGTCGCGCGCGCGGGCCACGGCGTCTTCGGGCCCTTCGATCAGCACGCGGTTGCCACGCGCCGAAATGAACACGCCCAGCCGGTTTTCCACGAGCACGAGATTGGTATCGAACTGGCCGAACAGCGCCCCCAGCATGGTCTGTTCTTCAAATTCCACCTCGACGCGGGCGCGATTGTGGCCGCCATTGCTGCGCGGGCCATCGTGCCTTGGTCCTTCGCCGCGCGGTATTCCCGGCGCGTATCCGGCGCGTTCGCCAGACTTGGCACCAGACTGGGTGCCAGATTGGGCACCATTGCGGTCGCCATTGCGGTCGAAGGTCACTTCGCGATGCGCCTCATCGTGGGCGCGAGGGAATTTGCGGGCCATGGGGTAGGGGTGCGCGCTCCTTTCGTCGAACCTGATCCCTCGAGTGTAGGGAGTGATTGCGCAGGTGCAAGCGCCGCAAGCGTGAAATGCACAGATGAGGTGGCCCGTCTGCGACACTTTGTCGCTATCTGGCGACAAAGATGAGCGAATTCTTGCACAAGGCTTCGGAAAACGTTCAGCCGCCGCCCGCTAGACAGTCTTCATCGCCGGAACAGCCCGCTGGACCGGCACCTGATCCGCCCCTGATTCATCAAGGAGACCGACTATGCGTAAGCTCATCCTCGCCGCCGTTGCCGCCGCCATCATGGCCCCCGTGGTCGCCCCGGTTGCAGCCAGCGCACATCCGGTTGCGATGGATCGCGCCGACATCCGCGCCGACCGCCACGAGATCCGTCATGACCGTCGCGAGCTGGCCCGCGCCCGCTACTATGGCAACTATCACGAAGCGCGCCATGCCCGCGAGGAACTGCGTCGCGACCGCCACGACCTGCGCCACGACCGTCGCGATTTCCGCCGCGACGCCTATCGTCACTACTGAGGGCGGCTACAGCAAGAGGACGCGGTGGCGAATGGCCTCCGCGTCCTTTTTTCATGGCGTCATGAAACCGCTTTTCAGCCGACCAGTTGCCCGGCCAGCGAATTGGGCCCGGCCTGAACCAGATCGACGGTCACCAGATCGCCAATGGCCGCTTCGCCGGTGAAGTGGACCGATTGCAGCCAGGGCGACTTGCCCAGCCACTGGCCCTCGTGGCGTCCGCGCCGCTCGACCAGAACCTGGCACCGCCTGCCCACGCTGGCCTGATTGAAGGCCGTGGCATCGCGCGTGAGCGCGGCCTGAAGGCGCTGGAGGCGCTCGTCCATCACCTCTGCGGCAATCTGGCCGTCCATCGTCGCGGCGGGCGTGCCCGGACGCGGCGAATACTTGAAGCTGAAGGCCTGCGCATGGCGCACCTGGCCGACCAGATCGAGCGTGTCCTGAAATTCCGCCTCGGTCTCGCCGGGGAAGCCGACGATGAAATCGCCCGAAAGCGCGATGTCGGGGCGCGCCGCGCGCACGCGGTCGAGGATCTTCAGATAGCTTTCGACCGTGTGGCTGCGGTTCATGGCCTTGAGCACGCGGTCGTTGCCCGCCTGCACCGGAAGGTGGAGGAACGGCATCAGCTTGTCGATCTCGCCATGGGCGGCGATCAGCCCCTCGCTCATGTCGTTGGGATGGCTGGTGGTATAGCGGATGCGCGCCAGATCGGGATCGGCGGCCAGCACGCGGATCAGCCCGTCGAGGCCGATGGCGCGGCCCTTGTCGTCCTGTCCGGCCCAGGCGTTGACGTTCTGGCCCAGCAGGGTGATCTCGCGCGCGCCGCCAGCGACCAGCAGCCGGGCTTCCTCGACCAGATCGGCGAAGGGCCGCGAGATTTCCGCGCCGCGGGTATAGGGTACCACGCAATAGGTGCAGAACTTGTCACAGCCTTCCTGCACGGTCAGGAACGCGCTGGGGCCAGAGCGGCGGCGCTTGGGCAGGGCGGCGAATTTCGCCTCGGCGGGCATGTCGGTTTCGGTGCCCGACTTTCCGGCGGCGGCATCGGCGACCATTTCGGGCAGGCGGTGATAGGCCTGCGGCCCGACGACGACCTTGACCGAGGGTGCGCGCGCCATGATTTCCTCGCCCTCGGCCTGGGCGACGCAACCGGCCACCGCGATCAGCGGGGTGCTGCCATCGGCCCGGCGCAGGCGGCCAATGTCGGAATAGACCTTTTCTGTGGCCTTTTCACGGATATGGCAGGTGTTGAGCACGACCAGATCGGCGCCGTCGCGTTCGTCGCTGGCGGTCATGCCCTGCGCGGCGAGCAGTTCGGCCATGCGCTCGCCGTCATAGACGTTCATCTGGCAGCCGAAGCTCTTGACGTGGAACGTCTTGGGCTGGGGCTGACGGGGAGGGGTCTGGGTCTGTGCGGGAGTCTCTGCGGGCATAAGGCGCGCGCCATAAGGCAATCGCGCGCAAAATGAAACCTCAGGCGGTGCTGCCGGGCTGTTGCGGGCGATAGCCGACTTGCGGCACGTCCTGCGCGAAGGGGCGCAAGGGTTTGCCCAGATTGCGCTCCATCGCCGGAACGATGCGCGCGCGGGCCTGCGCGGCGATGGCCTTGCGTCCGGGGAAGTCGCGCGGGTCGAACGGGTCGAGGAAGTGGATGTCGAGCCGGAAGCTGCCGCGCCGCGCCAACACGCGCTTTACGTTGTCGAGCCCCGGTTCCTCGCCATACCAGGCGATCCATTCGGCCAAGGGGCCATAATCGAGCACGACGGGCTGGACCATCACGCCGGGCGGGGGTGGTTCGAGCACGCGCAGCATCGCCGTCTTGAATGGCAGCAGCGAGTGGCCGTCGGTCGTGGTGCCTTCGGGAAAGACGGTGATCGCCCAGTTGTCGGCCAGTGCCTCGCGCAGGCGGTTGATCTGGTCGGCCACGCCCATGCGGTCCTCGCGGCTGACGAAGACGGTGCGGTTGAGCCGGGCGAGCCAGCCCAGAACCGGCGCTTCCCCCACTTCGGCCTTGGATACGAAGGCCGTGCCGCTGGCGGCGCCAAGGGCGAGAATGTCAAGCCACGTCAGGTGGTTGCTGATGTAGAAGACATCGCGGCGCAGCGGTGTTCCGTGAATGCGCAGGCGCGCGCCGAACAGGCGCGCGGCGATCGACAGGAACAGGCGCGGGATCGGCGAGCCGTAATGGACGGTCCGCCAGACATAGTGCAGCGGCACGCAGACCAGCAGCGCAAGAACGATCCCGGCAAGGCGCCAGCCGATGCGGCAGGCGCCCAGAATGCCGACAGGCCTGTTGGCGGGCCTGTTTTCGGCGCTGTCGGGGAGGGACGTGCTGGAACGACGGGCGGTCATCAGGTCGGTCCCGGAGCAGAAAACAGGGAGGAAGGATCAGCCTTCGCGCGTGGTGTCCCGGCCCAGCTTGACGCCGTAGAGTTCCATGCGGTGGTCGACCAGACGATAGCCGAGCTTTTCCGCGATCTGGCGCTGGAGCTGTTCGAGTTCGGGATCGACGAATTCGATCACCTTGCCGCTTTCGACATCGATCAGATGGTCGTGATGGGCTTCGGGCGTGGCTTCGTAGCGCGCACGGCCATCGCCGAAATCGTGGCGGTCGAGGATGCCGGCTTCCTCGAACAGGCGCACGGTGCGGTAGACCGTGGCGATCGAGATGCGCGGATCGCGCGCGGAAGCGCGTTCGTGGAGCTTCTCCACGTCCGGGTGGTCGCTGCTTTCAGACAGGACTTGGGCAATCACGCGGCGCTGTTCGGTGATGCGCAGGCCACGTTCGGCGCAAAGGGCTTCGAGGTCGATCACGCGGTGCACACTTGTCTCGTCAAGAGGATGGGACGACGACCGATACAGGACTTTGACGGGGTTGTTAACCGCGTAGCATCCGTAAAGCCGATAAACCTGGTTAAAGGTCTGTAAAGTGGCGGTAAAACGGTGTTGACAACATCGCGCGAAGGGCGCGCGAAAGGGCCGGACCCGCAAAGGGGGCCGGCCCTTTCGCCATCAGGCAGGGCTTGCCATCAGGCGGTGCCCGTCATCAGGCGGCAGCGGCCTTGGTACGGCTGCGCTTGGCAGGAGCGGCGGGCTTGCGGCCCAGGCCGATCTTCTTGGCCAGTTCACGGCGCTTCTCGGCATAGGCCGGGGCAACCATCGGATAGTCGGCGGGAAGATTCCAGCGCTGGCGATACTGTTCCGGGGTCATGTTGTAGCGGGTGGCAAGGTGACGCTTGAGCATCTTGAGCTTCTTGCCGTCTTCGAGGCAGACGATGTGATCGTTCTTGACCGAAGCGCGAATCGAAACGGCGGGCTCCGGCGCGGTTTCGGCAACCGGTTCCGAAGGTGAAAGACCGGCGAGCGCGGAATAGACGTTGGAGATCAGCGTCGGCAGATCACCGACCGACACACTGTTATTGCTCACGTGAGCAGCAACAATGTCCGAAGTCAGCGTGATAAGGGTTTCCCGCATGTCGTTTTCGATTTCACTCATTGCGATCCGGCTTTCTTTGTTTTTTCAGTGCGACCTGAATTTTGGTGTTGTCTCGAATGTTCGAGGGCACGGATCGTTCTATACGCCCCTGTTTTCGTGAAACAAGTAAACGAAGGTTAAGTACGGTTCTAAATGACAAAAAATTCACTCGTCTTTGGATCAGGCAATTTTGCCGTCAAAGACGAAGTTCCTGGCTGATCGCGCTGATTCTGTCGCCTTCAAGGCTGCGATAGTAACCGGGGCGAATGCCGACCTGCTGGAAACCGTGTTTCCGGTAAAGAATACCTGCCGGATTTCCTTCGCGCATTTCGAGAAAGATGCGCGACATGCCCATTTCACGCGCTTCATCAATAAAGCGCCTGAGCAGGCAATCGCCCAGTCCCTTGCGACGACAGGCAGGGGCAATCGCGAAGAGCAGAAGTTCTTCTTCGTCGAAAATACTGCGCGAAAGGAAGAAGCCGGCAGTCGATGACGCATCGACGGGATCGGGGCGCCCTTGCGCGTCGATCAATCCATAACGGGTGCGTCCGATCAGCAGGGAATCGCTGACCTGACGGCGGTTCCATGCCTCGCCATAGTCGGGAGGGAAGGCCGTGGTCATCACGGCCATGATGCGGTCCAGATCTTCGACCGGCGCGCTCATGCCGCCTGTGGAGCCGTTGATGAACTGGTGGGCAGGCGCGCATCGGGCGCGCGGCCATAGGCCGGGGCGGCGCCATCGAACAGCAGGCCGGGCGCGAGCAGCAGGGCCGAGCGTGCATCGGGCCAAAGTGGCAGGGCAATGTGCGGCAGGGCGAAAAGATCGGGGCGGCTGTCCCGCGCGGCCTGAAGGCAGGCCTCTGCCTGGCTGCCCGCGACGAGCGGCGCGGACAGCCTTGCGATCACCGCTTCGGGCGGGAGCGAGGCCAGCGGGGCCAGTGGCAGGCCTTGCGCGTCGAACGGGCGGAAGAACCATTCGCCGTGGCCGCCGGTCATCACCACGTCGACGCCAGATTGGGGCGCGGTCGCAAGGGCCATCGCGGCCACCAGCGAGAGGCTTTCATAGCCCGCGACCGGCGCGTCCCACGCGAGGCCGAGCGCCCGCGCGGCGGCAAGGCCGACACGAATGCCGGTAAAGCTGCCTGGGCCGCTGTCGACCACGATGGCGGCGGCGCGGCCCCGGTCGGGCAGGGCCGCGATCATCGGCACGAGCGCCTCGGCATGGCCGCGGCCGAGCATCCGGCTTTCCCCCGCCAGCAGGCGATCCCCCTCGAACAGCGCGACCGAACAGTTTTCGGTGGCGCTGTCGATCACCAGACGGCGCGAGGCAAAGGGGGAGGAGACAGGCTGGGTCATGGAGGCGGGCAAGTCAGGTATGGATGGGCGGTCAGGCCGCGCGGACTTCGTTCACTTCAGGAACATAGTGCCTGATCAGGCTTTCGATGCCGTTCTTGAGCGTGGCGGTCGACGAGGGGCAGCCTGAGCAGGCACCCTGCATCTTGAGGTAGACCACGCCGTCGCGGAAGCCGCGATAGACGATGTCGCCGCCATCGTTGGCCACGGCGGGGCGCACGCGGGTCTCGATCAGGTCCTTGATCTGCTCGACGATTTCGGCATCGGCGGGATCGTCGGCGAAATCCTCGTCCTCGGCAGGAACGACGATGTTCTGCGCCGAACCGGCGGCGAAAAGCGGCGCCTGCGATACGAAATGATCAAGCAGAATGGCCAGAACCTGCGGCTTGGCATCGCTCCACTGGGCGCCCGGCGCAATCGTCACCGAGACGAAGTCGCGACCGAACAGGATTTCGGTCACGTCACCGAGCGAAAACAGAGCCTGGGCCAACGGCGAAGCCTCGGCCTCTTCGGGCGAGGTGAACGCGCGCGTGCCACTGGCCATGACGAGTTCGCCGGGCAGGAACTTGAGCGTGGCCGGATTCGGCGTGGTTTCGGTTTCAATGAACATACTGGCCATTTAGGACCGGGGGGACGAGGGTCAAGAGGGTGCAGGCGTGCGACGAGGCGATTTGCGCTGCTTTTCTCTGGCTCGGGGGGGCGGCGCTGCTATGACATGCGCCATGACCCATGTTCTTATCCGTTCGCTGGCGCGTCTGGCGCCGCTGGCTTCACTTGTTCTGGGTGCGGGCGCTTTTTCTGTCGCTCCGGCACAGGCTGCTCCCGTTCGTCCGGCAGCTCATCGCGCCGCGCCGCGCCCGGCAGTGGCGGCGCCTGCGCTCTCCACCGCGATCCTGCCCGTGCCCTTGATGCCGGTGATCAGTGCCGGCCAGCGCCAGTGCAGCACCAAGACCGCGTCGGGGCTGGGCACGCTCACGCTCAAGGCGGCAACGGCTGCCCATCCGGGCAAGGGTGACTATGTTCTGGTCAACTATATCGGCTATCTGGCGGCTGACGGGCGTGTATTCGACCAGAATTCCGCGGCGGCCTTTCCGGTCGAAGGGGTGATTCCCGGCTTTTCCGAAGGCCTGCAACTGATGGCCAAGGGCAGCATCTGGCGCTTCTGCGTGCCTTCGACCCTCGGCTATGGCGCGCAAGGCGGTGGCGATACCATTCCGCCCAACGCCGATCTGGTGTTCCAGGTCGAACTCGTCGATTTCAAGACCGCCGCCGAAGTCGAGCAGATGCGCGCGGCGGCGGCTGCTGCGCAAGCCGCGCCGCAGGGGGATGCCAAGGCGGCTGAAGCAGGCGCCGCGCCTGCCGCACCGAAACCGAAGTCCTGATCCAGGCCGTCATAAAAGCGGCGAATCGAGGAAGGGGCCAGTCGAACGGAAGGAATTCTATTCACTGGCCCTTCACAAACACGCTTCCTATAGTCGCGCCATGCGATCGAATATCCGGCCCTCGCGGCGCTTCGCTTTTCTGGTTTTTGCCCTCCTTGCCGGTACGGCTCCTCTTGGGGTCGGGGCTCAGGCGCGGCCCGTGGTTTCCCCGGCCACGACAACCGGGACCACGGCAGGCAGCGCGCAGAACTGGCTCTATGCCGGGAGCGACGTGCCGCAGGACAAGGAATGGATTTTCGGGCGCCTGCCCAACGGCATCCGCTATGCCGTGCGCCACAACGGGGTGCCGCCCGAGCAGATCTCGGTGCGCGTGCTGGTCGATGCCGGTTCGTTTTATGAAACCGATGCCCAGCGCGGCTATGCCCACCTGATCGAGCACCTCACGTTCCGCGATTCGAAGTACCTGAAGTCGGGCGAGGCGATCCCCACCTGGCAGCGCCTGGGCGCGACATTCGGCAGCGACACCAACGCCGAGACCAGCGGTACCCAGACCGTCTACAAGCTCGACCTTCCCGCAATCACCCCGGCCAAGCTCGACGAGACGTTCATGCTCCTGTCGGGCATGATCGCCGCGCCCATCTTCACGCCTGCCGGGGTGAAGACCGAAGTGCCCATCGTGCTGGCCGAAATGCGCGAGCGCGCGGGCCCCCAGACCCGTGTGATGGACGCCACGCGCGAGTTGTTCTTTGCCGGGCAGCCGGCCGCCACGCGTTCGCCCATCGGCACGGTCGAGACGCTTCAGGCCGCCACCCCCGCCAGCGTCAAGGCCTTCCACGACAAGTGGTATCGCCCCGACAACACGATCATCGTGGTGGCTGGCGATGCCGAGCCGCAGGCCATGATCGCCCAGATCGACAAGTGGTTCGGGGGCTGGAAGGCCAGGGGCCCCAAGCCCGCCCCCGCCGATTTCGGCAAGCCGGTGGCGCCCAAGGGGGCTGATCCGGCCAATCCGGTGGGCGAGACGCGCGTGATAGTCGAGCCGAGCGTGCCGCTCCAGTTCAACTATGCGATCGTGCGCCCGTGGAAGAAGCATGCCGATACCATCGCCTATAACCAGGGGCTGATGATCGACCGGCTGGCGCTGGCGCTGATCAACCGCCGCATCAAGGTGCGCGCGCGGGCCGGGGGCAGCTATCTCGATGCCTCGGTCGACCAGCAGAACTATGCGCGCTCGGCCGATACCACGATGGTCAGCGTCACCCCGTTGGGCAACGACTGGAAGGCCGCCGTGCACGACGTGCGCGGGGTGATCGCCGATGCGCTGGCCCAGCCGCCCTCGCAGGCCGACATCGAGCGCGAAGTGGCCGAGTTCGACGTGGCCTTCAAGGTTCCGGTCGAGACCCAGCGCACCCAGGCCGGTTCGGCCCTGGCCGACGACATCACCCAGGCGGTCGACATCCGCGAGACGGTCGCCAACCCGGATACCGTCTACGCGATCTTCAAGAAGTCGCTGCCGCTGTTCACCCCGCAGGCCGTGCTGGAGCACACACGCGCGCTGTTCCGGGGGACGGTCGTGCGCGGCATGCTGACCACGCCGACCGACACGGGCGCCACCGCGCAGGACGTGCGCGCCGCGCTCGTCGCCCAGCCGGTGCTCACCACCAGCATCCGCCTGCCCGGCGACAAGCTGACGTTTGCCCAGTTGCCCGCGCTCGGCGTGCCCGGCACCGTCAAGGAAGACGTGCAGACCGGCATTCTGGGGATCGAGCGGCTGACCCTGTCGAACGGGGTCAAGGCGCTGCTCTGGGCCAATGATGCCGAACCGGGGCGGATCATCGTGCGCATCCGCTTTGGCGGGGGGCTTGCCGCCATCGCGCCAAAGGATGCGGTCTATGGCCCGCTGGGCAACATGGCGCTGATGGAAACCGGTTTTGGCAATGTCGACCGCAATGCGATGGACGAGCTGGCCACGGGCCGCAAGTTCGCGCTCGACTTCAAGCTCGACGATACGGCCTTCGAATTCGACGCCGATACCCGCCCGGCGGACCTGAAGGACCAGCTCTACCTGTTTGCGGCCAAGCTGGGGCAGCCGCGCTGGGACCCCAACCCGATCGTGCGCGCGGTGGCCGCGGCCAGGCTGCAATGGGCGGCCAGCGCCAGCTCGCCGCAGGCCGCGCTCCAGCGCGACATCGGCTACCTGCTCAAGGACCGCGATCCGCGCTACAAGATGCCCGATCCCGCCGCGCTCGACACGGTGACCCCGCAGGACTTCCGCCGGGTGTGGGAGCCGCTGCTCGCGCAAGGGCCGATCGAGGTCGACCTGTTCGGCGATTTCAAGCGCGAGGACGGGCTTGCCGCACTCGAGGCCACGTTCGGCGCGCTCGCCCCGCGTGCGCCGGTGGCCACGCCCCCGCTCAATGCCCATTTGCCTGCCCCCAGTCAGACGCCGCTGGTCCTCACCCACACGGGCGACGCGGATACGGCGGCGGCCATGGTCGTCTGGCCGACGGGAGGCGGGCGCGCGGGCGTCCATGAATCGCGCCAGCTCGAAATTCTGGCCCAGATCGCCAACAACCGCCTGTTCGACGAGATGCGCGAGAAGATCGGCGCGTCCTATGCCCCGCAGGTCGAATCGGTCTGGCCGATGGACCTGCCTTCGGGCGGCTACATGGGCGCGACCGTCCAGCTGCGCCCCGGCGACCTTCCGGCCTTCTTTACCGCCACCGACAAGATCGCCGCCGATCTGGCCGAGAGCCCGCCCACGAGCGACGAGATCGAGCGCGTGACCGAACCGCTCAAGCAATTGATTACGCGGGCGAGCACGGGCAATGCCTTCTACATGTCGCTGCTGGGCGGGGGCGCGCTCGAACCGGGCAAGTTCGACGACATCCGCTCGATCCTGGCCGATTACAGCCACACTACCCCCCAGGCGATGCAGGCGCTGGCCGCGCGCTATCTGCGTCAGGATCGCGCGTGGCGGGTCGAAGTTGTCCCTGCGGCCAAGGGGGGCGACACGGGTGGAAAGCCCGGCGATGTGCCGGTGAAATAATCGATCACTCTGTTCGCAAGGCTTCCTTTGCATTCCCCGGCGCGCGGGCGTATGTCCGCGCGTCTTGAAAGGAAGGAACTGTGGCGCACAACTGGAATGCGAAGAGCTGGCGGGAATTCGAGGCGCGGCATCTGCCGGTCTATCCCGACGCGGGCAAGCTGAACGAGGTGGAAAGCACCCTTACCAGCTTTCCGCCGCTGGTCTTTGCGGGCGAAGCTCGCGCACTCAAGGCCGATCTGGCCCGCGTGGCCGAGGGCAAGGGTTTCCTGCTCCAGGGCGGGGACTGTGCCGAGAGCTTTGCCGAGTTTCATCCCAACAACATCCGCGACACGTTCCGGGTGCTGTTGCAGATGGCGGTCGTGCTCACGTTCGCGAGCAAGCAGCCGGTGGTGAAGGTGGGCCGCATGGCCGGCCAGTTCGCCAAACCGCGCTCCTCGCCGGTCGAAGTGCAGGGCGGTGTCGAGCTTCCCAGCTATCTGGGCGACAACATCAACGGCATCGATTTCACGCCCGAACAGCGGATTCCCGATCCGCTGCGGATGCTGCGCGCCTATAGTCAGGCGGCGGCCACGCTCAACCTGCTGCGCGCCTTTGCGGGCGGGGGCTATGCCAATCTGCGGCAGGTCCACGGCTGGACGCTCGACCATATCGCCAAGAGCCCGTGGGCGACCAAGTTTGGCGAAATGGCCGACAAGATCGGCGAGGCGCTCGACTTCATGGAGGCCTGCGGGGTCAATCCCTCGAACGTCCCCCAGCTTCAGGGCACCAATTTCTACACCAGCCACGAAGCGCTGCTGTTGCAGTACGAAGAGGCGATGACGCGGCAGGATTCGCTGACCGGCGACTGGTACGATACGAGCGCCCACATGCTGTGGATCGGCGACCGTACCCGCTTCGAGGGCTCGTCGCATGTCGAGTTCCTGCGCGGGGTGGGCAACCCCATCGGCATGAAGTGCGGGCCGAGCCTGACGCCTGACGCGCTGCTGCGCATGCTCGACACCCTCAATCCGGGGCGCGAGCCGGGCCGGATGACGCTGATCAGCCGTTTCGGCCACGACAAGGTCGAGGCCGGGCTGCCCGCGCTGGTCCGCGCGGTCAAGCGCGAGGGGCATCCGGTGGTGTGGAGCTGCGACCCGATGCACGGCAACGTGGTCAAGGCCGACAACGGCTTCAAGACCCGTCCGTTCGAGCGCATCCTGGCCGAAGTGAAGGGCTTCTTTGCCGTTCACCGTGCCGAGGGCACCCATGCGGGCGGCATCCACATCGAGATGACCGGCCGCGATGTGACCGAATGCACCGGCGGCGCGGTGGCGATCACCCAGGAGGGCCTCGCCGACCGCTACCACACCCACTGCGACCCGCGCCTCAACGCGGCGCAGTCGATCGAACTGGCGTTCCTGCTGGCCGAAATGCTCAACATGGAACATGTCGACAAGAAGGCCGAGGCGGCCTGAGTTTTGGGCCCCTCCACCAGCCTTCGGCTGGTCCCCCTCCCCATTGCATGGGGAGGACCGTGATCCTCCCCGCGATGCGGGGAGGGGGACCGCCGACGCAGTCGGTGGTGGAGGGGCTCTGACTTTTCCGGGGACAGCTTGTCCATGATGGCTTCCCCCCGTGTCCGGCTTGGCGCACAAGACGGCCCATGAGCCAGCCCAATGCCAACGCCGCCATGGACCCGCTGGTCCAACGCAAGCACTTTGCCCGTGCGGTGGATCTTCTGGGCGGGGTCAAGGCCGCTGCCAAGGTCATCGGGGTGAGCGAAGTGGGCATGGTGGCGCTTCTTTCGGGCGCAGAGCCGCTCGAACCGCGCGTGCTCGAACGCGCGAGCAAGGCCCTGATTGCCCATGCCGATGCTTGCCGCGCGATGGAGCGGCGGATTTCCCCGGCCTTCGTGGCAAACCTGACGCACGCGCAGATCGGCGGCAACTGACAGCGGGGGAATCCCGCGCTGGCATTCGTCGGCGCGGGTCTGCCGTTGGTCGAATGCGCGGGAACCCTTTCTTGACAGGAAACAGCGCGCGCGTTCGATGCGCACTGGTTTCGCCTGAAAAGGAATTCCCCCTTGCGCTCCGCCCTTTCGCTTGCTGCTGCTGTTTCCCTGCTTGCCCTGACCCCCACGCTGGCTCTGGCCAAATCCGACGATACCGACGCAAATGCGAAGGCGGAAGCCATCCGCAACGCCGACCCCGATGGCGTGCCCGATCCCGACAGCGCCACCACCACGCACTTCTTCAAGCCGCGCAAGGTGGAAACCTCGGGCACGGTGACGGTGGGCGGCCATGCCATCGCCTATACCGCCGAAGCGGGCGCGCTGGTGGTGCACCAGAGCGACTGGGACGACACGGCATGGCGCGAAAAGGCCGCCACGGGCAAGGCCAAGGACGATGTGAAGGACGCACCGGCCGAAGCATCGATGTTCTACACCGCCTATTTCAAGAAGGGCGCGCCGGCGACGGACCGGCCGATCACGTTCCTGTTCAACGGCGGTCCGGGTTCGGCCACGATCTGGCTGCACATGGGCGCCTTTGGCCCGCGCCGCGTGATCACCAGCAACGACACCCACACGCCGCCCGCGCCCTATCGTCTTGTCGATAACGCCTATAGCCTGCTCGATGCCTCCGACCTCGTGTTCATCGATGCGCCGGGCGCGGGCTGGTCGCGCATTGCGGGCAAGGACAAGGACAAGGCGTTCTGGGGCGTGGATCAGGATGTCCATGCGTTCCGCGAATTCATCAAGGCGTTCCTGTCGGGCCATGGCCGGTGGAATTCGCCCAAGTTCCTGCTGGGCGAAAGCTATGGCACGCCGCGCGCCTCGGCGCTGGTCAATGCCCTGCAATCGGACGATTCGGTCGATTTCAACGGCGTGGTGCTGCTCTCGGCGATCCTCAACTTCGATCTTTCCGCCGATGCTCCCGAACGCAATCCGGGGGTGGACAATGCCTATGTGATGAGCCTGCCCACCGTGGCGGCGACCGCATGGTATCACAACCGCCTGTCCGGCACCCGCCCGGCCGAGCTTGAGCCGTTCCTGCACGAGGTGGAGCACTTTGCCACCACCGACTATGCGATGGCCCTGATGCAGGGCAGCACGCTGCCCGATGCCCAGCGGCAGGAGATGGCCAACCGGCTGGCCGGCTATACCGGCATTTCCGCCGCGTACTGGCTGCGCTCGAACCTGCGCCTGAACGTGGGGCAGGTGATGCAGCACTTGCAGGAAGACCAGGGGCTGACCGTGGGCCGCATCGACAGCCGTTTCTCGGGCCCTACGCTCGATCCCACGGCCAAGGAAGCCGGGTATGACCCGCAGGGCGCGGCGATGAGCTCGGCCTATGTCTCGGCCTTCAACGCCTATGCGCGCGACAGCCTGCACTATACGACGCAGGCCACCTACAAGCCGTTCGCCGGGCTCACCGAGTGGGACATGGAACACCGCCTGCCCGATGGCACCCGCACGGAAAGCGGCCCGCTCAACGTGATGCCCGACCTTGCCAATGCGATGAAGCAGAACACCCAGCTCAAGATTCTGCTGGCGGGCGGGTATTTCGATCTGGCGACGCCCTATTTCGAAGGGCGCTATGAAATGAACCACCTGCCGGTGCCGGCTTCGTTGCAGGCCAACATTTCCTACGCCTATTTCCCCTCGGGCCACATGGTCTATGCCAACGAGGCCTCGCTCAAGGGCTTCCACGATGCCACCGCCGCCTTCATCGCGGCCAACAGCAAGGCGCATTGATCATTTGATCATCGGCCCCGCCATGCGCCTTTTCCGGCGCATGGCGGGGTCATTTATTTAGAATACAACGCCAGTTCAGAATATAACGACAGTGCGCGCGCCATCGCCCTCGCGCAGGCGGGCAAACCCTTCGTTGACCCTGTCGAGCGGGATGCGCTCGGTCACCATGGTATCGAGGTCGAGCTGCCCGGCGAGGTAGAAATCGACCAGACGGGGCAGATCGACCGGAAAGCGGTTCATCCCCATCAGCGCCCCTTGCAGCTTCTTGCCCGAGAGCAGATCCATCGCCGAAAGGCCGACTTTCTGGTCGAGCGGCATCATGCCCAGAATGGTCGCAGTGCCGCCCCGGCGCAGGACCTTGACCGCCATCTTGGCCGAGGCCGGGCGTCCCACGGCCTCGATGGCATGGTCGACCCCGCCGCGCGTGGCCTCGATGATCGTGCCGGCGGCGTCTTCGTCGGCCGGGTCGATCACGTCGGTCGCGCCCATCGCGCGGGCCAGATCGCGCTTTTCGGGCGAGGGGTCGGCGGCCACGATGCGCCCGGCGCCCGCGATCTTCGCGGCATTGACCGCCGCCAGACCCACGCCGCCACAACCGATCACCGCCACGCTTTCGCCTGGCGTCAGCTTGCAGGCATTGAACACCGTGCCCGCCCCGGTCGTCACCGCACAGCCCAGCAGCGCGGCGCGGTCGAGCGGCATGTCCGGGCGGATGGCGACACAGGCGTTTTCGTGAACCAGCATCATTTCGGCCAGCGCCGAGAGATTGAGCATCTGGTGGACCGGGGTGCCATCAGGGCGCGACAGGCGCGAGGGCGCGCCCTTGGGGCGGCGCGTTCCGGCCCCTTCGCACAGCGCCATGCGTCCGGTGACGCAGAATTCGCAGGTGCCGCAGAAGACCGAGAGGCAGGTGACGACCGCATCGCCCTTCTTCAGGCGCTGGACCTGGCTGCCCACCGCCTCGACGATCCCCGCCGCCTCGTGGCCGGGGATGGCGGGCAGGCGGTGCGGATAGGCACCATCGATGAAATGGAGGTCGGAGTGGCACAGCCCGCAGGCGACCGTGCGGATCAGGACTTCGTTGGGCGCAGGATCGGCCACCGTGATGTCGGTTACCGTCAGCGGCTGGCCGGGCTGTTCGAGAAGGGCGGCCTTCATGATATGCTCTCCGCAAGAAGATGGGGGCGCCAGAATGCGGCGTCCGGAGGAAGAATCAGGCGCCCCTGAACGTGACCATCCAGAAATCGGGGCGGGTGCCGATGCGCAAGGGGAACGAGCCCGAGCCGACCCCGCCGGTGACGATCACGGTGTGGCCGTCCCACGGGACCAGTCCGCAGCGGAAGGCCGGGTCATAGAGCACGCGCCCGTCGACAAGGCTCTTGGCCGAGGACAGGAACGGCAGGTTGACCTGCCCGCAATGGGTATGCCCGGCCAGCAGCACGGGCACATCGGGCGGGAGGTGGCGGCCCATGCTGGGGGTGTGTTCGACCAGCACGATCGGGGCCCCGGTTCCGGCCAGTGCCTTGTTTTCAGACAGAGCGTTGTTTTCGGCCAGAGCATGGGCCTTGGCCATGGTGACCTTGAAGTGGCGGCGGGCTTCGCCGTATTCGTCGCCGCCCGCCATCACCAGCGGCCCCACGCGCACGGCGTCGTTTTCCAGCACGGTCACGCCCGCGCGGGCAAGGGTTTCACCGATCAGGGCCGGTTCGGTTTCGGCGTCGTGGTTGCCCAGCACGCCGATCACGCCCAGCGGGGCCCGAAGGCGGGCGAGGGGGCGTTCGAGCAGGTCGAGGCGGATGGCGCGGTCGCCGGGGTGGCGGCCATTGACGAAATCACCGGCCAGCACGATCGCATCGGGTTTTTCGGCCATGATCTGGCTGATCACCCGGTCGAGCCGGGCCGCGCTCATGCCGTGGCTGCCGACATGGATGTCCGAGACGAGCGCTACGCGCAGGCTCTTGCCAGCCATGGCCGGGCTGTCGAGGGTGATCGTGGCGCGGCGGACGATGGGGGGCCATGTTTCGACCCACCAGCCCCAGGCTGCCCCCGCCATGGCGAGGACCAGCCCGAACAGGACCACCGCGAGGGCAGCCTGCCGCCAGCGGTGCCGGACGGGAGGATCGGGCCGATCCTCCTGCCGGGGGGCATGGTCCGGGGGGCTCTGGCGGGCCGGGGGGGCGGCCAGCGTGGTCAAGCCCGCGTCAACTCGCGCACGAAGCCGATCAGCCCGGTCTGGCGCGCGCGCTTGAGGCGCTCGGCGGCCAGGATCTGGGCGATCTGGGTGTAGCAATCGTCGACATCGTGGTTGACGACCACATAGTCATAGCCGTCCCAGTGGCTGATTTCGGCCTGGGCACGGGCCATGCGCGCGGAAATCACATCCTCGCTGTCGGTGCCGCGCCCGGTCAGGCGGCGGCGCAGTTCCTCGATGCTGGGGGGCAGGATGAACACGCGCACGACATCGGCCTCGGCCTTCTGGTAGAGCTGCTGGGTGCCCTGCCAGTCGATGTCGAACAGGGTGTCCTGCCCCTGCTTGAGCTTGGCGCGGATATGGGCCTTGGGCGTGCCGTAGCAATTGCCGAAGACTTCGGCCCATTCGTAGAACTCGTTGGCTTCGACCATGGCGTCGAAGGTCGGGCGGTCGACGAAGTGGTAGTCCTTGCCGTCGACTTCGCCCGGACGCATCGGGCGCGTGGTGGCCGAGACCGACATCGCAATGTCGGGATCGAGTTCGAGCAGGCGACGGGCAATCGTCGTCTTGCCTGCGCCCGAGGGCGAGGAGAGGATCAGCATCAGCCCGCGCCGGTGCAGGGCATCGGCCCCATGATCGTGTGCCTGATCTGGGGCGGAATGGTCGGAATGGGGAGGAACGCTCGGGGCCATGGGCGCAAGTGGACCATGGCCCCGGTGCGGGTCAAGCCGGGGCGGTTCCGTTTTTTCGCAATTGCGAATGCAACCGGCGCGAAAAGGGCCCGTTCAGGCGTCTTTCCTGCCTTTGGCCTTCTGGGCCTTGCGCTTGTTGTAGAGGGCCTTGGCAACAAGGCCGCCGCCCACGAGGATGGCGCCGGGCACCGAGCGGGTGGCCACGCGGGCAAGGGCCGTGCCCACCAGGCTTCCGGCGAGCGAGGGCGTCTTGAGCGAGCCATCGGCGGCTTTGGCGCCGAGGCTGGCGGGCAGGCTCTTGGCCAGCGCCCGGCCGATCGAGCCACGCTGGAGCAGCGCGCTGCCCGCGCTCAGCGCGATGTCGGCCAGAATCAGCGTGGTGAGCGGGCTGGGCCCCTGTTTTTCTGAGCTCGGCTTTTCTGCGTCAGGCTTTTCTGCGCCCGGCTTTCCTTCACCGGCCTTCTCGTCGGATACCGTGTTTGCCTTCTGGGCTTCCTGGGCCTTTTGGGCTGCGGTATCCTTGGCCTTGGTGGACTTTCTCCAAGCCATCGTCAGGGGCCCCCCTTTTTCTGTCTGGTGGCGTGCCGGGCCCGCGCCACAGTGGGAGGGAGCCCGTTCGCCGGTTACTTCTTGCGGCCGAAATCGACCGTGACGACATTCGAACCGTCGTCGCTGGGTTCAACGGCAGGCTTGTCGGAAGTTTCCCCGGAAGTGTGCGACAGGTCGTTTTCCGCCGAATCGTGCTCCTCGTCGTCGAACTCTTCCACGGCCTGGAACTGGAGCCCGAAATCGACCGCCGGGTCGACAAAGGCGGTGATCGCCCGGAACGGGATCACCAGCGTCGAGGGGATCTGGTTGAAGCTCAACCCCACCGAGAAACCGTCTTCCTCGACCTTCAGGTCCCAGAACTTGTTCTGGAGAACGATGGTCATTTCCTCGGGGAAGCGTTCCTTGAGGCGGGTGGGGATCGAGACCCCCGGCGCGCCGGTGCGGAAGGTGATGTAGAAGTGGTGCTGGCCCGGCAGCATGCCGCCGGAGGCCTCCACCTGGCCAAGAACACGGCCTACCACGGTGCGCAGGGCTTCCTGCACGATTTCGTCATAGGGGATCAGGCTGTCGGGCGTTTCGGTCATGGCTAGCACAACTGGCGCTGGGGGGGCTTGCGGTCAAGAGGCGATGGGCCCCTGAGGGGAGATTGATTCTCTCCGGGCAGGGCGTATAGACCCGCCATGCGCACCGGAACAGTCACTCGCACCACTCACGAAACCGACGTTCATGTCAGCGTCAACCTCGATGGCTCGGGGATCTATGACGTGAAGACCGGCGTGGGCTTCCTCGATCACATGATCGAGCAGTTCTCGCGCCATTCGCTGATCGACGTGACCTGTCGCGTGAAGGGCGATCTTCACGTCGACGAGCATCACACCGTCGAGGACAGCGCCATTGCGCTGGGCCAGGCGATTGCCGAGGCGCTCGGCGACAAGCGGGGCATCACCCGCTATGGCTCGGCCTATGCGCCGATGGACGAGGCGCTGGCCCGTGTCGCGCTCGATATTTCGGGGCGCCCGATCCTCGTGTGGAAGGCGCAGTTCAGCCAGCCGCGCCTGGGCACGATGGACACCGAGATGTTCGAGCACTGGTTCCAGTCGGTGGCGCAGGCTGCGGGGATCACGCTCCACATCGAGTGCCTCTATGGCACCAACAACCATCACATCATCGAAGGCATCTACAAGGGCTTTGCCCGCGCGATGCGCGAAGCGGTCGCGATCGACCCGCGCAAGGCCGACGCGGTGCCCTCGACCAAGGGGACGCTCGGTGGCTGAACGGCTCGCGCTGATCGACTATGGGGCCGGCAACCTGCACTCGGTGGCCAATGCCCTGCGCGCGGCGGGGGCCGCCGATGTCACGCTGACCGCCGATCCGCAGGTGGTGCGCCGGGCCGACCGCGTGGTCCTGCCCGGCGTGGGCGCCTACAAGGCCTGTGCCGAGGCTTTGCGCGGGGTGACGGGCATGATCGACGCCCTCGAAGAGCGCGTGCTGGTCGATGGCGTGCCGTTTCTGGGGATCTGCGTTGGCATGCAACTGCTGGCCTCGCGCGGGGTCGAGCACGGGGTGACCGAAGGGCTCGACTGGATCGCGGGTGAAGTGCGCCTGATCGAGCGGACCGACCCGGCGATCAAGGTGCCCCACATGGGCTGGAACGACGTGGCCCCGATGCACCATGCCGATGGCGCCAGCCTGATCGAGCCGGGCGAGGCCTATTTCCTCCATTCCTACCACTTCGTGGCCGACGAGGGGCACCATGTGGCGGCGATGACCGACCATGGCGGCGGGCTCGTGGCGGCGGTTGCGCGCGACAATCTGCTCGGCGTCCAGTTCCACCCGGAAAAGAGCCAGGGCTATGGCCTGCGCCTGCTGGCCCGCTTCCTCGACTGGAAGCCCTGATTTACGGCTGAGAGCACACAGAAAAAGCCCCGGCGGTCCACCCGGCGGGGCTTTTTTCATGGGTCAGGAACCGGCCAGACGCGCTCAGCGGGTGATCCGCGTGGTCGTGGTTACCGTGCCGCTTGCCGAGGCCGTGCGCACCGGATGGTGGACGACCTTGCGCACGGCGACCTTGCGGGCGGGCGCGCGGGTCGTGCCATGGGTGGTCACGGTCGTTTCGACGGTGGCCGGGGTGGCCATGGCCGTTGCGGCAGCCTGTCGCGCGGCGGCGGCTTCCGCAGCCGAGGACTGTGCGGCGGCGGTGGCCATATCGGCGCGGCTGTTGGCGGCGTCGACCTGCTGCTGGGCCATCATGGCCTGTTGCCGGGCGTCGTCGAGCGCGGCCTGCTGGGTGGCGGCCTGTTCATCGGCAGCGCGGGCCTGACGCTTCTGCATCGTGCCGATCGCGGTATCGGCCAGGGCCGAGGCGTGGATGGCATCGTCGATGGCCTCGGGCTTGTGCCCGGCGGCAAGGTTTTCCTGCGCATGGGCCAGCGCGGCCTTGGCCTGCGCGCTTTCGCGCGGCTGGACTTCGGCCGTGCCCAGGGCATCGGCGGTCTGGATCTTGGCCTGCGCGGTGGCGATGGCCTGGCGGGCCCGTTCGGCCTTGCCGGCGGCATGGGCCGGGGCCCCGGCCATCAGCGCGCCCGCTGCCATCAGCGAGGCGACAAGGCCGGTACGGGCCAGATGGGGCTTGTTCGTGGTGGTGTTCGTCATCGGACTTCACTCCTCGTCACGGAATGGGATTGCTGGGACGGCCCGGACAGATCAGTCTTTCTGGCCAGTCTGCTGGCCAATCTCGCCAGCCAGTCTCGCCGGATCTGCCATCGGGCCTTGTTGGTGGGGTGAACCGACGGGGGCGGGAGAGCGTTCCGGGCCGGTTTCGGCTCGTCGATGGGGTCTTGCGCCCTGTCGCACTTGTGTTTTTCCCGCGCGGCGGGGCGAGCATGAAAGAGCCCTGACGGGTGGAAAAATGCGTCGCGAGACAAAGAAAGAATGCCAACCCCGAAACTAGAGATTGAGGGGGCGGGCAAAACGGACCATTGCCGAGCGGCGGCCATCGCCAGTATGGCCCCGGTTCGGTCATCCGGCACATCTGGCTGGTTTACAGGCAGGTCGGTTCACACAGCGGAGGAATGATGCTGGAACACTTCGATGCACTGCACGCGGTTGCCGGCCTGCTGGTGGGCATTCTGGTGGGTGTGACCGGGGTGGGCGGCGGATCGCTGATGACGCCGATCCTCGTGCTGCTCTTCGGGGTCAATCCGGGGACAGCGGTGGGCACCGATCTCCTGTTCGCCTCGATGACCAAGGTGGTCGGCTCGGCCGTCCACGGCAAGCGCGACACCATCGACTGGCGCATCCTGCTGCGTCTGGCCTCGGGCAGCGTCCCGGCGGCGGCCTCCACGCTCCTCGTGCTGCACTGGGCAGGCAAAGTGGGCAAGCAGACGAACCACACGATCCTGATGATCCTGGGCGGCATGCTGATCGTCACCTCGGTCGCCACGCTGTTCCAGAAGCAGATCGTTGCCTTTGCCCGGCGCGAGGAACAGGGCGATGATTCCCGCGCGCTGTGGCCCACGGTCCTGCTCGGTGTCGTTCTCGGGGTGGCGGTTTCGGTTTCGTCGGTCGGGGCCGGGGCCATCGGGGTGACCGCGCTGCTGATGCTCTATCCGGGCCTGCGCATCTCGCGCATCGTGGGGACCGACATTGCCCATGCGGTTCCGTTGACGATGGTGGCCGGGTTCGGGCACTGGATCATCGGCGATGTCAATGTGTCGCTGCTGCTGGCGCTGCTGGTCGGATCGATCCCCGGCGTGATCGTGGGGAGCCTGCTGTCCACCCGCGCGCCCGATCGCATCCTGCGCCCGGCGCTGGCCGCCGTTCTGCTGATTTCGGGATTCAAGTTGCTGACATGACGGATATCACGACCACCTTCTTCGACGGTTTCGACGGCGCGCAACTGGCCCTGCACCGGGTGGCCGGAAGTGAGGCTGATAACGGGGGGGCAGGGCGCACGGTGATCCTGCTCCATGGCCTGTTCTCGTCCGCGCAGGTCAACTGGATCAAGTATGGCACCGCCCGCCGTCTGGCCGAGGCCGGTTTTACCTGCCTGCTGCCCGATCTGCGTGCCCACGGGCAAAGCGCCGCCCCGCACGAGGCGGCGGCCTACCCGTCCGACGTTCTCGCGCGCGACGTGGCCGCGCTGGTGGCGCAACAGGGGCTCGTCGATTTCGATCTGGTCGGCTTTTCGCTCGGCGCGCGCACGGCGGCGCGCAGCGTGATCGGCGGGCTTGCCCCGCGCCGCCTCGTGCTGGCGGGGATGGGGCTGGAAGGTCTGGCCGGGTGGAAGGGGCGTCTCGACTTCTTCCGCGACGTGATCGACCGGTTCGGCACGATCCGTCCGGGCGATCCGGCCTATCTGTCGCAGCAGTTCCTCAAGGGCAGCGGTGTCGACCGCGTGGCCGTGCGCCAGTTGCTGGGCGCGATGGAAGACACAAGCCCCGCCGCGCTGGCCGCGATCACCATGCCCACGCTGGTCCTGTGCGGGGATCAGGACAACGACAACGGTTCGGCCGACAATCTGGCCGCAGCCCTGCCCAATGCCCGGCGGGCGACGATTCCGGGCACCCACATGAGCTGTGTGACCCGGCCCGAGCTGGGCCAGGAACTGGTTTCATTTCTGACCACTGACGCTTGACCTCAGCCGCGCGGGGGGGCACCCAGACGCCATGACCGCGCGCGCACGACGCGCGCGACACATCGCTCCAGGGAGTGTCCCGAATGATGAAGTCGCTTGTGTCCGGCCTTGCGCTGGCTGTTTCCATGCTTGCCATGCCGGCTCTGGCCGCCCCGGCTGCCGCCGCCACACCCGAAGCTCCTGCCGCAGCGCCTGCGGCAACCCCCGCCGATGTCGATGCCTGGCTGGCCAGTGCCGACAAGGCCATGGCCGAGCAGACGGTCAAGTCGGGCCATGTGCAGTGGGTCTACCAGACCTATGTCAACGACGACACCGCGGGAATCGTGGCCGACAGCGATGCTGCCGGAACACTGCTTCAGGTCGCCCAGGCCAAGCAGGCCGCCGCCTTTGCCAAAGTTCCCGGCCTTTCGCCCGAGACCTTGCGCAGGCTGACGATGATCCGCACCGGGATCACCACCCCGGCCCCCTCGACGCCGGGCGCGGCTGAAGAGTTCTCGTCGCTTCAGGCCCATATCCAGGGCATCTATGCCACGGGCCATGCCACGCGCGGCGGTGTCTCGATCAGCGGGCACGAGGTCGAGAACGCGATGATCACCGATCGCAATCCCGACGAACTGAAGGAAATGTGGCTCTCGTGGCATGACAGCGTGGGCGCGCCGATGAAGGCCGACTATGCGCGCATGGTCGCAATTTCCAACGCGGGCGCGCGCGAGCTGGGCTATTCCGATACCGGCGCGCTCTGGCGCGGCAATTATGACATGACCCCCGACGAATTTGCCGCGATGACCGAAAAGGTCTGGGGGCAGGTGCGCCCGCTCTACCAGCAGCTTCACTGCTATGTGCGCGGCAAGCTCAACGCGAAATATGGCGATGCGGTGCAGGCGAAGACCGGCCCGATCCGTGCCGACCTGCTGGGCAACATGTGGGCCCAGGAATGGGGCGGCATCTACGACATCGTGGCCCCCAAGGGCGCGGGCGACATCGGCTACGACCTGACCGACCTGCTCAAGGCCAAGGGTTATGACCCGATCAGGATGGTCAAGACCGGCGAGCAGTTCTACACTTCGCTCGGCTTTGCGCCGCTGCCCAAGACCTTCTGGGAGCGTTCGCAGTTCACCAAGCCGCGCGACCGCGAAGTCGTGTGCCATGCCTCGGCCTGGGACATCGACAACAAGGACGACTTGCGCGTCAAGATGTGCCTCGAAGTCAACGCGACCGACTTCTCGACCGTCCATCACGAACTGGGTCACAACTTCTACCAGCGCGCCTATTCGATCCAGCCGCTGCGCCTTTACGAGGAAAGCGCCAACGACGGTTTCCACGAGGCCATCGGTGATACCATGGCGCTCTCGATCACGCCCGACTATCTGGTGAAGCTGAACCTGCTCGATCCGGCCAAAGTGCCCGGACCCGACAAGGACATCGGCCTGCTGCTGCGCCAGGCGATGGACAAGGTGGCGTTCCTGCCCTTCGGCCTGATGATCGACCGCTGGCGCTGGGGCGTGTTCGACGGTTCGATCACCCCGGCCACCTATGAAAAGGCGTGGAACGACATGCGCCTGCGCTATCAGGGCATCGTGCCGCCGGGCCCGCGCGGGGCCGACGCCTTCGATCCGGGCGCCAAATATCATGTGGCCGCCAGCGTGCCCTATACCCGCTACTTCCTTGCGCGGATCCTCCAGTTCCAGTTCTACGAGGCCGCCTGCAAGCAGGCCGGGTGGAAGGGCCCGCTGCACCGGTGCAGCTTCTATGGCAACCGCAAGGTCGGCGCCAACCTCGACGCGATGCTCAAGATGGGCGCCTCGCGTCCCTGGCCCGAGGCGCTCAAGGTCTTTACCGGCACGCGCGAGATGGATGGCGGGGCCATGCTCCGCTACTTCGCGCCGCTTTCGGCCTGGCTGAAGAAGCAGAACGAAGGACAGGATTGCGGCTGGTAATCTGCCGCAGCGCAATATTGCCTGTTTACAAATGGAAAGGGCTGAAACATGCCGGTTTCGGCCCTTTTTTGTTGTGCGCTGCAAAAATGCGCAGTCATGGGTCTTGGGCGTTACAAATCGTTTGTTGTGAAAATCGCGGAGGCATGAGAAAACAGGTCAACAAATAAGAACAGATGTTGAGGATGCTGGTGATGGAAATCAAACTTCCCGCCATTGCTTCGTGTGTTGCCGCTTTCGCGCTGGCGGCTTCGTGCGGTGATGCCGCCGCCGCCGCACCCGAAAGCGTGGAAACGGTTTCGGCGACCAGCCCGGCCAGCGTGGTTGCCGCGCTGGCGGCGCAGGGGTACGAGGCCGCGCTGGGGCAGGATGGCTCGGGCGATCCGCTGGTCACAGCCCGGATCGGCGGCTGGCGCACGCAGATCGTCTTTTATGACTGCAACGAGGTGACCCACGCCGGGTGCCAGTCGTTGCAGTTTGCCAGCAGCTTCCATCCCGAGCGCCCGTTCAGTGCGGAAAAGGCGGTCGAATTCGTCAACGCCAACCGCTTTGGCGCGGTCTCGGTGGCGCCCGACAAGTCGGTCACCGTCTCGTGGGACGTGATCACCGGACGCGGGCTCGATGCTTCGGTCTTCGCGATGGTGGTCCGGTCCTATCGCATGGCGCTCGATTCGATCGGCAGCGAGGTGTTCGCGCAGGCCAGCCACCCCCAACTGGCCAGCGCCGCGCGCTGAGCCTTTTGGCCGGGGGCGTGCGGGGGCAGGCTCTTAACGGAACGGTGGTTCGTTGAACGCGCGCAGCTTGCGGCTGTGCAGGCGGCTGCCTTCGGCGCGCAGCAGGGCGCAGGCGGTCGTGCCGATTTCGAGGTGGGCGGCGATGGCTTCCTCGTAGAAGCGGTTGGCCTGCCCCGGCAGCTTGATCTCGCCATGGAGCGGCTTGTCCGAGACGCACAGCAAGGTGCCATAGGGCACGCGGAAGCGATAGCCCTGCGCGGCGATGGTCGCGCTTTCCATGTCGATGCCGACTGCGCGGCTCAGGCTCAGGCGGCGGGCCGAATGGGTATAGCGCAGTTCCCAGTTGCGGTCGTCGGTCGTCACGATGGTGCCGGTGCGCATGCGGGTCTTGAGGTCCGCGCCGCCACTGCCGCTGACGACTTCAGCCGCGCGGGCCAGTGCCACCTGCACTTCGGCGATGGCCGGAACCGGGATTTCCGGGGGCAGCACGTCGTCGAGCACGTGGTCGTCGCGCAAATAGGCATGGGCGAGCACATAGTCGCCGATCTTCTGCGTCGGGCGCAGGCCCCCGCAGTGGCCGATCATCAGCCAGGCTTCGGGGCGCAGGACGGCCAGATGGTCGCAGATGGTCTTGGCGTTCGACGGGCCGACCCCGATATTGACCAGCGTGATCCCCGAGCGGTCGGGCCGGATCAGGTGGTAGGCGGGCATCTGGTGGCGGCGCCATGCGGTGTCGGACAGGCGATCACGCGCGCTGTCGGTCGCGGTGTCGAGGGTGAGACCACCTGCGCCCGTCAGCGCGACGAAATCGTCCTGGCCCAACTGGCGCCCGGCCCAGTCGACAAATTCGTCGACATAGCGGTGGTAGTTGGTGAACAGTATGTAGCGCTGGAAATCGGCCGGATTGGTGCCGGTATAGTGGGCCAGCCGGGCAAGGCTGAAATCGGTGCGCAGCCCGTCGAACAGGGCAAGCGGGGCCGGGCCGTTGAGCCAGTCGAGACCCGGATCGATGGCATCGGCGATCTCGTCGCCGATATGGGCCAGATCGGTCGTCGGGAAATGCTTGGCCAGTTCGTTGGGCGAGATCGTGCCAAAGCCGAGCGAGCTGTCGACGACATAGGGAAACGGAATTTCCTGCGCCGAAGTGCCCACTTCGAGGGTCACTTCGTAATCGGCGCCCAGCAGGCCGAGCTGTTCGACCAGATAGGCGCCGAACAGGGCCGGGCGGGTGATCGTGGTCGCATAAGTGCCCGGACGGGTCAGGCGGCCAAAGGCGCGGCCTGCCGCCGTGCCATGGCTGACGCCGCTGAAATGCAGGCGCAGTTCGGGATAGCAATAGGCGCCCTGCGCGCGCGCTTGCGCATCGGGAAGGATGCCCTCGGCGATGTAGCGGGCGATGTCGGCCCTCAATCGCGCGCAGGCCGCGTCGTATCGCGCGGTCAGTTCGGCCAGAATGGGTGCGGGATCGGTGGCGGTGAACGGTTCGCTTGCTGTCATGCCCAAGATGTAGCGCACCATCGGGGCGTGGCAAGATGCCGTCTGTGCAACCGAAAAAGGGCGCCCCTTGCGGAGCGCCCTTTCGCGATTCGATGCCGTGGCAGCGAAAAAGGGATCAGGCTTCGGCCTGGCCTTCTTCGAGCAGCTCGGTCGGGATTTCGCCCGGTTCAGCATTGGGATCGTAGGCTTCGGTGAAGCCGCCCGAGGTCTCGCCGTCGAACATGGCGTCGATCACGTCGACACCCTTCGACTGGAGTTCGGCTTCGTCGGTCGAACGGGCGACGTTGACCTTGACGGTGACCGAAACTTCGGGGTGCAGCGAGACGCGAACGTCGAACACGCCGATGGTCTTGATCGGGCGTTCGAGCACGATCATGGCCTTGGTCACCTTGGCGCCGGCTTCGACCAGCGCGTCGACGATGTCGCGCACCGAGACCGAGCCGTAGAGGTGGCCAGCGTTGGACGACGCGCGGATCAGCACGACTTCCTTGCCTTCGACCGAGCCGGCTTCGCCCAGAGCTTCTTCACGGCGAGCCGCGTTTTCAGCTTCGATGCGAGCGCGGTTGGCTTCGAAGACCTTGCGGTTGGCTTCGTTGGCGCGCAGGGCCTTCTTGTTGGGAAGAAGGAAGTTGCGGGCGTAGCCGTCCTTCACGGTGACTTCGTCACCGATGTGGCCGAGCTTTTCGATGCGCTCAAGCAGGATGATCTGCATGGTCTCTGCTCCTTACTTGACGATGTAGGGCAGGAGGCCGATGTGCCGGGCGCGCTTGATCGCCTGGCTCAGCTCACGCTGCTTCTTGGCCGAAACGGCGGTGATGCGCGACGGGACGATCTTGCCACGTTCGGACATGAAACCCTGGAGGAGGCGCACGTCCTTGTAGTCGATCTTCGGAGCGTTCTTGCCCGAGAACGGGCAGCTCTTGCGGCGGCGGAAAAACGGACGAGCCATGACTTATTCCCCTTCGCGTTCGCGACGGCGGCTGCGCTCGCGGTCGTTCTTGCGCATCATCACCGACGGGCCGGCTTCGTGTTCTTCCACGCGCACGGTCATGTAGCGGATGACGTCTTCGTTGATCGCCGTCTGGCGTTCCAGCTCGGCCACGACGCCGGCGGGGGCGTCGATGTTGAGCATCACGAAGTGGGCCTTGCGGTTCTTCTGAATCTTGTAGGCCAGCGAACGCAGACCCCAGGTTTCGGTCTTGGTGACCTTGCCCTGGTTGGATTCCACGATTTCGGTGGCGGCAGCGGCGAGCGCATCGACCTGAGCCTGGCTCAGATCCTGGCGCGCCAGAAAGACATGCTCGTACATCGGCATGCTTTGCGTCCTTTATCTCGTCTAACCGATCGCTGGCTTGTCCGCGGGATTGCGGGGCCCCTCCGGCTTTCTTCCTTTCCCATGTGCGATTCGCGACACGGAAGGGCCGCCCTTAGCCGTTTTTGGGGGGATTGCAAGCGTTCCGGGCCTCTGGACGCGCGCGTTTGGGCGGAGGCGCTGCGCCAAACAGCGTGGCCAGAACCGGCACGCGGCGCACGATCAGGAAGCACACCACCGCCCCTGCCAGCACCACCGCGCACATGCCCGCCCAGACCAGCAGTGGCATCGGCAGGTCGGTCCACCCCAGCCGCGCCATGACCAGAACCAGCACCATCGCCACCATCAGGTGGAACAGATAGATTGCCATGGCCCCGTCGACGAGGAACGAGACGATGCGGTTGGGCCGGTCGAAGGCATGGGCGAGCAGGCGGAACACCAGCAGGCTCATCGCATAGGCCAGTGCCCCCGCGATGGCCCCGTCGACCACGCGCAGGAGTGGCGAAGGGTTCTCTTCGAGCCCGAAGTGCGGGCGGACCAGCGGATCGAGCGCGAAGTGGCCGAGCAGGAGCGGGATCGTCACGAGCCAGGGCCAGGCCTTGCGATAATTGAACAGCGTATCGCCCAGCCTGAGCCGCCAAGCCAGCGTGCCCAGCGCAAAGGCGGGCAGGTATTGCAGGTAGCGCAGCAGCAGTTGCTGCTCGAACACCGCCTCGCTGTCCTGAAGATCGCATACGATCCCCAGCGCGATCACCCCGCCGCCCCACAGCGCCAGCGCCAGCAAGGCCAGCGGCCATGTGCTGGGATCGAGCCCGAGCAGGGGCCGCCAAAGCCGGTCGGAAAGGCGCGAGACACGCGGGCGCAGGACATAGGTGAACACATAGCCGAGCAGCACGATCAGGAACCACAAGTGCTCGAAGGCCACCGGCACCCCGCGATAGCCGTTTTCCCAGGCCGGGGAGAGCGCGACCTTGAGGCGGTACTGGACGAGGCCGAGCGTGAAGACACTGGCCAGCAGGGGCAGGGCAACGCGGCGCAGGCGATCGGCCAGCCAGTCGTGCCGCCCGCGTCGCTGGCTGGCCATGCCCGCGAAATAGCCCGCCAGCATGAAGAACGCCGACATGCGGAACGCATGGATGAACGAAAGCCCGATCCCCACCGCCGGATCGGCGACGAAACCGGGAAACCCCGGCGAAAGGATCATCGTGGCGGTCGTCGCGACGTGGAAGGGAATGCCCAGCAACAACAGCACGGCACGCGCCGCGTCGAGATGGTGAAGGCGGGTCGTCATCGCGCCGGCCCTATCGCGCCCGAACGCGTGCGTCCATGGTCTTGCGCGGCCGGATGCGCTTCGTCATCTCCTGATCCTGGAGCGGCTTGTGATCCGGCTGCATCGGATCAACCGCCCCAGGGTTTTGTTTTGCCGCGTTTTCCCGGATGCCGGGTCATTCCACCCGGCCTGAAACCGCTCTAGGCTGTAGCGGCAATGGCCGGGTTTTCCTCAGGCTCGGGCACTTCGGCGCGGCCCACGCGCATCGTGCGGGCGGGAACCCTGAACAGGCCGATGCGGTTTGCCGCATCGCCCAGATCCTCGCGCGAGGTCAGGCTGATCAGCCAGGGCGCGCCAAACAGGCCCAGTGTGAGCGGGAGGAGCCAGAGGGCGGTCGTCGTGTCGAGGAAGGCGGTGGCGGCAAAGGCCAGCCCCAGCAGCAGGTGGTCGCGCAACTTGGGCAGGATCGCGCGGACCGGAATGGCCTGTGCCTCGCGGTTCTGGGTGTTCCATTGCGAGGGGATGCCCAGCAGCAGACCGAGCAGCGCCTTGATCTGGAGAACCATCGAGACCGGGGCGAACAGGGTCGAGAGCACGAGTTCGACGAAGACCGAGCGTGCCGCGCGCAGGGGCCCGCCAAAGGAGGCGCAGCGTTCGCGGTCGGCCAGAATCCAGATCAGTCCCATCGCCTTGGGCCCGAACAGGAGCAGCACGGTGAGCGCCAGCACGCCCGAGGGCACGGCGACCAGCGAAGTGCGGCTGGCTTCGGCGCCCACTTGCGCGATCGTGGTGATCAGCAGCAGGAGCCAGCCCGGCGAGGTCAGGTAGGCGCAGGCGCCGATCAGCAGGTGCAGCCGGCTGGTGGCCGACAGGCCCGAGGTGCCCAGCAGGCGCAAGTGCTGGAGATTGCCCTGCATCCAGCGGCGGTCGCGCAGGGCGTGATCGACGATGGTAGGCGGATATTCCTCGTAGCTGCCGCCGATCATGACCATGTGGACGGCCCAGCCGCGGCGGCGCAGCAGGGCCGATTCGAACATGTCGTGGCTCAGGATATGGCCGCCGAACGGGGGCTTGCCGGGCAGGTCGGGCAGACCGCAACTTTCGGCGAAGGCGCGCGTGCGCACGATGGCGTTGTGGCCCCAGAAATTGGCTTCCGCGCCCGACCACCACAAGAGGCCCGCCGAGCTGATCGGGCCATAGGCCTCGCTGGCGAACTGCATCCAGCGCTGGAACAGCGTGCGCGCGTTGGTGATCATCGGCACGGTCTGGAGCAGGCCGATCGAGGGGCGCGCTTCCATGATCGAGGCCAGACCCACGATGGCCCGTCCGGTCATCACGCTGTCGGCGTCGAGCACCAGCATGTTTTCATAGGCCCCGCCAAAGCGGCGGACCCATTCGGCGACATTGCCGGGCTTGCGCGCGATGTTCTTCTCGCGCCGCCGGTAATAGATGGCGATGGGGGCGCGGGCGGCCAGTTCGGCCCAGGCGGCCAGCTCGTCCTTGCCATGGGCGGGGTTGGAATCGCTGAGCACGAAGAAGTCGATGAAGCGCGCGCCGCCTTCGCGGGCAATCGCATAGGCCATCGCCTCGACCCGCGCGAAGGTGGCGCCCACGTCCTCGTTGTAGACCGGCATCAGCACGGCGGTGCGTTTGGTCAGGCTGGCGGCGGGCGAGGGGACCGGCACGAAGCCGGGATGGGCGCCGCTCATCAGTTGCAGGAAGCCGATGGTCGAACTGACGAAGCCGAACGCGACCCAGCTGAACAGCGGCACGAAGAACAGCAGCAGCACCACGTCGAACACGTCGAGCCCGTCGCGCGAGAAGGCTTCGCGCACCGCGCTCGATGCGGCCAGTGCCAGAACGGCGGTCAGCGTGATGAGCAGCAGCCGTTTGACCATCAACCCGTGCGGGCGGGTGAGCACCTCGCGCCGGGCGGGCGGATTGCCGAACAGGTTCTGCACCGGCATGTCGAGCGGGGATTCGGCCGGAAGCTGGGCCGGATGCGAGGATGAACTGGGCCCGTCGAACGGACCGGCCTCGGGCATGGGGGGAAGGGGCGCTGCCGGATCGCTCATGGCTTGACCGATATGATCACGGTTTCGCTCAGGGCGCTACCCCCGCGCTGGAGGAAGACCCGGAAATCGCGCTGTTCGAGGCCTTGCGTCTTCACGTCGATGGTCACGCGCCACTGGTTCCGCCGTCCGGCGATGGGGCCATAGGCGCGGGTCAGCACGGCCTTGGCGGGCAGGTCGAACTGCGGGGCAAGGCCGCTGTTGCGGTCGAGCCCTGCCAGCACGTCGCCCTCGAAATCGAAGACATAGCGCGTCGCGCCGGGGATCGCGTCGGCGCCGGGAACCCCGCCCGGACCCGAAAAGTGCTGGACACAGCGCGCGTTGGCGTTCGCGGACGGGTCTTTCGAGGTCCAGGTCAGGCGATAGGCCAGATCGCGGCGCTCGCCCGCGCGGGCCGGACGGTCGCTGAGCCAGAAGGCGGCGGTGTTGTCGACCGTTTCGGAGATCGTCGGGAACGCATAGAGCGCCACCGCGCCCGGTCCCCAGTCCCCCTGCGGCTCGACCCAGAGCGAGGGGCGGCGGTCGTAGAAGTTGAGGTCGTCCTGATAGTGATCGAAGACCTGATCGCGCTGGAGCAGGCCGAACGCCTTGAGCGAATCGGCGCGGAAGGTGTTGGTGCGCGGTTCCGAAGGGTTTTCCAGCGGGCGCCAGATGCGCTCGCCACTGGCCATGAGGATGGCCAGACCATCCGAATCATGGACTTCCGGGCGCCAGTCGTGGCGGTCGATGCTGGTGCCTTCGTCGAAGCAGAACATGCTGGTCATCGGCGCGAGGCCGAGGCGCTTGATGTCCTTGCGCAGGAACAGGCTCACCTTGATGTCCTGCACCACGCCGGCCTCGACCTGCCGGGTATCGAAGGCATAGGCGCCGGTCAGCGAGGGGCCTTCGAGCAGGGCATGGATGATCACATGCTGCCGCCCCGGCTCGCCGCCCAGATCCTCGATCCAGAATTCGGTGAACTCGGGAAATTCCTCGGTGCCCGGAACCAGCCCGGTATCGACGGCGACACCGCGCGCGGACAGGCCATACTGGTCGCGCTCGCCCGCCGTGCGGAAATAGGACGCGCCCAGAAACGCCAGCCAGTCGGCGTGGTTGTCGCCGTACATCACGCGGAAGCCCGCCGGTTCGACCGGGGTGCTGCCGCCGAACAGGCCCTTGATATCGATCAGCGTGCGCGCCTTGCCCTGTGCGACGACGTTGATCCCCACGGCAAAGGGCGCGGTTTCGCGGCGGGTGGGGAACAGGCGGACATGGCCGGGCAGGCTCTGCGCCGGGCCATAGGTCAGCCGGGCCTGATCATCGAACGTGGGGGAGGCATGGGGCGAGACGGGCCGGGCGACGAAAGCATGGCGGGCCGAGGCCTGCGCGCGGGCGACCAGACGGTCCCACGAAAAGGGCCGGGCCGGGCCCAGATTGCCCGAAGAGGCCGGATCGGCGGCAGCCTTGGCGAAAGGACGGGACGGCATGGCGGCCAGCCCTGCCAGCGCAAGGGCCATCGAGCCCACTGCACGGCGCGAGAAGCCCGCTGCCGCAGCGGCGGCGGGGCGATCGGTCTTGTCGGTCATCGGTCTGTAACGCAGCCTCCGGCTTATGGTTTCCCGGACTTCGCGTCCGGCCCCGTGGCGCCCTGCAAGGACGCGGTGGGCGCCCGGCGCCCGGTGATCACCTGAACGCCCGGTTCCAGCCCATTGGCGAGGATTTCGGTGCGGCGCCCGTCGCTGACGCCGGTTGACACGGCGACCTGACGCGGATCGTCCTTGCCCGCCAGAACATAGATCGTGCCCGTGCGCGGGGCGACGCCATCGGGGGTGAAGCCCAGCGCGGCATTGGGAACCAGCAGGACGCCCTCGCGCGCGGGAAGTTCGATTTCGACCGTGGCGGCAACGCCGGGGCGGACCTTGAGCGCTTCCTCGCCGCCGCTTTCGCCGCTTTGCGCGGCGTCTGGCGCGGGCGGATCGAGTGCGAAGACCGCGAGGCGGTCCTGCCCCTGGGTGTCGGCGCGGGCCTCGATCCGCACCAGCCGGGCGCTGCGCACATGATCGGGGGTGTCGGCCAGCAGCACGCGGGCCTTGGCCGAGGGGGCGAGGCGCTGGGCTTCGTCGGCGCGCAGCGGCACGCTCACCACCAGCCGGTCGAGCCCGGTGGCCAGCGTCAGCAGCGGGGTGCCGGGGCGCACGATCTGGCCGGGCGCCACCGCGCGGGCGACGACCAGCCCGTCGAACGGCGCGCGCACGATGGCCGCATCGAGCCGGGCGCGAGCCTGCTTTTCCTGTTCCTGCGCGAGGGCGAGGCCCGCCTTCGCGCTGTCGAGCCCGGCGACCGCGCGCATCATTTCCGCGCGCGCGCCGTCCATTTCGTTGGCCGAAGGCACCCGCCCCTGCGAGCGGCGCCAGACATTCTCATAGCGGTCGAGCCGGGCGCGGGCATTGTCGAGCTGGGCCTGCGCGGCGACCAGCGCGGCCTGTGCCGCCGCGCGCGAGGCGCCGGCCCCGGCCAGCGCGGCCTGAAACGGCGCGCCGTCGAGCACGACGATCGGCTGCCCGGCGCGCACGACACCATCGCCGGGGCCCAGCAGCGAGCGGACGGTGCCGTCCTCGCTGGCGCGCAGCACGATCTCGTCCTCGGCATGGATCATGCCGGGCGCGCTCATCATCGGGGTCAGGTCGCCCCGTTCGAGCGGCACGCTGTAATACGGAAGATCGGGGCCGTTGACGAAACGCAGCAGCAGCCACAGCGCCGCCCCGGCGGCCAGCAGCAGCGCCACGAGCGAGGCCCAGTGCGCCACGCGCCGTCGCGGGCGGGCGCCCAGAAATGCGTCGAGATCGCCTTCGGTTTCCGTCACATGGTTTATGTCAGTCACAGGACTTCACCGCTTCTGCCGGAACCGGCGCAGGGGTCAGGTCGGCGGTCAGATCGGCGGGGCTCCAGCCCAGCCCTTGCGCGGTCCACAGCCGGACATGGGCCAGCGCCAGCGCGTGGCGGGCACGGGCATCGGCCTCGCGCGCGGCGAGCGCGGAGGCTTCGGCGACATAGAGCGTGGCAAAAGTCTCGCTGCCCGCCCGATAGCCCAGACGCGCATCGCGCACGGTGCGCTGGGCTTGATCGAGCGTGCGGGCGCTGCCATCAGACAGGGCACGGGCGGCGTCGAGCGCCTTGGCGGCGCTGTCGATCGTCTCGGCGCTGGCGGCGCTGGCACTGGCGAGCGCGGCGCGGGCCTGCTGCGCGGTGGTCTTGTGGCGCAGCACGGCAAGGCTCAGGCTCTGGCGCTGGGCCATCAGGGCGGCGCGGCGCGGCGCAGTCTGGGCCAATGTCTGGGCTAGCGGGGCGAAAGCCGGGATGGCATCGGTGTGCTGCTCTTTTGCATCGGACGCGGGAACGAGCGCGGCGATCACCGCGTCCTGCGCAAGGCCGGTTTCCCCGGCCAGATGAACGACCGCAGCCGCGAAGGCCGTTTCGGCCGAGGCCAGCGCCTTGTCGTCGAGATCGACCATGACCCCGCCCAGCGCGCCGTCGATGGCCGAGACAAGGCCTGCCTCGCGGCGGAACCGGGCGATTTCGGCATTGTCGCGCCACGGGGCGATGGCCTCGCGCCGGGCGGTCAGCCGGGCCTGCGCCAGCCGGGCATCGAGATAGGCCTGCGCCATCGCCGCCGCCCGGCGATTGACCAGCGCGGCATGGGCATAGGCCTGGGCCGAGGCGCCTGCGGGCACGCGCAAGGGGCGGAACAGGTGGATTATTTCGCTGCCCGGATGGCGTCGACGCGCTGCCGCTTCGGCCTTGGCCAGCCTGTGGGCATCGCAGGCCAGCGCCTGATCGTGGGCCAGCCCCTCGTCGAGCAGCTTTTCGAGCACGGGATCGCCCGCCAGACGCCACCACGGGGCGGCATCGGCCTGCTTTCCTTCGGTGGGCGCCCCTTCGATGCCTCCTCCTTCAATGGGAGAGAGGCCAAGCTCGACCGGACGGACGCCGGGGGCCGCACATGCCGCACACGCGAGCATCAGCGGGAGAGCCAGCAGGGCGGATGGCCGCTGGCTCAGAGGCACCCTGACGGCAGCCGGGGCGCAACGGTCTAGAAGAAAAGCGCGAAGCACGAGGATGCGATTAGCAAAATATCACCATCTGGCAATCGAATGGCAGGAATGACCTGCGCAACAAGGCGCAACCGGGCGCGCGCGCAGGGCGGTTCAGCAGTTCGGAACCGATGGAACCATCGATGGTTCCCGCAGTGCAGCAATCGATTCGCGCCGGGTGGGCGGATGGGGCAGCGCATGAGTGGGCGCACGGGACAGGGCCTCCCGGTCTGTTTCTCCCCGCCTGTTCAAGCCCGCGCGCCCCTGCTAGGCGCACATCCATGTTGACGATTTCGGGTATCACCGTGCGCCTTGGTGGCCGCACCATCATCGACCGTGCCTCGGCTACCGTGCCCACCGGTGCGCGCGTGGGTCTGATCGGGCGCAATGGCGCGGGCAAGTCCACCCTGATGAAAGTGTTGATCGGGCAGATCGAGCCCGATGAAGGCAGCATCGACATGCCGCGCCGCGCGCGCCTCGGCTATATCGCGCAGGAAGCCCCCGCCGGAACCGCCACCCCGTTCGAAACGGTGCTGGCCGCCGATACCGAACGCGCGAGCCTGCTGGTCGAGGCCGACACCTGCACCGACCCCGACCGCCTCGCCGACGTGCACGAGCGCCTGATCGCCATCGACGCCTATACCGCGCCCGCCCGCGCGGCGCGCATCCTGATCGGTCTTGGCTTCGACGAAGCCATGCAGGCCCAGCCGCTCGACAGCTTCTCGGGCGGGTGGAAGATGCGCGTGGCGCTCGCCGCGCTGCTGTTTTCCCAGCCCGACGTGCTGCTGCTAGACGAACCCTCGAACCACCTCGACCTCGAAGCCACGCTCTGGCTCGAAACCTTCCTGCGCAGCTATCCCGGCACGCTGATCGTCATCAGCCACGAGCGCGACCTGCTCAACAACGTGGTGGACAATATCCTCCACCTTCAGGGAGGCAAGGTCACGCTCTATCCCGGCGGTTACGACAGCTTCGAGCGCCAGCGCGCCGAACGTGCTGCGCAGGCCGCCGCCGCGCAGGCCGCGCAGGCCGCCCAGCGCGCCAAGCTGCAAGACTACGTCCGCCGCAACAGCGCCCGCGCCTCGACCGCCAAGCAGGCCCAGTCGCGCGCGAAAATGTTGGCCAAGATGCAACCCGTCGTGGCCATGCTCGAAGATCCCAGCCTCCAGTTCGACTTTCCCAGCCCCGCCGAACTGCGCCCGCCGCTGATCACGATGGACATGGCCGCGGTCGGCTATGCGCCGGGCCAGCCGATCCTCAAGCGCCTGAACCTGCGGATCGACCCGGACGACCGCATCGCCCTGCTGGGCCGCAACGGCAACGGCAAGACCACGCTGGCACGCCTTCTGGCGGGCCAGCTGGAGGCGATGGAAGGCTCGATCACCACGGCGGGCAAGCTCGCCATCGGCTATTTCACCCAGTATCAGGTCGAGGAACTGGCGGGCAGCGACACCCCGCTGCTGCACATGACCCGCGCGATGGTCGGCAAGACCCCGGCGGCGGTGCGCGCGCAACTGGGCCGTTTCGGCTTTTCGGGCGACAAGGCCACGACCGAAGTCTCGCGCCTGTCGGGCGGGGAGCGCGCGCGGCTGGCCCTCGCGCTCGTCACGCGCGATGCGCCGCACCTGCTGATCCTCGACGAACCGACCAACCACCTCGATGTCGACGCGCGCGAGGCTCTGGTTCAGGCGCTCAACGCCTATCAGGGCGCGGTGATCCTGATCAGCCACGACCGCCACATGGTCGAACTGACCGCCGACCGCCTCGTCCTCGTCGATGGCGGCCTCGCCCAGCCTTATGACGGCAGCATGGAAGACTATATCGACTTCGTGCTGGGCCGGAACCAGCCCAAGGCCGATGCGTCAGCCAAGGGCGAGGGGGCCAAGGCGGGGGGCGGCAAGGCCGCGCCCGATCCGGTCTCCAAGGCGGCGACGCAGGCCGCATGGCAGGCCCGCCGCGAACTGGGCAAGCAGATCGCCAAGGCCGAAAAGGACATGGCCAAGCTGCAAGCCCGCATCGCCGAAGTCGACACGGCGCTGGCCGATCCGGCCAAGGCGCCCAAGCCGCTCGCGGGCATGAACCTTGGCGCGCTGGGCAAGCTGCGCAGCCAGTTGACCGAAGACCTCGAAACCCTCGAAGCCCAGTGGCTCGAATGGAGCGAGCAGGCCGCAAGCTGAAGGCAAGGCATTTAAGAACAAGGAATACAGCAGGGGCCATCGCCCCTGCACCCCATTACTTTGGCGGAGGCTTGTGCGGTTGGCGGGCCTTCATTCGGCAGGCTCGGCCGAGAATGTTGGCCCGTTCATCGCCGATTGCAGGGCCATCGCGGGTGAGAGGGTAAGCGGCGGCAGGCGGCGGATCGGGCCGCGCCAGGGGGCCATGTGGGGCACGATCGGGCGCAGGGCCAGCGCCGCGCCGGTCAGGATGGCAAAGTCCGTCCCCGGATCGCATGTCGGCGAGGACAGCGAGGAGATGATCACGTCGATCAGCGCCGCCCAGGCGCAGGCCGCGCCGGTGTTGAGCGCAGGATCGGACGTGGGGGCATAAGTCGAGAGGCGGGTGGGCTTGAACATGCTGATCATGTGGATCGTCATGGCCAGCGCGCCGACGATGCCCGTGCAGCCCAGGATCGCGGTGGCCAGGCTCGACGAGCGGAAGCTGCCCGGCCCGATGCCGATCCCGTGGGTGACGACGAAGGCATGCAGCCCCTGCCAGGCCCAGAAGCTGCGCTGCTCGCCCGAGACAGACTGGCCCTTGTCCACCGTCATGTGGCGGATCAGTTCGGTCGCATCGGTCACCAGCGCCGGCTTGGCGATCATGACCGCGCTGACCAGCACGGTCATGGCCAGCCCCGCACCCAAAATCATCAGCCCGCGATCGACCGGCAGGGCACCGGGGAAAAGCAGGCTGCGCAGCATCAGCAGCCCGGCATAGACGCCAAGCCCGACATAGGCTGTCGTGGCCGTGCTGCACAGCAGGGCGGCGGCCAGAACGAAGGCGGCTGGCCCGGTCCACAGGCTGTCGACACGGCGCAGCCAGCATTCGAACAGGAACACGCACCAGTTGATGCCGAACCAGGCAAAGCCCGAAGCCTCGGGCCAGAGCCCGGCCATGCGCACGAAACCGCGATAGGTGTGGTCGAGCTGGGCATAGGACCCGTTGCGGAACAGCGCCAGCACCGTGTCAATCGCGGTGCCCTTGCCCAGCACGCTCAGGAAGCCGATCACCCCGTGGGCGATCCCGACAATGGCCATCGTGCGCACGAAACGCCGCCGTCCGGTTTCCCGCAGGCAGACGACATGGGCGGTGATCGCCGTCAGCAGCGTGCCCAGCAGATAGACCGTGGTGGTGATGTTCTGCGCAGAGAAGACGAGCGGGCGGGTAGAATAGATATAGGCGCGCATCGAGACATAGCGGGCCTCGACCTTGCCGCGCATCGGCGTCACCTCGATCTGGCCAGCGAACAGGCGCGGGCCGATGAAGGCCAGCGCCGCGCCATAGAGAATGAAAATCGCCAGCCAGATATTGGCCCGCGCGGCATGGCCGACCGCCGTCCCGTTGCCAGACCCCGGCACCAGCAGCCGCAGGGCCATGAACACCAGCGCGAACTGCGCAGGCGGGATCGACGATCCGCCCAGCATCGGCAGCACGATGGCCGCCGATCCGCCGAACAGGGTCGACACCAGCAGGAGGGCGAACATGGATTCGATCGAACCGGCCAGAAACAGGCTGAGGCCGACGAGAACCTGAATGGCGCCGATGAAGGTCAGTTGCATCGAAGGCTTCCCTTGCAGAGCGGAAGGTCGAAAGGGGTGGAAGGGGGCAAAGGGCGGGGGTGTTTCAGCTGCGCACGAAGTCTGGCGAGCAGCGCACGGCCTTCACGAATGTGGCCGGGTTGCCGCGCCACACCTCACGCTCGGGAATGTCGGCGCAGACGACCGACCCGGCGGCCACGACGGCATGATCGCCGATGGTCACGCCCGGCAGCACGATGACCCCGCGCCCGAGCCAGACATTGCGGCCCAGCCGGATCGGGGCGACGCGCACCGGGTCGCCCTCGTGAACAGCATGGAAATTGCTGTCGCACAGCACGCAATCGGGGCCGATCCGGCATGACGGCCCGATCTCGATTGCGGCGTGGGCGATCAGCATGGTGCCGGTGTTGAGAAAGGCCCGGTCGGACAGGGTGACGTGCGCGCCCTGGGCCACCTCGATCCGCACAGGCGCCACGTCGCAGCGCATGTTGACCCGTGCCCCGATGGAGACCCGCCCCTTGCCGGTCACGCGCGGGCGCTTGCCATGGACGAAGAAGCGCGGGCCGGGGCTGGCGCCCTGCCAGCGCAGCGCGATCCGGGTGATCAGCGTGGTCAGGCGATGGCGCGGCTGAAGCGCGGCGAGCTTTCCGGCCAGCGATCCCGCTCCGGAAGCCGGGACCGGGTCAGCCGGAACCGGGGCAGGCGGGGCTGAAGGAGAGGGGGATGAGGCAAGCGAAGCCATGGACTGTTTCCTCGAAACAGGAGGGCACGGGCAGCGTGAATGCGTCAGGCTCCTGACGGGCCGCAGCGACAGGTCATCGCAGGGCGTTCAGGATGCCTTCGTCGAAATGGGCCGGGGCAAAGCGCCGGGCATCGGCCTGCGCCGCTTGCGGTGAGAACCCGGGAAGCCAGGCTTCCATGGCTTCCACCCCGGCGATCAGCGAGGCCACGGTCTGTTCGGCAAAGAACTGGCCCGAGACACCGGCGGTCACGCTGTCGAGCGCGCCGCCCCCGGCATAGGCCAGAACCGGGCGGCCCGAGGCCATGACCTCGACCGGGACGATCCCGAAATCCTCCTCCGCCGGAAAGACCAGCGCCCGGCACTGGGCATAGGCCCGGCGCAGCGCCTGAAAATCGAGCCGGGGCAGGATCGTGATGGTCGGCCCGGCGCGCCGCCGCATGGCCTGCGCCAAGGGGCCATCGCCGACCATGACGAGCGGCAGGCCCAGCGCATTGAACGCATCGATGGCCAGATCGGGCCGCTTGTAGGGGACCATCTGCCCCACCCACAGATAGGCCGGGCCGACCGCCTCCGCGCGCGAAAACAGGTCCACCTCGACCGGGGGATGAAGCACATGGGCATCGCGGCGCCAGGCCTTGGCGATCCGCCGCTGGACGAAGCGGGAATTGGCCAGGATGCGATCGACCCGCGCCGCCGAATGCATGTCCCACGCGCGCAGGCGATGGCACAGCAGCGGCATCAGCGCGCGCCCGAGTGGCCCCGTCGCCTCGCGATAGTCGTGGTAGTGGTCCCACAGATAGCGCATCGGCGAGTGGACATAGCTCAGGTGCAGGGCATCGGGCGCGGCGATCACGCCCTTGGCCGGGCCGCTTTCGCTGCTGATCACGAGGTCGTAGCCGCGCAAGTCGAGGTGTTCGAGCGCCATGGGCATGAGCGGCAGGTAGCTCTGGTAATGGCGGCGCGCGCCCGGCAGCTTCTGGATGAAGCTGGTCGTCACCTTGTGCGCGCGGATCGTGTCCGACATGGCCGAGGGATCGTAGACATGGGTGAAGATGTCGGCCTCGGGGAACAGGCGCAGCAGGCGTTCGAGCACGCGCTCCCCGCCGCGCATCGTCACCAGCCAGTAGTGGACGATGGCCACGCGGCGAAACCGGCGACGGGGATCGTCCTGCGCCCCGCCGGGACAGGGCGAAAGCGCGGTGGCAGGGGAAGGAGGAGGAAGGATCAGCCCGCCCTCATTATCCAGCCCCTGCCGCAGCGTGATCGGCGTGAGGGGCCGGTCACGCAAGCCCAGGCCATCGGCGGGCTGCATGGTGGCCCTGCGATCAGGTGTGGCGCCATCAGGGGTGAGGCCATCAGGGGCGGCCTCCTCCACCGGGTCCGGCAAGGCGGCCTCGGCCTGCGCCGCGAAAGGCAGGTCCCCCCCCACAAACTCCGCAGAGGATGGATCGTCGCCGGGCGGTTCGGAAGGGAGCAGTTCCAACTGGATCATGGCGGCCTGCTTTCCATCGGCTGGAGGCGGGAGGGGCTCCCCCGGAGCGGCCTGCATGATCGCGGCTTGCGCCATGATCGCCGCCCGGTGGCCCCAGACGATGCCGGTGCCTGTTCCTGTGCCCGCTTCGGCGTTGCCCCCGGAGCCCACGCCGACCGGAAACGCAGGCTCCGCCGGGGCAGGAAAGGCAGGCTCCGCCGGGGCAGGGGGCAGCCCCGGTTCAGACATAGTAGTGCTCGTAGCTGCGGTAGAACGCGGCATCGCCATAGTCGAAGCGCGGCTGCTTGCGCATGTCGACGCGGGTGAGCGCGACACCGGCCAGTTGCACGCGGTCGATGGGCAGCAGGCGCAGGGCCGAGCGCAGCGCGGCCTCGGGCGTCCGCCGCCAGCGCACCACGAAGACCGAGGCATCGGCCTTGCCCAGCAGCAGGCGGGCATCGGCGATGGGCAGGACCGGCGCGGTATCGATGATCACCGCGTCGAACCGCTCGCGCGCGGCGGCCAGCAGGCGGTCCATCTCGTCGCCGGTGACCAGTTCGGCCCGGTCGCTCGCGTCGGTCGAGATCGGCAGGATCGAGAGCCCCGTCGCCGGATCGACGACCATGGCTTCGTCGAGCGTGGCCGAGCCTTCGAGCACTTCGACCAGACCGGGGCGCCCTTCGTCGCCGCGCAGGAAGCGGCTGACCCCCTGGCGCCGCAAGTCGCCGTCGATCAGCAGGATGCGGTCGCCGGTCGAGGCCATCGAGCGGGCAAGGCAGATCGCGGTCGTCGTCTTGCCTTCTGCGGGCAGGGCCGAGGTGATCGCGATGATCCGCGCATCGGTGGTGTTCATCGCGATCGAGGCGCGCAGCGAGCGGAAGCTTTCGGCAAAGGCCGAGCGCGGGTCTTCGAGCAGGGCGCTGGCCGGGCTGTGGCTGGTCCCGCGCGACACCGACTGGAGCACCGGGATCGCGCCCAGATAGCGCACGCCCAGCCGCGCCTCGATGTCGTCGCCGGTGGTCAGGCCGGTGAAGGTCATTTCGGCGAGGAAGGCCGCGGCGATGCCCAGCCCGATCCCGAGCGCAAGGGCCAGGATGCCGTTGATCGCCACGTGCGGGCTGCTGGGCGCGGTGGGCACGTCGGCGCGGTGCAGCATGTCGGCATCGGGCTGCTCGGTGCCTTCGCGGGCGGTCAGTTCCTTGTAGCGGTTGAGGTAGCTCTCATAGAGCGCGTTCGAGGTCTCGGCGCGCTTTTCGAGGTCCTGAAGGCCGACCATCGCCGCGTTGTTCTGCGCCAGCGCCCCGCGCGAGGCATCGAGCGATCCGGCCAGCGAGGCCAGCCGCTGCGCCGAAACACGGGCCTTGGCTTCGAGGCTGGCGATCACGCGCTGGGTCTCGGCGGCGATCTGGCGGTTGAGGAAGTCGAGCTGGGCCTTGGCGCGCAGCACGTCCGGGTATTGCGGGCCATAGCGCGACGAGAGTGCCCCGAATTCGCCGGCGAGGCTGGCCTGCTGGGCGCGCATCTGGCCGATCACCGGCGAGAGCGAGGCTTCGCCCACGCCGCCATTGCCATTGCCCTGCATCTGCGCCCGCGCGGCCTGAAGGCGGGCGGTATCTTCGGCGGCCTGGGCGCGGGCCGAGGTCACTTCCTGGTTGTAGGACGAGATTTCCTGCTCGGTCAGCGTGCCCTGGGTCGTGCTGAGCAGATTGTGGGTGATGCGATAGCGCTGGGCCGCCGCGCTGTCGGCGAGGGCCTGCTGGCGCAGCTGTTCGAGCCGCGAGGCGATCACCGCGGTCGTGTCGCGCGCGCCCGAGCGCTTCTGTTCGAGCGCGCCGAGCGTGTACTGTTCGGCAAAGGCATTGGCGACGCGCGCGGCCTCGGCAGGGTCGCGGCTTTCGAAGGTGATGGCGATGCCATAGGTCGAGCCGATGCGCTGCGCGGTCACGTTTTTGCGCAGATAGGCAATCGCCGCGTCGCGGGCGCTTTCCTTGCTGGCTGCGGTCTTGCCCTGATCGCTGCCCTTTGCCTGCGCGAAGCGCGGGTCGCGCGCCAGCCCCAGCGCGTCGGCGACGGCGGCGGTGTTGGTTTCCGAGGTGACCACCGAGACTTGCGTGTCGACGAAGCTTTCGCTCGGGATCGCCGATTGCTCGACCTTGTCGTTGGTGCTGGTGGGCGCCACGGTCTGGAGCTTGCTGTTGAGCGTCACTTCGGCGCGGGCCGAATAGGTGCGCGGTTGCAGCGCGGTGATGATCATGCCCACGGCCAGAACCGCGCCGACCACGCCCAGGAAAACCCCGATGCGGCGGCGGAACATGGCGATGAGGCGCCTTACGTCGATGCGGTCGGTTGCCGCCGGCGAGCTGGCGCGCGGTTCGGCCACGCCAGCGGGCACGATGCCGGCTGGTGCGCGATAGAAGTCGATTGCGGTGTTCACCATTGCCCCCTTCGGCCAGATCGGGTTGCCCCGGATCGAGATGTGCATCGGGACGCTCCGGTGCGCCTGGCGCTCCACCCATGCCCGTTCCCGATATGACCCCAGCCTGTGGCCGTTCGCCCGCGCAAGGAAGGCCAAGCATATCCGCTGCGGAGCAATAGCAGGGCCCCGGCAGGCCGCGTTCCGGCGTGGTTTGGCGGCCTGTCATCCCGGTGTGCGGTGCAGCGGGGGACGGGGGCGGGCGGGGGGAGGGAAGGGGGGCGTCCATGGCGGGCAAGGCCTCCGCAAATACCCATAGGTCGCAGGAAAAATGCTTAGGGTTTGTTCGTGGGGGACTGCCCGGCACGGGGCGCGTGCCCTTGCCGCATGGCCGCCCTCAAGCGACTTGCGGCGGCGCGATGCCGGGGTTTCGGATCGCTCCGGAACGCCTCCAAGTCGGAGCTTTCATCCCGGCGCCCTTCCTTGTCTTCGTGGCGCGCGCGCATAGAACAACAGTGAAACGATCAAGTGGAGGGCGTATCGTGACTATTGCTCATGCGCTGTTTTTGGGGTGTTCGACCAAGACCTTTTCAGGGAATTCTTCCGGGCCGTCTTCCGCCAAGCTTCGCGGCGCGCCGGGCGCGCGCAGGCGGGGGGGCAGGAAGGGCGCAGGTCTGGCTCTCGCGCTGGGGCTGCTGGTGGCGCTGCCGGGGTGTGCGAGCCGCGATATGCGCCCGCTCACTTCGGCTGATCGCGCGGCGGGCATCGCGGGCTATCGCGTCGGCGCGGGCGACAAGCTGCGCATCACCGTCTTCAACGAGCCCACGCTGACCGGCGAATACAACGTCACGCCGACCGGGGCGGTGGCTTTTCCGCTGATCGGCGTGGTCCAGGCCGGAGCCCACACGACCGAGGAAGTGACGCGCGAGATCACCGGGCGCCTTGCGGGGGCTTATGTCAACGATCCGCGCGTGAGCGTCGAGGTGCTCAACTACCGCCCGTTCTACATTCTGGGCGAGGTCAACAAGCCGGGCGAATATCCCTATGCCTCGGGCATGACGGTCGATCAGGCGATCGCCAAGGCCGGTGGCTTTACCTATCGCGCCAACGAGAAGACGGCGTTCCTGCGCCGCCAGACCTCGACCGGCGAGCATCCCGTTTCGCTGCGCGGCATCAACCAGGTGGCGATCCTGCCGGGCGACACGATCCGCGTGGGGGAACGCTACTTCTGACCGGCGGGTACCCCTGCTTTTCGGTAATGGTGGCGTCTTTCCGTCGCGGGAGGCGGTGCGGACTTGTGGCCGGGCATGGCCGGGCAGCGGGTGGCCGGAAAACGGAATCGGCGCGCGGCTGGGGGCAGAGGGGCCGGGTAGGGGGAGGCGGGCAGGGGCCCCGATGCGTCCTTCTCCGGCCCGGAGGGGGCGTGCGTTTCCTGCGCCAGAGCGCGCGCGGGCTTGCCGGGAGGCGCGCGCAGGCCTTCGGGCCGGGCTGATGCCGGGGGCGAAGGGTCAGGTCTGAAAAGGGGGTGGCTCCCTGAGTAGGATTCGAACCTACGGCCGCTCGATTAACAGTCGAGAGCTCTACCGCTGAGCTATCAGGGAACAGTGCCGGACGGGCCGGCTATGCAATTCTGCCGGTGGTGTGCCGGAAGAAGAATGGCTCCCTGAGTAGGATTCGAACCTACGGCCGCTCGATTAACAGTCGAGAGCTCTACCGCTGAGCTATCAGGGAACAGATCCGGTTGCCCGGAACAGGTGGGGCGCTAATAGCAGGCATTTCGGGCTTGGCAAGCGCCTTGGTCGCAATTTTCCACAACTGGCCGCATGGATACCGGTTCTCCCTGAAGGCCGGGAGACAGGCTCTCAGGCGAGGAACTGTTCGTCGAAAATGCGTTCGTCGAGGCTGCGGCCCCGGTCGAACAGCAAGGTCAGCTGGTGGTCGCGCCACGCGCGGATGTGGACTTCGCTGACATCGCGGATTTCCTGCTGGTCGGCCACGACGAGGACCGGGCGCTTGACCGATTCGAGCGCGCGCACGACGATGTGGGCGGTATCGGGCAGGATCGCCCCGCGCCAGCGGCGGGGGCGGAACGGGCTGATCGGGGTGAGCGCGAGGATATTGCCCCCCAGCGGCAGGATCGGGCCATTGGCCGAGAGGTTGTAGGCGGTCGATCCGGCGGGCGTGGCCACGAGCACCCCGTCGCACGAGAGTTCGGGGATGCGGACTTTGCCGTTGACCGTCACTTCGAGCTTGGCGGTCTGGCGCGTCTCGCGCAGCAGCGAGACTTCGTTGATCGCATAATAGCTTTGCGTTTCACCTGCATTGGTGACTGCATCCATGCGCAGCGGGCTGATCGCCACCGGGCGGGCGCGCGACAGCCGTTCCTCAAGGCTGCGGCTGCTCTTCTGCTTGTTCATCAGGAAGCCCACCGTGCCAAGGTTCAGGCCATAGGCGGGCACCACCCGGTCGAGATCGAGCATCTGGTGGAGCACTTGCAGCATGAAGCCGTCGCCCCCCAGCACGATGACCGCGTCGGCTTCTTCGAGCGGCACCCAGTCGCGCGAGGCGGCGAGGGTCTGGGCGGCGTCCTGGGCCTTGGGGGTGGGAGAGGCCAACAGGGCGAGCTTCCCATAGGGGGCGCCCACTGTCGAACCGGAAGCGCTGATCGTCATTGTTGGTCCAATTTTCCTGTCAGGCCCGAGGGCGTGGCCTGTATCCGCGATGTGCGGTCTTGTGCGGGTGATATGGGGTGCCCCATTATGGCGCAATGCGAAAAAACCGGAGGTGCGGCGAGGGGCGACAGCAACCGGGGGGCTCTGCTAGGGGCGGGGTAACCATGACATCCGCGCCAGCCTCCGTTCCGTCCCCGGATTCTGTTCCTGCCCCTGTTCCTGGGTCGTCCGGTCAGGGCACCGATGGCCTGACCGGTCTGGTCGATGCGCGCGCAGCGCTGGCCTGGCTCGACCGTGCGGAGGGGCGGCGCGAGGCAGGGCCGGTGCATGCTATGCTCTTGGGCCTCAATCGATTGCAGGCGGTCAATCTGGCCTTTGGGCGGGGCGGGGGAGACCGCATTCTGGCCGAAGTGGCGCGGCGCATCGTGCAGGTGCTGGGCGAAGAGCTCGGCCCGCGCGGGCTCGTCGCGCGGGTTTCGGGCGGGGAGTTCCTGATCGCCAGCGACGCGCCGCTCAGCCGCGAGCGGTGGCAGGGGGTGGCGCAAGTGCTGGGGCGCGCGATTGCCCGGCCCCTGCGGCTGGACAGCCTCTCGCCAGAGGGTGGGGCCGTGGGTGAGGCCGTGCGCCTCTTGCCACGCATTGCGCTGTTGCGCGGCCAGCCGGGCGACAGCGGTTCGAGCCTGCTCGACCGGCTCGATCAGGCACTCGTGCAGTTGCAGCGCGGCGCGGCGCGGCGGCTGCTCTGGGCCGATGGCAGCCACCGCGCCCGCGCACGCAGCGCGGCCCTGCTCGAAGCCGACCTGATCGGCGCGCTCCATCGCGACGAGATCGCGATTCTCTACCAGCCGCAATTCCGCGTGCGCGACGGGGCCTTGGCCGGGGCCGAGGCGCTGGCCCGCTGGGAGCATCCGACCATCGGGCGAATCGGCGCGGCCACGCTGTTCACCGTGGCCGAGCGAGCCGACCAGATGGCCCCGCTCTCGCAGCACATTGCCGGGGCGGCCATGACCGGCGCGCAGGGCTGGCCCGAGGCATGGCGGCTTTCGCTCAATGTCACGCCCGAGGATTTTGCCCTGCCCGATTTCGCCGGGAATCTGCTGGGCCGCGCGCGCGACGCGGGCTTTGCGCCCGAGCGCCTGACCATCGAGATCACCGAACAGACCCTGATCGCCGATTTTGCGGCCTGTGCGCAGGCGCTGCGGCAACTGGCCGGGCAAGGCGTGCGCGTGGCGCTCGATGATTTCGGAACCGGCTTTTCCAACTTCCGCACGCTCAAGGCCCTGCCGCTCGACACGCTCAAGATCGACCGTTCACTCGTGCGCGATGTGGCCCACGATCGCCGCGACCGGGCGATTCTGGCCGCGATGGTGGCCATGGCCCGTGCCCTCTCGCTCAGCGTGGTGGCCGAAGGGGTGGAGACCGAAGGGCAACTGGCGGTCCTGGCCGACGAGGGGGTCGACCTGTTCCAGGGCTTTTTGCGCGCGGGGCCGCTGGCGGGCGCGGACATGGCCGCGCTCGCCAGAAGCTGAAGGCAGGTCTTTCGCGTGGCTCAGGCCGCCTTGCGCGCGGCGCGGCGGGCGATGGTCGAAAGGCCCTTGGTCAGCTGCACCAGCCCGTTGAGGCGGCCTTGCGGATCGCCCCAGGCGCGGTTGATCACCAGCTTGTTGTCGGGGCGCAGCTTGGCCGTGCCCTTGAGCCGCTCGACATAGGCGACCAGCCCCATCGGATCGGGGAAATCGTCGTTGTGGAACGAGACCAGCACACCCTTGGGGCCGACATCGATCTTGGCGATGCGTGCCTCGATGGCCTGACGCTTGACCTCGATGAGTTTAAGCAGGTTCTGCGTGGGGGCGGGCAGGGGGCCGAAGCGGTCGATCATCTCGGCGGCCAGCGCCTCGACCGCCTCGGGGCCTTCGGCATCGTTCATGCGGCGATAGAGCGCCATGCGCACGGCAAGGTCAGGCACATAGTCCTCGGGGATCATGATCGGCGCGTCGAGTGTGATCTGGGGGGACAGCGCCTCGCGCGTCCGCGCAAGGCCCAGTTCGCCCGCCTTGGCTGCCAGGATCGCCTCTTCGAGCATCGACTGGTACAGCTCGAAGCCCACTTCCTTGATATGGCCCGATTGTTCGTCGCCCAGAAGGTTGCCCGCGCCGCGCTGGTCGAGGTCGTGGCTGGCCAGTTGGAACCCCGCACCCAGCGAATCGAGATCGCCCAATACTTTCAGGCGCTTCTCGGCGATTTCGGAGAGGGCCTTGTCTTCCGGGTAGGTCAGGTAGGCATAGGCGCGCAGCTTGCCCCGGCCCACGCGGCCACGCAACTGGTAGAGCTGGGCGAGGCCAAAGCGGTCGGCGCGGTGGAGGACGATGGTGTTCGCGCTCGGGATGTCGATCCCGCTTTCGATAATCGTGGTCGAAAGCAGCACTTCGTATTGCTTGTCGTAGAAGGCGCTCATGCGGTCTTCCACTTCGGTCGGGTTCATCTGCCCGTGCGCGGTCACGAAGCGGACTTCGGGGACGTTGAGGCGCAGCCAGTCTTCCACTTCGGCCATGTCGGCGATGCGCGGCACGACGATGAAGCTCTGCCCACCGCGCTGGTGTTCGCGCATCAGCGCCTCGCGCATGGTCACGTCGTCCCACGGCATCACATACGTCCGCACGGCGAGGCGGTCGACCGGCGGGGTCTGGATCGTCGAGAGTTCGCGCAGGCCCGACATGGCCATCTGCAAGGTGCGCGGGATGGGCGTGGCGGTCAGCGTAAGGACGTGAACGTCGGCCTTGAGTTCCTTGAGCTTTTCCTTGTGGGTCACGCCAAAGCGCTGTTCCTCGTCGACGATGACGAGGCCCAGCCGCTTGAACTCGACCGACTTCGACAGCAGCGCATGGGTGCCGACCACGATGTCGAGCGTTCCGGCGGCGAGGCGCGCGCGCGTCTCGGTGGCCTCTCTGGCCGGGACGAGGCGCGACAGGCGCCCGATCTCGATGGGGAAGCCGGAAAACCGCTCGACGAAATTGCTGTAGTGCTGGCGCGCGAGCAGGGTGGTGGGGGCGATCACTGCCACCTGATGCCCGGCCATGGCCGCCACGAAGGCCGCGCGCAAGGCCACTTCGGTCTTGCCGAAGCCAACATCGCCGCAGACCAGACGGTCCATCGGCTTGCCCCCGGCCATGTCGGTCAGCACGTCGTCGATGGCGCGGTCCTGATCTTCGGTCTCGTCCCACGGGAAGCGGTCGACAAACGGGCCATAGCTGGCCGGATCGACCGGAAGGACATCGGCCTGACGCAGCGCGCGATGGGCGGCGGTGGCCATGAGCTGGCCCGCCATTTCGAGGATGCGCTCGCGCATGCGCGCCTTGCGCCGCTGCCAGCCTTCACCGCCTAGCTTGTCGAGCGCGACGCCGTCACTCTCGGCGCCATAGCGCGAGAGCACGTCGAGGTTTTCGACCGGGATATAGAGCTTGTCGCCCCCGGCATAGGTAAGCTGCACGCAGTCGTGCGGGCTCTTGCCCACGGTGGTCGCTTCGAGGCCTTCGTAGCGCCCGATGCCGTGGTCCATGTGGACGACGAGATCGCCCGGCGTGAGTGCGGAGAGTTCCGCAAGGAAGGCGTCGGCATCCTTGCGCTTCTTCTTCCGTCGGACGAGGCGGTCGCCCAGAATTTCCTGCTCGGTGACGAGTTCGAGCGCGGCATTGGCGAACCCGGCTTCGAGCGGCAGCACGACCGCGACCGGGCGGCCTGAGGCGGCCAGACCCAGCGCCTCCTGCCATGTCTCGGCAAGGGCAGGCGCCTGCTTGCCCGCTTCGGCCAGGAGCGAGGCGAGCCGCGCGCGCGAGCCGGTGGTATAGGCCGCGATGATCGGCTTGAGGCCGCGCGTGCCCAGCGCGGCCAGATGCTTGGCCGCCGCCTCGTAAATATTGACGCCTTGTGCGCGGTCGGGGGTGAAATCGCGTGCACTGGTGAAACCGAAATCGATTACAGAAGCCGATTCCGGTTCGGCAAACAGGGTCGTGCGGTGGACCGGCCAGCCTGCCAGCGCCCGGTCGAATTCGTCGCGCGTCAGGTAGAGCGCGTCTTCGGGCAGCGGGCGGTAATGTCCGGGCTGGCGGGCGGCGCTGTCGGTGCGGGCCTGTCGATAGTCGGCAATGTCGGCAAGGCGCGTTTCGGCGGCCTTGGCGGCGGCCGCGTCGATCACCACGAGGTCGCCGGGGGCGAGGTGGTCGAACAGGGTGACCATGCGCTCTTCGAGCAGGGGCAGCCAGTGCTCCATGCCCGCAAGGCGGCGCCCTTCGCTGACCGCCTGATAGAGTGGATCGCCCGTGGCATTGGCGCCGAACCGTTCGCGATAGCGGCTGCGGAAGCGCTTGATCGAGGCTTCGTCGAGCAGGGCCTCGCTGGCCGGGAGCAGCAGGTGGGTTTCGACCGGCTGGACCGAACGCTGGGTATTGGGATCGAACAGGCGCAGCGTTTCCAGCTCGTCGCCAAAGAAATCGAGGCGCAGCCCGTGGTCGAGCCCGGTCGGGTAAATGTCGAAGACCGATCCGCGCACCGCATATTCGCCGGCATCGACCACGGTATCGGTGCGCGAATAGCCCTGCCGCTGGAGCAGCGCGATCAGGCTCTCGCGCCCGATCTCGACGCCGGGCGAAAGCAGGCGGGTCGATTCGCGGATGCGGAACGGGGTGAGCGTGCGCTGGAGCACCGCGTTGATCGTGGTGACCAGCAGGTGCGGGGTGCCATCGCGCTTGTGCTGCAACTTTTGCAGGGCGGCCAGTCGCCGCGCACTGATCGAGAGCGCGGGTGAGGCGCGGTCGTAGGGCAGGCAGTCCCAGGCCGGAAAGTCGATCACGTCGAGTTCGGGCGCGAAGAACGCGGCGCTGTCCATGATGGCGCGCAAGGCGGTGTCGTCGGGCGCGATGAACACCGCGCGGCCCTGCTCCTTTGCCGCCGCTGCCGCCCGCGCCAGATCGGCCAGAACCAGCGGCTGCGCGCCTCTGGCCACGCTGGACAGCGTCAGCGGGGTGCGGGCGGACAGGATGCGGGCAAGATCGGGCATAGGAGGCTCTTCGGGGCGGGAGAGAGTACATTCGTCCTTCCCGCGCAGGCGGGAATCCAGCTTCGCGACATGTCAGGGACAGGCTGTGGCTTCAGGCCTTGCCGCTGGATTCCCGCCTGCGCGGGAAGGACGAAGGAGGGGGATCAGCGGGGGATTTCGACGTAATCGAGCTTGCGCATGCGCTCCATCCACGGGCCCTGATATTCGGGCGGAACCGACAGCGTGCCCAGCGCCCAGCCGAGGATGTCGACATCTTCCTCGTCCATCAGCTTTTCGAACCATGCCGCTTCGGCCTCGCCCCACTGGGGGTGGAAGGTGTCGAAGAAGCAGCCGATCATGTAATCGGCCTCGCGCGTGCCACGGTGCCAGGCGCGGAACTTCATCTTGCGCAGGCGGGCTTCATCGAGAGGAGCGGAAGCGGAGTCGGAAGGCGTTTGGGTCATGGTGGTTGCGGGTAAACCGGCTTGCCCCATGGCGCAACGCCCGCTTGGCCTTTATGGGGAGCCTCATGCGTCCCGACTTGCTCAATCCGCTGTTTGCCGAGGCCACCAGTCTCAAGGGCGTGGGGGCCGGGCTTGCCCGCCCGCTCGACAAGCTGGGCCTCACGCGGGTCCGCGATTTCCTCTATCATCTGCCCGACCGCTTCGTCGAACGCCGCGCGGTGCCCACCCTCGCGCAAGGGCAGGTGGGCGAGCAGATCGTCATCATGCTGACCGTGCTCGAGCATCGCCAGCCCGCCGGGCGCGGCCCGTTCCGGGTGATCGCGGCGGACAGCGCGGGCGAGACGGTCTCGATCACCTATTTCGGGCGCGCGTCCTATACCGCCAAAAAGGCGCTGCCGGTGGACGAAACGCGCTGGGTGGCCGGGCGGCTCGACCAGTTCGGTTCCTCGCTCCAGATCGTCCATCCCGACCATGTGAGCGAGGATGGCGGCGCGCTGATGGGGCATCTGGTCGAGCCGGTCTATCCGCTGTCCGAAGGGCTGACGCAGGGGCGGATCAACGCCCTCGTCCAGCAGGCGCTGAGCCTTGCCCCCGAGCTTCCCGAATGGATCGAGCCGGGCCTGAAGGCGCGCGAGGAATGGCCCGCGTGGCGCGAGGCGATGCTGGCCGCGCACAAGGGGCAGGACAAGCGCGCGCGCGACCGGCTGGCCTACGATGAACTGTTCGCCAATGCCCTCGCGCTGATGCTGGTGCGCGAGGCCAACCGCAAGCGCGCGGGGCAAGCGCTCCATGGCGACGGGCACTTGCGCGACAAGCTCAACCTCCCCTTCACGCTGACCGGCGCGCAGACCCGCGCGATCGGCGAGATCGAGGGCGACATGGCGCAAGGCTCGCCCATGTTGCGCCTGCTGCAAGGCGATGTCGGCTCGGGCAAGACGGCGGTGGCGCTTCATGCGATGCTGATCGCGGTCGAGGCGGGCGGGCAGGCGGCCCTGCTGGCACCCACCGAAATCCTTGCGCGCCAGCATGCCGATACTTTGGCGAAGATGGCGCGGGGCACCGGCGTCAACATCGCGCTGCTCACGGGCCGCGACAAGGGCCGCGCGCGCGAGGCGCTGTTGATGAACCTGCTCGATGGCGGGATCGACATTCTGGTCGGCACCCATGCGATCTTTCAGGACAGCGTCGCCTATCGCAACCTCGCGCTGGTGGTGATCGACGAGCAGCACCGCTTTGGCGTCGGCCAGCGCCTGCTGCTCACGCAAAAGGCGCGGCGCACGCCGCACTGTCTGGCGATGACCGCAACGCCGATCCCGCGCACGCTCACGCTCGCCCAATATGGCGAGATGGAAGTCTCGCGGCTCGATGAAATGCCCCCCGGCCGTCAGGCCATCGACACCCGCGTCGTCGCGCAGGAGCGACTGGCCGACGTGATCGAGGGGATCGGGCGCCACATGGCTGCGGGCCATCAGGCCTATTGGGTCTGCCCGATGGTGCGCGAGGCCGAGAACGAGGATCTGGCCGCTGCCGAGGCGCGCCATGCCATGCTCTCGGAACGGTTCGGGGATGGCGTGGTCATGGTCCATGGCCAGATGCGGCCCGAGGCCAAGGACGCGGCGATGGAACGCTTTGCCAGCGGCGAGGCAAGGCTGCTGGTGGCGACGACCGTGATCGAGGTCGGCGTCGACGTGCCCAATGCGACCTTGATGGTGATCGAGCAGGCCGAACGCTTTGGCCTTGCCCAGTTGCACCAGTTGCGCGGGCGGGTCGGGCGCGGCAGCCAGAAATCGACGTGCCTGCTGTTGCGCGGCGATATGGTCAGCAAAGTCGGGCGCGAGCGGCTGGCGCTGATGCGCGAGACGCAGGACGGCTTCCTGCTGGCCGAGGAAGACTTGCGCCTGCGCGGCGGGGGCGAACTGCTGGGCACGCGCCAATCGGGCGATACGCCGTTCCGCGTCGCCGATTTCGAGCAGATCGCCGCGCTGCTGCCGATCGCCCACGATGACGCGCGGCTGCTGATGGACCGCGACGGGGGGCTTTCCTCGCCGCGCGGGGAGGCGGCGCGGGTTCTGCTCTATCTGTTCGAGCGCGACTGGGGCGTGCAATTGTTGCGCGGGGGATAACCAAGAGCGCTCAGCGGGTGGAACAGGCCAGTGCCGCTTCCACGTCACCCCGCGTTGGCATCGCCGCTGCCGCGCCTGCGCGCTGCACTGCCAGCGCGGCGGCGGCCACGGCAAAGGCCAGTGCTTCGGGCATCATGGCCCCTTGTGCCAGACGCGCGGCGAGAACCCCGCAGAAGGTGTCGCCCGCCCCGGTCGTATCGACCACCGGCACGCGCGGGGCGGGCAGGCGGATCGTGCCTTCGGGGCCATGGGCCAGAACCCCGGCGCCGCCCAGCGTCACGATCACCCATTGACGAGCATGGCCGGGCTGCGGGTGGCAGGCCAGCCGCGTGGCGGCGCGGGCCACGGCGGCCTCGCCGTGCGGAGGCTCAGGCTCGCCCAGAAAGAAGGCCAGTTCGGTCTCGTTGACCACCACGATGTCGGCCAGCGCCAGCGCCGCGCGGGCCTCATCGGTGGCGGGGGCGGCGTTGTAGAGCGTGGTGGCCCCGGCCTTGCGGGCGAGCGCGAGGAACGCGGCGACTTCATCGGGCGCGACTTCTGCCTGGGCCAGCGCCATCGTGGTGCCGGGCGGCAGGCTGGCAGGCGCGCGCAGGGCGCCATTGGCCCCCGGCACGATCACGATCTGGTTCTCGCCGTCCTCGGCCACGAAGACATAGGCCAGCCCGGTCGGCCCCGGCACATGGGCTATCGCGGCGGTATCGACCCCGGCGGCGGCCAGCGCGGCCCGCATCGCCGCGCCATGGGCATCCTCGCCCACGGCGCCCAGCATGATCGTTGGCACCCCCTGAAGCGCGGCGGCGGTGGCCTGGTTGGCGCCCTTGCCGCCGGGCAGCAGGTCGTGGCTTTGGGCGCAAAGCGTTTCGCCCGGACGGGGCAGATGGGCCACGCGCATGACCACGTCGCGGTTGATGGAGCCGAACACGACAAGGGACATCGAAGCAGTTCCGAATCTTACAGGGAAAGGGCCAGCGCGCCGCCGGACGGGGAATCGGTCGCGGTCTGGACTGGCTCCATCCGGTCGGGATGGGGCAGCAGCGCCAGCAGCACCATGCCCAGCACCAATGCCCCGACAATCGCCAGCGTGGCAATGGCATACGTGCCGCTGTGGTCGAAGCTCACATCCATCAGCGCGGGCGCCACGCCCTGGATGAAGGCCACCACCGCATAGAACACACCCACGATGGCCCCAAAATGCCGCAGCCCGAAATAGCGCGAGACGAAATAGGACAGCGCCCCATATTCGGCGCCCATGCCGATCCCCAGCAAAACGCCCGCGCCAAGGATCGCCACGCTTCCGGTCAGGAACTGGAGCATCAGCATGCCCGCAATCGCGCTGGCATACATCGGCAGGATCAGGCGCGGGGTGCGCCAGCGGTCGAGCAGGGCGCCGGTGACGACCTGCCACCCGGCAGTGACGAGCGCGAAAGTCACCACCACCCCGGTCGCTTCGGCGAGGCTCACCCCGTGGCCGGTGAGCAGCGGGACGACATGGGTGAACATCGCCGTCATCCCGCCCGCCCCGGCGGCAATCGCCACCAGCATCAGCCAGAACGCGCGGGTGCGCACCGCCTCGGCCAGGGAAAGCCCGGCGACCGGCCCGGCCTTGCGGTCCTTGGCTTGTGTGGGGGTGGGAGCCTCGCGCAGCCAGAACGCGATGAAGGGTGCGGCCAGCAAAACGACGAGGCCGATCACCAGATAGGCCGTGCGCCAGCCATAAAATGTGAGCAGCACGCCCGCCAGAACCGGCATGATCGTGGCGCCCACGCCATTGCCCACGCCCGCCGTGATCCCCAGCATCAGCCCGCGCCGCGCGTCGAACCAGTCGGACACGATCTTGCTGACCATGCCGGTGGCGGCCATCGTTCCGAACAGCCCGGCCACGGCAAAGCGCCAGTAGAAATCGGCGATCGAGGCGCTCGACCGCGAAACCAGCACGATGCCCGCCGCCAGCCCGATATTGCCCGCCAGCAGGATCCAGCGCGATCCGAAGCGGTCCATCGCCCGCCCGGCCAGCGGATAGGCAATCGCGCTGATCACCGAGATCAGCCCGAGCACCCCCGAGACCGCCGCGCGCGGCCAGCCGAATTCGGTGGCGATGGGCACGAGGAAGACCCCGATCGTCGCCGAGATCGCCGCCGTCATGCACAAGGTGTTGGCAATCGTGGCGGCAATCGCGACGTGAATGGCGGCAAGACGGGAAGCGGGAGATGACGACATCGGCGAAACGGTTTCCCTGAAGCGGATCGACACGAGTAGACCCCATGGTGCGGGGCCTTGCAAAGGGGGGCGGGCCGGGGCGCAAGAACGAGGGCGCAGCGCATCAAGTCGGGTCAGGGGCCTGTTTGCAAAATTGCTTGCGCGCGTGATCAAGACGCCCGACGCCCTTCGGTCCTAGCCCATTCCCCAAGCCAGCCCCGCAGGAGCGCCTCCCGATCATGCCTGATGTTTCCACCGCCACCATGCCCACCCTGTTCATCCCCCATGGCGGCGGCCCGTGTTTCTTCATGGACTGGCGCGCCATGGGCGGGCCCGCCGATGCCTGGGACAAGACCGCCGCCTATCTCAAGGGCCTGATCGCCAGCCTGCCAGAAAGGCCCAAGGCCATCGTGGTCGTCTCGGGCCACTGGGAAGAGGGCGAGTTTGCCGCCGCATGCGCGCCCGCGCCCGAGATGATCTTCGACTATTACGGCTTCCCCCAGCACACCTATGAGCTGAAGTTTCCCGCGCCCGGTGCCCCGGAACTGGCCGGGCGGATCGTCGAGCTGATCCGCGCCGAGGGGCTGCCCGCGCGCACCGATGCGCGGCGCGGCTTCGACCACGGGGTGTTCATCCCGTTCCTGCTGGTCACGCCCGAGGCCGATATTCCGGTCGTGCCGCTCTCGCTCAGGCGCGATCTCGACCCCGAGGCGCACTTGCGGGCAGGGCGCGCGCTGGCCCCGTTGCGCAAGGAAGGCGTGCTGATCGTCGGTTCGGGGATGAGCTTCCACAACATGCGCGCGTTCTTCTCGCCCGCCGCTACCCAGCCTTCGGCCCAGTTCGATGCCTGGCTGACGCAGGCGGTCGAGAGCGACCCGGCCACGCGCTGGCAGAAGCTGGCGCAATGGTCGTCCGCCCCTTCGGGCCGCCTGAGCCACCCGCGCGAAGAGCACCTGATCCCGCTGATGGTCGCCGCCGGGGCCGCGCTGGACGATGCCGGGACACGCGATTTCACCGACACCGTGATGATGGCCGACATTTCGGCCTTCCGGTTCGGCTGAGATGGAGAGGCCCGGAATGGAGATGTCCGGAATGGAGATGATCGAGGCCGATACCCTCGTTGCGGGGGCGATGCTCGTCACCATGGATGCCACGCGGCGGGTGATCCGCGACGGGGCGCTGGCCATGGCGGGCGGGCGCATCGTGGCGGTGGGGCCGCGTGACCAGGTCGAGGGGCAGGTCCGCGCGCGCGAGGTGATCGACGGGCGCGGCTTTGTCGGCACGCCCGGCTTCGTCAACGGCCATGTCCACCTGACCGAGACTTTGCTGCGCAATTTCCTGCCCGAGCATCTGCCGTTCGACGAAGGGCTCAACCAATGGGTGATCCCGCTCTATCACGGGCACACCCCGCGCGAGCAGGCGCTGGCCGCCCGGCTCGCCGCGCTCACCATGCTCAAGAGCGGGACGACCACGTTTCTGGAGGCGGGCACGATCCTGGCCTTTGATGAAGTGGCCGCCGCGCTCGAACCGGTGGGCATTCGCGGGCGGATCGGGCGCTGGTGCATGGACCGCGCCTTTGCGCCCGATGATGACCAGACCGCGCTGACCGACAAGGCGATTGCCGCTATCGAGGCCGATCTGGCGGCCTTGCCCGACGACGGGCGCCTGATCGCGGCCTGGCCGCTGCTGGTCGGGCACATGACCAACACCGCCCCGCTGTGGCAGGCGGCCAGCGCCATCGCGCGCGAGCGAGGGCTGCACATCGCCGCGCACATGGCCCCCGCGCCCGGCGATGCGGAATGGTATCTGGCCCACGAGGGCAAGCGCCCGCTGCACTGGCTGGCCGATCTGGGGGTGCTGGGCGATCATCTGGCGCTCGTCCACATGGTCCACATCGACGAAAGCGAAGTTGCCCTTGTCGCGCAAAGCGGCACCCATGTCGTCCATTGCCCCGAAGCCTCGCTCAAGGGCGGCTATCAGGCGACCACGCGCGGGCTGTTCCCCGAAATGGCGGCGCAGGGTGTCAATCTTGCGCTGGGCACCGATGGCGGCGACCGGCACGACCTGATGCCTTCGGCGCGGCTCATGGCCGGGCTGTGGAAGGATGCGCGCGGCGATACCGCGCTGTTCCCCGCCGAGGCTGCGCTCGAAATGCTCACGGTCAACGGCGCGCGCGCGATGGGGCTGGAAGGGCAGGTCGGCACGCTGGCCGTGGGGGCGCGGGCCGACCTCGTGCTGCACGACACGCGCCGCCCCGAATGGGTGCCGCTGCACAATCCCGTGCAGCATCTGGTGTGGACGGCCGACGGGCGCGGGGTCGACAGTGTCTGGGTCGAAGGGCGCCGGGTAGTGGCCGCCGGGCGCTCGACGACCATCGACGAGGAAGCCCTGCTGGCGCAGGCGCAGGAGGCCGCGCAGGCCGTGGTCGCGCGTTCCGGGCTGCCGCTGCGCATGAACTGGCCGCTGATCTGAAATCTTTTTTCCAAGGTGCCTGAGCGATGAGCTACGAAACGATCACTGTTGCCCCCGTGACCCCGGTGATGGGCGGGGAAGTCTCGGGGCTGGACCTGACCGCGCCGCTCAGCGACCGGCAGGTCGAGGAACTGCGCGCGGCCATGGCCGACCGGCTGGTGCTGTTTTTCCGCGACCAGAAGCTGTCCCATGCCGATCACATCCGCCTCGCCGAATATTTCGGCGGTGTCCATGTCGCGCCCAGCACGGCGCCCTGGCAGGTGCCCGGCCACCCCGAAGTGACGATCATCCACGCCGATGAAAACAGCACGTTCGTGGCTGGCGAGGACTGGCATTCGGACATGAGCTGCGACGAACAGCCCCCGATGGGCTCGATCCTCTATCTCCACACGATCCCGCCGGTGGGCGGCGACACCGTGTTTTCCAACATGTACGCGGCCTATGACGCGCTTTCGGACCGGATGAAGGGCTATCTCGACGGGCTGACCGCGGTGCACGATGCGGTCATGGGCTTTGGCGGGATCACGCCCGAGGGCATGAAATTGCCGCGCAACAGCCATCCGGTGATCCGCACCCACCCGGTGACGGGGCGCAAGTGCATCTATGTGAACCGGGGCTTCACCACCCACATCGAAGGCATCCCGGCCATCGAGAGCCGCGCGCTGCTGACGTTCCTCTACGAACATGTCCAGCACCCGATGTTCCAGTGCCGGTTCCGCTGGCAGCCCCATTCGATCGCCTTCTGGGACAACCGTTGTGCGCAGCATTCGGCGATCTGGGACTATTTCCCGCAAGTGCGCTCGGGCTTCCGCGTGCAGATCCTGGGCGAAAAGCCGGAGTGACCGGGGGCAGGCGGCAGGGGAGAGGGGGCAGGGGAGAGGGGCCCCTGCCTGACCGGTTGCTTTACCTGCTGGCGAGCTGCTTTTCGACGAGGGCGATGGCCGTTGCGATGGCGACTTCGCGGCCCATCGCGGACGTGTCGAGCAGGGCGGCGTCGGGGGCCTGACGCAAGGGGGCCTGGGCGCGGTTGGCGTCGCGTTCGTCGCGGGCGGCGAGGTCGGCTTCGATCGCTTCGCGGCTGACGGTGCGGCCCTGGCCCTGCATCTCGGCCCAGCGGCGCAGCGCGCGCGCGGCGACGCTCGCGGTCACGAAGAGCTTGGCCGGGGCGTGGGGGGCGATGACCGTGGCGATGTCGCGCCCGTCAAGAACGGCGCCGCCCGGCTGGTTGGCAAAGGCCTGCTGGCGTTCGAGCAGGGCCGCGCGCACGGCGGGGTGGATCGAGACGCGGCTGGCCAGCCCCCCGGTTTCCTCCGAGCGCAGTTCGGGGTCTTCGAGCAGGCTGTCGGGGAAGGCGGTGGCGGCCAGCGCCTGTTCGGGATCGTCAGGATTGCCGCCCGCAAGGAAGACCTGCCGTCCGACCGCGCGATAGAGCAGCCCGGTGTCGAGATGGGGCAGGCCGAAGTGGGCAGCCAGCGCGCGGGCGATGGTGCCCTTGCCCGAGGCGGTGGGGCCGTCGATAGCGATAATCATCGGGTTTTGCTTCCCTTTTCGCGAAACGCCTTGACCAGGCCCCAGATGGCGATGGCCGCCCAGAATCCTTCGAGCACGAGCGAGGCGGGGTTGAGGTGGACCAGCAGCGAGACCGTGAGCAGGGCCGCGCCTGCAAGGTTGGTCCCGTGCTGGATGAAGGGGTTGGCGGGGGGCCCTTTGGCACCCCCTCGCGTGGCCCCGTACGTGGCATAGCCATAGGCCAGAATCACGCAGGCCATTCCGGCAAATCCGCAGATGTCTGCCAGAAGCGGAGGCAGAACGGGCGTGATCACGCGAAGGGCTTTCAGGCTTGCCCGGTCGCGGTGGCGATCAGGGCCTCGAATACCGGGAAGCTGGTGGCGATGGGGCGGGTGTCGTCCACTTCGACGCCCTGCGCGCTGGCAAGGCCGGCCACGGCCATGGCCATGGCGATGCGGTGGTCGAGGTGGGTGGCCACGCGCGCATCGGGTGCCGTGCCGGGAAGGGGGGCGCCGTCGGTGCCCTCGATGATCAGGCCATCTTCGGTTTCGGTCACGTTCGCGCCAGCCAGTTCCAGCGCCACGCGCATCACGGTGATGCGGTCGGATTCCTTGACCCGCAGTTCCTCAAGCCCGCGCGTGACGGTGCGGCCCCTGGCATGGGCGGCGGCCACGAACAGCACGGGGAATTCGTCGACCATCGCGGGCACGACCGCCGGATCGACCTCGATGCCGGTCAGGGCCGAGGCGCGCACGCGCAAGTCGGCCACCGGCTCCCCGCCGACATCGCGGCGGTCGAGTTCCTCGATCGCGCCGCCCATCTGGCGCAGCACGTCGAACAAGGCGGCGCGGGTGGGGTTGAGGCCGACGTTCTCGATGATCAGGTCCGAGCCCGGCACGATCAGCGCAGCCACGGCAAAGAATGCCGCCGACGAGGGATCGCCGGGCACGGTGATGGTCTGCGGCTTGAGTTCGGCCTCGCCCGCAAGGCGGATGATCCGCGTGCCGTCGCTTTCCAGCTCGACCGAAAGATCGGCGCCAAAGCCGCGCAGCATGCGCTCGGAATGGTCGCGGGTGGGAACCGGCTCGATCACCGTGGTCGTGCCCGGCGTGTTGAGCCCGGCCAGCAGGATCGCGCTTTTCACTTGCGCCGAGGCGACCGGCAGGCGGTAGGTGAGCGGAACCGGCGTGGTCGCGCCCTCGACGATCAGCGGCAGGCGGCCACCGGGATAGGACGTGAAACGCGCGCCGGTCTGCGTGAGCGGATCGATCACGCGGCCCATCGGGCGCTTCGACAGGCTGGCGTCGCCCACGAAGCAGGCGGTGATCGGGTGGGTGGCGACAAGGCCCATCAGCAGGCGGGTCGAGGTGCCCGAATTGCCCATGTCGAGCGCGGTGCCGGGCTGGAGCAGCCCGCCCACGCCCACGCCCGCGACCAGCCATTCCCCATTGGCCTGCCGCTCGATGGTGGCGCCCATCGCGCGCATGGCGGCGGCGGTGGACAGCACGTCCTCGCCTTCGAGCAGGCCCGTCACGCGGGTCTCGCCCACGGCCAGCGCGCCCAGCATGATCGAGCGGTGGCTGATCGACTTGTCGCCCGGAACGCGAATCCGGCCCGTGAGCGGCCCTTGGGCGGAAAAACGGCGCGGGCGCATCTGGGCGGGGTCGTGGCTCACGGGAAGGGTCTTTCCAAAAACTGAAGGAGCGGACAAAATCGCGCGGCTTTTGACAGCGCGCGGCGCCTATGGCAAGGCGCGCGCCGCAGTCTGGCCGTAGAGTCTGGGCGTGCGCGCGCTTGATTTCCGGGCGGCGTGCCTTCAAGACGATTTCTGGCAAGACGTTTTCTGGTTTTACGCTTTTTGTTGGTTTTGCACCGTGCCCACCGGCGGCGGGCAAGCTTTTCGAGGATTATTCATGGTCAAGCCTGAATGGGGCGCCAAGCACAGCTGCCCGAAGTGCGGCACCCGCTTCTACGACCTCGGCAACGCCGATCCGGTCACCTGCGTCGAATGCAAGTACTCGTGGCACCCCGAGCCGGTGCTCAAGTCGAAGCAGCCGATCCCCTATGAGGAGATCCAGAAGGAGAAGGTCGAGGCCGACGCCGACGTCGATCTGGCCGACGAGGATCTGGACATCGACGACGACGGCGATTCGCCCGACAACGACGTCGACCTGGGTGGCGACGACGACCTCGGCGTGGGCGCCCACGAAGGCGAGGACGAGGAAAACTGACCTGTTTCCCGGCCCGTCCGAAAATCATCCACAGATGATCCACAGGACGGGCCGAAGAAAAATGCGGCAGGTGAAAAAAGCCTCTTGCCAGCCGCATAGGTCTCCCTTAGAGGCGCGGCTCCCGGCGATGAACACCGCCGGGACGGTTCGCCCCCCAGGGCGGGCATGAAGACGAAGATGGGGCCGTAGCTCAGCTGGGAGAGCGCTACAATGGCATTGTAGAGGTCAGGGGTTCGATCCCCCTCGGCTCCACCAGTCTTCAAAATTCCCGGTTTTACCGGGGCTTCGTTCGCCCAGGATGAAGCAGTGTCAAAACATGTGGGGCCGTAGCTCAGCTGGGAGAGCGCTACAATGGCATTGTAGAGGTCAGGGGTTCGATCCCCCTCGGCTCCACCAGTTTTCTCCGATAGCATCATCGAATGGCCAGGCGGTTTCGCTCTGGCCTTTTTTGCGTTTGGCGCACGGCGTTTGGCCGGGAATCGAGGAGGGGGCAGGCAAGAGCCCCCCCCTCCTGATTGTGCATGGATCAGGCCCTGCGAAGGGTCAGGCGCACGAGGACCGGCATCGCGACCAGCACCAGCGGATATTGCAGCAACAGGCCCGCGATGATCGCGATCGCCAGCGGTTGCTGGATGCCCGATCCCTGGCCGATGGCCATGGCCAGCGGCAGCAGGGTCAGGATCGCGGCCAGCGTGGTCATCGTGATCGGGCGCAGGCGGTGTCGGCTGGCCTCGCGTGCGGCCTGGGCGGGGGGCATGTGCCGGGCCATGGCCTCGAACTCCGAAACGTAGAAGATCGCCATCTCGGTGCCGATGCCGATGATCATGGTCATGCCCATCAGCGCGGTGATGTTGAGATCGACCCCGCACAGCCACAGCGCCGTGAACACCGCGCTCGTCGAGAGCAGCGAGCAGCCGATGATGATGACCGGCAGCATGAGGCGGCGATAGAGCACCAGCAGGAGGAGGAATTCGGCGACCAGCGCCGCGCCGAAGACCCGCACCAGACCGGCAAAGGCGATCTGTTGCTGCTGATAGAGCCCGCCCAGTTCATAGCGGACGCCCGGACCCAGCGTGCCGGGCTTGTCGAGCGCGGCGATCACATCGCCGACCGCCGCGCCGATGCCGCGCCCCTGGATGCGGCCGGTGACCGCGACCATGGGTTCGAGATTCTCGCGGCTGATCTGGGGTTGCCCGGCCTCTGGCGTGAGGCTGGCGACCCGCGACAATGGGAAGACATGGCCATCGGCGGCGCGAATGGGCAGGTCGGCCAGCCGGGTCTGGCTGATCGTCGTGGCATCGGGCAGGCGGACGCGCACGTTGACGGCCTTGGCGGGCTGGGGCAGCGTCGTGGCGAGGGCGCCGGTCAGGCCGTCGGAAAGCTGGCTTTCCACCTCGGCGGGAGTCACCCCTTCCAGCCCCGCCCGGACGGGATCGATCCGCACGGCGAGCGCGTCGCCGGCCAGCCGCACACCATCCCTGACCTCGACCACGCCGTTGATCCGCGCGATGATCGCGGCGACTTTCCGGGCCTGCCCATAGAGCACCGACGGGTCCGAGGCGAAGAGCTTGACCTCGATCGGCTGGGGCACGGCGGTCAGGTCGCCGATCAGGTCTTCCATGAGCTGGGCGACCTCGACCTCGACACCGGGCACCTTGCGCGCGACTTCCTCGCTCAGGCGGGTGGCGACCTCTTCGGTCGGCCTGCCGTGGCCCGGTTTGAGCCGCACGAAATAGTCGCCGTGATAGCTCTGGCCCAGATCGCCGCCCAGCCCGGTGCCAAGGCGGCGCGAGAACGTGAGCACGTCGGGATCGGCCTTGAGCATGGCGTCGATCTGCCCGACCTGCCGCCCGGTTTCGTCGAGCGAGGTGCCCGGCGCGGTGTAATAGTCCATGATGAAGCCGCCTTCATCGACACTGGGCATGAAGCCGGTGGGCACTGCCCTGTAGCCGATATAGCCGAGCGCCAGCAGCGGCACGAGAATGGCGACGAGCAGCCATGGCCTGCCGGTCAGGCGGTCGAGCGCGCGGTCCTGCACGCGGGCAAGCGGGCCTTTGCCGGTTTCGCCCGGATCGCGCCAGGTGTCGAAATCGACCAGCCAGCCGGTCAGCACGGGCACGACGAAGGCGGTCATCGCCCACGAGATGGCGAGGGCGGCGGCCATGGTGACCGACAGCGCCTTGGAAAAGGCCCCGGTCACCCCGCTCAGGAACGAGAGCGGGAGGAAGACGATCAGCGTGGCCAGGCTCGATCCGGTCAGGGGGCGCATGAATTCCTGCGCGGCGCCGAACACGGCGCTGCGGCCCGCCACGCGGCCCTGTTCGTCGCGTGCGCTGGCCCGGCGGGCGATATGCTCGACCATCACGATCACGTCGTCGATCAGCAGGCCGACCGCCGCGGCAATGCCGCCCAGCGTCATGATGTTGAAGCTCATCCCCAGCACGCTGAGCACCAGCACGGTGGCCGCCAGCGTGGCCGGGACGACGATCACCGCCACCAGCGTCACCCGCCAGCTGCGCAGGAAGAACAGCAGCACCAGCGCGGCCAGCACCAGCCCGATCAGCACGGCATCGCGCACGCTGGCCGCCGATTGCATCACCAGTTCGCTCTGGTCGTACCAGTTGACCAGCCGCACGCCGGGAGGGAGTCGCAAGGTCGCCAGTTTCTGGCGGACCTCCTGCGCGATCCGCACCGCGTTGCCGTCGGGCTGTTCGTAGATGTTGAACAGGACCGCCGGTTGCCCGTCCTCGACGATGCGCATCCATTGCGGCATGCGGCCATCCTGTACCGTGGCGACATCGCGGACCCGCACGACGCCGGTGGCATCGGACTGGACGACGATATCGCCCACCTGCCGCGCGGTGATCACGCTGTGATCGGCGATGACGAGCGACAGGCGCCCCCGGTCCTGCACTTGGCCGACCGCGCTCAGCACATTGCCGTCGCGGATTGCATTGGTGAGGTCGCGCATCGCCAGTGCGTGATCGGCGAGGCGCCGGGGATCGGCCAGAACCTGCACTTCGGCGGTCTGTCCGCCCTGGACATCGACCCGCGCGAGGCCTTCGATGGACGAAAGCAGCGGCGTGATCTGATAGCGCGCCAGATCCTGCAAGGCGACCGGATCGCCATTGTGCGCGACCAGCGCATAGGAGATGATCGGGAAGACCGTCGGGTCCATGCGCCGCACGTTATAGGCGGTGCCTGCGGGCAGCGCGGGCAGGACGCGGGCAATCGCCGAATCGACGAGCAGCGTGCTGGCGACCATGTCGCGGCCCCAGCCAAAGTCGATGGAGATCTGCGCCGAGCCCCGGCTGGTTTCCGAGCGGACATCGCGCACGCCGGGGATCGCGCGGATCGCTTCCTCGACCGGGCGGGTGACGGTGAGCGCGGTCTGGCTGGCCGGGCGGCTCCCCGCGTCGAGATCGACGACCACGCGCGGGAACGAGACTTGCGGGAAGAGGCCGGTCGGCAGCGACAGCGCCGCGATCATCCCGGCCAGCGCCACGGCCACGGCGACAAGGACGAACGCGCGCGATTGCCGGTGAAGCAGCCGCGCGATCATGGCTGATCCTGCCGGATGGCGATGCCGTCCTGCACCTGATAGGCGCCATCGACGATGATCGGCCGCGCAGGATCGAGCGCCCCTTCGACGACATCGCCGCTGTCCGAGGACAGCGCGACGCGCACGGGCACGGCTTTTGCCTTGCCGCCCACGGCCTGAAACACATGGGCCGGGCCATCGGCGGTCACGACCGTCTTGTGCGGCACGACCCAGCCTGAAACCTGCCCGGTCGCGATCGTGGCCTGCACGCCTTCACCGGGCAAAAGGACGCCGCTTGGGAAGGCGAGGTCGACATCGATCATCCGGGTTCTGGGATTGAGCGCGCTGTCGATGCGCAGGACATGGCCCATGATCGGCGCCCCGCCTGCCAGAGGCGCAAGCCGGGCAGGCTGGCCCACCGACAGGGCCGCGCGCCGGGCGGGATCGACGCCGACGGTCACGACGATGCCACCGGCCCGCGCCAGCGTCATGATCGGGGCGCCCGGCAGCGTCCTGTCGCCCTGGGCGGCGCTGATGGCGATGACCGTGCCCGCGAACGGGGCGCGCAGGGTCTGCACGGCCTGACCGGCGCCTTCGGCCCGCAGCCCGGCCAGCGCCACGCGCGCGTCGGACACGGCCTTGTCGGCCTGCACGAGCTGGTCCCGGGTGGCCAGTTGCTGGGCGAGCAACTGGGCGGTGCTGGCGCGCTGTTTCTGCGCGGCGAGGAGGGCTTCTTGCGCTTGCAGAAAAGTGCTGCGCGCGGTCGGGGCGAGGGCAAAGGTCGCCAGCGTCTGGCCCGCGTGGACCGCGCTGCCCGGCGTGACGGCAAGGCTGGTGATCTGGCCGGGCTGGGCCATGCTGATCGTTTCGGTGCCATTGGTGGCGGGCGTGGCCGCGCCGAATGCCTCGATCTCCTGCGGCAGGCTTCCGCGCGTCGGTCTGGTCAGGCTGACCAGAACGCTCGGTTCGCCCTCCTGCCGGTCGGCATCAGGCGGCGTGCCGCACCCGGCGAGGGGGGCAAGCAGGGCGGAAAGGGCGATCATCCGCCTCATCGTTGCCGCGATCATCGCTGCATGCTCCCCGATGGCGCCCGAGGAAGATCGACCGTCGGCAGTCCGGCGCCCACGAGGGTCTGGATCGCGATCTGGCGGTCGAGCAGGGCAAGCTCCAGCGTCATGATTTCCTGTTCTCTGGCAAAATGGCTGGAGACGAGATCGACATAGCCGCGCTCGTCGAGGTTGGAGGCGCCGAAGGCCGCCGCGGCCCGTTCGGCAGCCAGACGGGCACCGGGCAGCGCGCGCCGGGCCCTGTCGAGCTGGGCGGAGAGCTGTTCAGCCTGTCCGAGCAGGGCCCCCACTTCGCCGGTGGTGGCCGCGAGGCGGGCCGCGTATTCGGCGTGGAGCTGGGCGCGGGTCGCCCTGGCGATGGCCAGAGCGCCCTGGTTGCGGTCGAAGACCGGCAGGCCCAGCGTGGCGTTCGGCCCGGCATTGATGACTTTGGAATTGTCGCTCGATGCGCTCGGCCCCAGCACGAGGTCGGGGAACTGGGCGAGGATCGCCTGATGCACGGTTTCGTCCGCCGCCCCATAGCCGAGGCGCAGGGCGATGAGATCGGGCCGCCGGTCCGCCAGAGAAGGCAGGCTGGCGCGGATCGCTGCCGGATCGAAGGCGGGCAGGTCCGGGGTGGCGACGAGCGGTACATCGGCATCGGGGGCAAGGCCCAGCAGGGCATTGAGCTGGTGTTTGAGCGCGAGCTGGGTCTGGTCGAAGCTGTCGAGCGCCATGCGCGCGGCCTGCAAGGCGACCCGGTCGGGCGCGACGATGGTCAGTGTCGTGTTGCCGGCGGCCAGTGCCTGATCGAGCTTGGCGTTGCGGTCGGCCAGCAGTTGCCGGGCGGCGCCATACAAGGGGCGGCTGCGTGCGCCGATGATCAGGTCTGTCGCGAGTTGCCGCGCCCTGCCGGCCACCAGCCATTCCTGCCAGACGATATCGGCGGCCACCTGCTGCTCGCTGTCGCGCGCGGCGCGATGGCGCGACGAGTAGGTGATGATCGACCTGATGTCCTGTGACAGGCTGATGTTCCAGGCCGTGACCGTGCCGACCCCCGAGAGCAGCGGCAGGATGGAACCGCCCAGGGACGGATTGGGCAGGATACGGGCCTGTTTCGTCTGTCCGGCGGCGATTGCGCGCCTCAGGCGGGCCGCTTTCAGGTCCGGGTTGTTGGCCAGCGCGAGGTCCACCACTTGCGCGACCGAAAGGGGCTCATGGGGCGCCGGGGCGCCGGGAAGGGCGCTCACCTCGGGCGCGAGGGGCGGTGTCGTGGCGAGGGGAAGGGGGGTATAGCGGGCGCAACCGGCCAGCACTCCGGCCAGCAGTCCGGCAAGCAGGTTGACGGGCAGGCCAATCCGGCCGGTTCCGGGCCGTGGCTGCAAGCGGAATCGAGGCATGGAAATCCTTGGGCCAGTGAAGGGACCAGTGACGGGAAGCGGGATTATCACCCCATACCTTCGCTCCGGGTGATCCCAATGTTATGGATTCCCAACATCGCGAGCAGGATGGGCGCGCGAAATGGGCCTGCGACCGGGCCTCTCATCCCCGATCCAGACTGTGGCTGAACGTTATAAATTCCCAACCTTCGGGGGTTCGTGGGGGTTTGTACACATTACGTCACAAGTTTGTAATAGCCGGAAATTAGCGCATCCCCGTCTTCGAGAGGATGGTTAAAAAATGGTCTCGGGGTAATTGGGGTAAATAAGCACATGAAAGTACATGTTTCTGCCGCGATTCTTGTCGCGGCCGGGATTTTTGCGCCATGCGTACTTCGTGCGCAGCCGGAATCTGACGCGAACTACAATATTGTCGGCAGAATTTCTGGTCCTCACGGGGGCTGGGATTATGCCAATGTCGATCCGGTACATGGCCGTCTTTATGTGGCACGCTCCAGGGCCGTGATGGCTGTCGATCTCGCGACGGGGACGGTAACGCCCCGGCTGGCCGGGGCCGAGCACGGGCATCAGGTCCTGCCGCTCCCCGGTTCGGACACCGTGCTCGAAACGAACGGGGATTCGAATGTCGCGCGCCTGATCGAGGGCCGCACACCATGACGCATCACAGCCAGACCTGTCGCAGCCGGATGGGGCACCGGCCCATCACCCAAGGCAAGCCGGTCCATCGCGCCCTGCTCATCGCGGCGATCATGCCGTCCTTGACGGGCCGGATTGCCGCCGCGCGCGCCGAACTCGCGCGTGCCCAGACTGTTCCCCCCGCACTTGCCCGGCCCAAATCCGCTTCCGCGCAGTGACCCCCATTCCATCCGGAAAAGAAGGCTTCATCATGACATCGACCACCAAGAGCAGCCTGCTGGGCTGCACGGCCGCCATCCTCTGGATGGCCGCGCCTGCCCATGCCGCCGCTGATGCCGCCACCGATACTGCCGCCAATACTGCCGCGACCACCGGGGCTGCCGACACGGGAACTGCTGCGGGCGAGGGCCCGGCATCTTCCGTGCGGGAACCCGTATCCGGGCAAACGACGACGAGCCAGTCGGCCGGACAGGCGAACGATGCCACCTCGCTGACCACCGCCGACATCATCGTCACCGGCACGGCGCAGATCGCCCAGGCGCCTTCGCTGGCCTCGCTGACGACGACCCAGCCCCAGGCCGCGGTCTCGCACGACTACATCCAGAACGCCGCGCCGGTCACCGCCGACTTCAGCGAACTGGCCGTGTTGACGCCGGGCGTGACGCTGAGCGGGGGCAACAACGGCTTCGGGCTGGGGGAATCCAAGCTGTCGATCCGTGGTTTCCAGGATGGTGAATACAACGTCACCTACGACTCGATCCCGTTCAGCGACACCAACAACCCGACCCACCACTCGACCTCGTTCTTCCCCTCGAACACGATCGAAACCCTCGTGGTCGACCGTGGTCCGGGCAATGCCAGCCAGCTGGGGCAGGCGACCTATGGCGGCAACTTCAACATCTATTCGCGTGCGGCGGCCGACACGTTCGGCATGCGGGCCGATTTCACCGCAGGCAGCTTCGACACGTATGTTGGCCGTGCCGAACTCCAGACCGGGGCCATCGACAAGCTGGGCGGCGCCAAGCTGGTGGTGACCGGGCAGGTCATGGATTCGCAGGGCGCGCTGACCTACAGTCCCACCCATTCCAAGAACATCTTTGCCAAGGCCGTGGTGCCGATCGGAACGCGCAACACGCTGACCGTGATGGCGACCTACAATGCCAACGTCTATTACCAGGCCGACAAGGGCACGGGCACTTGCGGCATTGCCTCGACCGGTCCGGGCACCAATACCGGCGACATTACCGGCAATAATTGTACGTCGGGCGCGCTGGCGGTCTATGGCCGCTATTTCGGGATGACCAACGACAAGTCGGTCAGCAACCAGTACGCGCAGGACTATTACGGGTACAACCGGACGGCCAAGCAGACCGACTTTGAATATGTCCGTCTCCAGAGCGAGTTGGCGCCGGGCCTGACGCTCGACAACCGCGTCTACATGTATGGCTATACCAACCACACCCTGTCGGGTCAGGATGGCACCGGCCAGACGGCCAATACCGTCGTCTTGACGCCCGGCAGCAAGGCTGTTGCGGGCATTCCGGGCTATGACAAGCTGAACAAGTATCGCACGATCGGCTATATCGGCGAGGCGGACTACAATTTCAGCAAGGGGCGCCTGCGCGTGGGCGGCTGGTACGAGACATCGGACAGTTCGCGCCACCTGATCGACTATGACGTGTCGACAATGCAGCCCAACTATATCGAAAAGTCGGTGTCTGGCCTCACCTCGCAGCCGCCTGCCAATGTCCAGTATCTTCAGGATTCCGGCTGGAACCAGTACCAGCTCTTTGCTGAATTCGAATATCGCCCGGTCAAGGGGCTGTCGATCACGCCGGGCGTCAAGTATGTCCACTTCACCCGTTCGATCAACGCCCCGGTCAACCAGAAGTCGCGCGCGCCGCTCTACGACAAGGCGACCTGGACATCGACCCTGCCGTTCGTGACCGCCAATTATGCGATCACCTCCAACTGGACGACCTATTTCCAGTTCGCCAAGGGCATGTATGTGCCCGACCTGTCGAGCTTCTATTCAGCCTCGCCGAATCTGGCGGATTCGCTCTCGCAGCTCAAGCCGCAGACCAGCACCAACTACCAGTTCGGCACGGTCTATCATGGCCACAAGTTCGCGCTCGATGCCGACATCTACAAGATCGACGTCAACAACAAGATCGCCAGCCCGACCACGGCGGGGGCGGATTCCTCGCTGCTGGTGAACATCGGGACGGTTCATTACAAGGGCGTCGAAGGGCAGGTCTCCGTCTTCCCGCTGCCCGGACTGACCCTCTTTGCCAATGCGTCCTACAACGAGGCGACCAACGGCACCACCGACCAGCAGATCGCGAACACACCGTTCACCACCGAGGCTCTGGGCGTGTTCTATCAACATGGCCCGGTCTATGCCTCGTACACGCACAAGTTCACCGGTGCGCAATATACGAGCGAAGCGGATGTCAATGCGCCGTTCCGGCTCTATCGGATCGCGGGCTACAGTATCGGCGACCTCTCGCTGGGCTACGACTTCGGCCATGTCCGCCTGAGCATCAACGTGAACAACCTGTTCGACAACGATCAGGTCAGCCAGGTCAAGAACAGCGCGAAGGGCGCGCCGACCACGACCGGGCTCAACGGCAAGTCGGTGCAGTCGGGCTATGGCCCATACGACCAGCTCCAGTTCAACGCGCCCCGCAGCGTGCTGGGCACGATCACCGTCAAGATCTGAAGTCGTCCGCCAAAGGCTCTCCCGCGCGTGGGGGAGAGCCGTTGGCGGCGTCGTTACATCCGCAGGCCGATCTCGCGCAGGCGTTCCTGAAGATAGTCGTCGGCGGTGATCGGGACCGGATAGAGGTCGGGATTGTCGGGGCCGATGCAGCCAGGCAGCGTCTCGATTGGAAAATCGCTGCGCAAGTGCAGGAAAAACGGCATCGAATAGCGGCTGAAGCCCGCCCGTGCGCCTTCGGGATTGCGCACGCGGTGGGTGGTCGAGGGCAGGACGTGGTTCGTCAGGCGCTGGAGCATGTCGCCGATGTTGATCACCAGCGCGCCCGGCGGGGGCGAGACTTCGATCCAGTTCCCTTCGCGGGTGCGCAGTTCGAGGCCCGCTTCCTCGGCCCCGAGCAGCAGGGTGATGAGGTTGATGTCCTCGTGGGCGCCCGCGCGGATCGCGCCATCGGGCGCGCCGGGCACGGGCGGGTAGTGGAGCAGGCGCAGCACCGAATTGCCATCGGCGATAGCGGGCACGAACCATTCGGCCTCCAGCCCCAGCCAGACCGCGATTCGCGACAGGATCGTCGCCCCCACATCGTCGAAGGCGGCAAACAGCGTCTCGAACGTCTCGCGAAAGCCCTCGGGTGTCTCGGGCCAGACATTGGGCGGCATCGAGCCGGCCAAGGGATGTCCTTCGGGCAGGTCGCGCCCGATGTGCCAGAATTCCTTGAGATCGCTGACCAGGGCGCCCTTGGCGATCTCGGTGCGGAACGGGGTATAGCCGCGCGCGCCGCCGATGCCGGGGATCGCCCAGCGGCGCTTTTCGGCCTCGGGCAGGGCAAAGAAGGCTTGCGTCAACTGCCAGGCCCGCGCGATCAGGTCGGCGTCGAGGCCATGATCCTTGACCATGGCAAAGCCGAATTGCCGGAAGCTGGCGCCGATGGCTTGGGCAAACGGGGCCGGATCATCGGCCAGCGAGAGCACGGGTAGAGATGGAAGCGGCTGTGAAACTGGCGGCTGGGTATCGAGGTTCATTTGGCTCCCCGCGAGGAAATGGGATAAGGGCGCAACATTCTCTCCATCTTACCCAAGGTTTCCATGCTGTCGATCAATGCCGATACCCAGCTCTGGCTGATGAAGTCCGAACCCGATGTCTATAGCTGGGACGACCTCGTGGCCGAAGGCGAGGGCACCTGGGACGGGGTGCGCAACCATCTGGCCGCGCGCAACCTGCGCACGATGAAGGAAGGCGATCTGGCGTTCTTCTATCATTCCAACATCGGCAAGGAAATCGTCGGCATTGCCACGATCAGCGTGCCCGGCCTGACCGACCCGACTGACCCTGAGGGCAAGTGGGCAGCGGTCAAGGTCAGGCCGGTGGCAAAGCTGGTCCACCCGGTCACGCTCAAGGCGATCAAGGCCACGCCCGATCTGGCCGAGATGGAACTGGTGCGGCTTTCGCGGCTCTCGGTCTGCGCGGTCCGTCTGCCCGAATGGGAGCACGTCCTGGCGATGGCGGGCGGAACCCGGCCCGGGGTTGGCGCGTAGGGTTTGCGAAGGGTGCGGCTGGCTCCTTCCTCTCCCGGCCGCACCCGACCCTCAAACGCCAAGGAGACATACCATGGGTGAACTCAAGGATCGCGCCAAGGGCCTGACCAACGAAGCGCTCGGCAATGTCAAGGAAGCCGCCGGCAAGCTGACCGACAACCCCTCGCTTCAGGCCGAGGGCCTGGCCCAGCAGGCCAAGGGCAAAGTCCAGCAGGCCGCGGGCAAGGTGAAGGGCGCCTTCGGCAACGAGATCTGATCGCAGGATCTGCCCCTTTTCGAGACGCATGTAGCGGGCCGTCCCTTCGGGGGCGGCCCGTTTTGCGTGGGGGCAGAAAGTTCCCGTGCAGATGGCGTCATTCCCGAACTGTCCCGGTACGGTACGGCCCGTTTCCGGCGGTGCGCGGGCAGTGCCGCAATGGTAAATTTTTGGTTAAACGGATCGCGCAATGATCCGCTCTGCTTTCTTTCCCGGTCGGCGGGTTCCGGCCCGGCCCGGCCATCCGTTCCGCCGCACGCTGCCCGAGCGTGCGTTGCGCCCGGTTCCCGTCATCGTTCCGGTTCACGAGCCGGAAGTGCGCGCGGCGATGGCCCGTGCCCTGACCACTAGCACCATGACACAAGGCGCCGCGCTGCGGTCCCCGCCGGTCAATCCCGCGCGGATCACCGCGCGCGATGTCAGGGATTTCCTGCTTGCCTATTGCGCGTGCTTCGTGGCGCTCATGGCGTTTTTGAGCTGATGGGCCTTCGTTGACGAGGTGGGCGCTCAGCCCATTTCGTCGAACGTGTGGTGTTCCTGCTCGCCGTGGTGGGCCAGTTCGGCGCGATAGAGGCGCCAGCCCAGCAGGGCCGAGATGAAGCACAGCAGGCCGGTGAACAGCAACTGGTCGACGATGCTCACCCCCATCGAGGTCAGCACCATGGCCAGGACCGAGCCGATCAGCATGGCCGCCGAATTGACGATGTTGTTCGCCGCGATCGTGCGCGCAGCCTCGCACTTCTCGACCACCGTGGTCAGGAACGCGTAGAGCGGCACGATGAACATGCCCCCGGTGATCGCGATGCCCAGCAGCGTGCCCACCAGCGGCACCGCCAGCGGCGCGCGCAGGAACAGGCCCAGCGTGAGCAACCCGCGCTGGCTCGGCACCGGCCAGGCCGCGCAGACGAAGTGGAAGGCCACCACGAACAGCCCGGTTCCCACCACGCAGGCCGGGGCATAGCGCGCCGAAACCGCGCCCTTGAGCATCCGGTTGATCGACATCGAGCCGATCGCGATCCCCACCGAGAAGACCACGAGGAACAGGCTGGCGACTTCCTTGCTGCATCCCAGCACGTTCTTGGCGAGCGGCGGGAACTGCACGAAAAGGATCGCGCCGACCGCCCAGAAGAAGCTGATCGCCGCGATGGCAAGGAACACGCGCGGATGGCGCGTGGTCGAATGGACGAGCCGGTAGAGCGAGACGGCTTGGTCCGCCACGGTGACCGGCACCATGCCCAGCGTGCGCAACAGCCCGCGCGGACGGCGCAGGAACGGGCGCAGCAGCGGCAGGGCCAGCGGCACGTCGGGCATTTCGGGCGGGGCCGGGGGCACGCGCTGCCCGGCGAAAAAGCCGATCAGCGCGACCACGATCACGCCGATGGCCGCCGCCGGGGCCGAGATATAGCCCGCCACGATGGTTCCGGCCAGAATCGCCAGATAAGTCCCTGCCTCGACCAGCCCGGTTCCGGCCAGAACTTCCTCGGCATGGAGATGCTGGGGCAGGATCGCGTACTTGATCGGCCCGAAGAACGTCGAATGGATGCCCATCGAAAACAGCGCGATCAGCATCAGCGGGATCGCCAGCGCGTGGACCTCGATCCCCTTCCACGCCAGCAGCAGGCCCGCCGCGCCCACGGTCATGATCCCGATCTCGCAGGTCTTGACGATGCGGATGATGCGCGCCTTGTCGCGCATGTCGGCCAACTGGCCCGAGATCGCCGACAGCGCCACGAAGGGCACGATGAACAGCGCCGTGGCCAGCCCCGAGAAGCGCGCTTCGGCCTGCTCGGAATTGTAGACGTTGAACACCACGAACAGAACCATGGCGTTCTTGAACAGGTTGTCGTTGAACGCGCCCAGCAACTGCGTGACGAACAAGGGCAAAAAGCGGCGCGTGCGGAGGAGATGCGTCGTGGTGGTCATTCGGTTATGGTGCCAAGCATCCCTGTTTTTCCCGTTTTTGCCTTAACGCCCCCGAAGCGGTGGGCAAGAGGCAAGCGTGGTGGATCATCATTTTTGCTTGGGGGGCGGTTTGGGGCGCCGGTCGCAAAAACCCCTGCAATCGGGCGCATAAACCGTTTCCATGTCGGGCAAGGGCCGCGTATTGCGGGCTTTGCCATGCTGACTTTGCCCAATATCCTCACGCTCTCGCGCATTGTTGCCGTTCCGCTGCTCGTGGCCCTGCTGTGGTGGCCGGGCTGGCCGACCGGCTATGCGCTGGGCTTTGCCATGTATTGCCTGATGGGGGTGACCGACTATTTCGACGGCTACCTCGCGCGGGCGCAGGGGGCGGTTTCGAAGCTGGGCGTGTTCCTCGATCCGATCGCCGACAAGATCATGGTCGCCGCCGTGATCCTCGTGCTGACCGCGCAGGGGATTTTGACCGGGCCTTATGTGGGCGACATGCATGTGATCGCGGGGCTGGTGATCCTGCTGCGCGAGATCGCCGTTTCGGGCCTGCGCGAGTTTCTGGGCGGTATTCAGGTTTCGGTGCCGGTGTCCAAGCTGGCCAAGTGGAAGACCACGTTCCAGATGATCTCGCTCGGCGCGCTGATCCTGGGCGGGGCGATGCCGTGGTGGACGGTGCGCGTGGCCGGGATCGTCGCCAATGTGCCCCATACGGTGGGTCTGGCCACGCTCTGGGGCGCGGCGGGGCTGACGCTGATCACCGGCTGGGATTACCTGCGCGTGGGCCTCAAGCACATGGACTGAAGCCGGAGCGTGGAAAGCCCCGGATGGGGCCTCTCGCTATGCGGGTTCCAGGCGGCATGGGCCAAAGTGCTGCGCGATGTCTGCTCCATTTCTCGTCATCCCCGCGCAGGCGGGGATCCAGTTCCGAGGGTTGCGCATGCAAACAGAGCATCAGGCTGGATTCCCGCCTGCGCGGGAATGACGAAGAAAATCACGCAAATCAGGTTTTTTCAAACCTCAGGGTGCATTTCCAGGATCTGAATTTGTCCATGCCGTCTACCGGCTCTGGGCCAGATAGCGGTCGGGGCGGTGCCAGGTCATCAGCATGAGGTTCATGCAGACCGCGCTCAGCAGCGACCACAGCGCGCGCTGCGGGCTCAGCACGAGGAACGAGGAGCCGATGATCATCGCGTCTCCGGCCATCATCAGGCGGCCAAAGTTCCAGCCCTTCTTCACGCTCAGCCAGCGGGCGATCATCGTCGATCCGCCCACCGCCGTCCCGTGGCGGGTGACGGCCAGCAGGCCCATGCCCATGACCGTCCCGCCGATGATCGCGGCGGCCAGCGGGGTAACCGAGGTGATCACGATCTCGTGGGCGACCAGCGTGATGATGCCCGAGATGGCCAGCGTCGCGATGACGCTGCGGATCGTGTAGAAAACCCCCTGGCTGCGCCAGAAGATCAGGAAGATCGGCAGGTTGAGCACGGCAAACAGCGTGCCGGGCGTGGCCGGAAGGGCATAGGAGAGCAGCAGGGCGAGGCCCGCCACGCCCCCGGTGATCAGGTGGGCCTGATGGAGCAGGTGGACGCCCAGCGCGAGCATCATGCACCCGGTGGTGACGCCATAGACGTCTTCGCGCGCGTTGTGGCGCTGGGGTTGCGGTTCAAACGGAAGGTCGGTTTGGGGAGGCGTGCTCATGGCGCGCGCAGTTCCTGTGCGAGAAGCTGGAATTCTTCGGCCCTGGGTGAATTCTTGCGCCAGACCAGCGCGATCTCGCGAAAGGCATGGTCGGATTGCAGGGGCCGGGCGACGATGCTGGTGCCTTTCAGGATGCCCGCCTCGATCGCCATTTCGGGCAGCATGGTGAGCCCGAGGTCGTTGTCGACCATCTGGACCAGCGTGTGCAGGCTGGTGCCGATCATCGTGGCGCTCGCGCGCAGTTCGGGGCGGTTGCACGCGGCGAGCGCGTGTTCCTTCAGGCAGTGGCCGTCTTCGAGCAGCAGCAGCCGGTGCTCGTCGATCAGGGCCGGGGAGACGATTTCGGGCGGATCGCGCGGATCGTCCTTGGGAAAGGCCACGAAGAGCCGGTCATCGAACAGATGCGCGACCTCGACTTCGCCGGTGGCGAAGGGGAGGGCGAGCAGCACGCAGTCGGCCCGGCCATGGTGGAGCGATTCGATGGCCGCCGCGCTCGGCTCCTCGCGCAGGAAGAGCTTCAATTGCGGGCGCTCGTGGCGCAGGCGCGGCAGGATGCGTGGCAGCAGGAAGGGCGCGATCGTGGGGATCACGCTCATCCGCAGCTCGCCCGCCAGCGGCGCGCCGTGCGACTGGACCAGTTCGGACAGCTCTTCGGCCTCGCGCAGCAGGCAGTGCGCCTTGGCGACCACCTGATTGCCCAGCGGGGTGAAGCGCACGACACGGCGCGTGCGCTCGACCAGCGTGACACCGAGCAGCGATTCAAGCTCGCGCAGGCCCGCCGAGAGCGTGGACTGCGAGACGAAGCACGAATCGGCGGCCTTGCCGAAGTGGCCATGCTCGTGCAGCGCCACCAGATACTGGAGCTGCTTGAGCGTGGGCAGGTAGGTGCTCATTTACGCCGCCGGTTCGTCGCCCCGAGGGACTTCGTTGTGCGGGGCTTCGTCCTGTTCGTCCTGCGGCGCCTCGTTTTGGTCCGTCTCGTTCTGGGGTGCCGCGCTGCCGCTGGCGCCGATCTGGTCGATATGCGCCATCTTGAGCTTGCCGTTCACCGCCGCGAAGGCCAGCTTGCCCTCGACGAGTTCGAGCGCATCGCGGCCAAACTGGTCGAAGCGCCAGGTTTCGAGCAGGGCGAGGCCCTTGCGCTGCCCGGCGGCGAGCGCCTCCAGATCGTCGGAACGGGCGAGCAGGCGGGCGGCCACGTCGATCTCGCGGCTGCGGATCTTGAGCAGCAGCTTGAGCAGGTCGGCCACCAGCGCGCCTTCCTTGCCCAAGGGCGCGCCGCGCGGCGCGCGCGGGGGCATCTCGGCCTCGGTCAGCGGCTTGGCATCGGCCAGCGTCTGCATCAGGCGGCGCCCGATGTCGTTGTCCTTCCAGCCCGAGGACAGGCCGCGGACTTTGGCAAGGTCGTGCTGTTCGCGCGGGGGGTGGCTGGCGATGTCGGCCAGGGTTTCGTCGCGCATGATGCGCCCGCGCGGGATGTTCTTGTCCATCGCCTCGGATTCGCGCCACGCGGCCAGCGCGCGCAGGCGGCCGAGCACGGCGGGGTTGCGGCTGGGCGGGCGGATCTTTTCCCAGACCTTGCCCGGATCGTTGCGGTAGTTCTCGGGGTCGGCCAGCTTTTCCATCTCGATGTCGAGCCATTCGCCGCGCCCGGTCTTGATCAGCCGCTTGAGGATGCGCGGGAAGATCTTCGACAGGTGGGTCACGTCGCCGATCGCATATTCGATCTGCCGCTCGGTGAGCGGGCGGCGCGACCAGTCGGTAAAGCGCGCGCCCTTGTCGATGGTCAGCCCCAGCCAGGCCTCGACGAGGTTGGAATAGCCGATCTGCTCGCTCTGCGAGAGGGCCATCATCGCGATCTGGGTGTCGAAGATCGGGTGAGGGGTGCGCCCGGTCAGGTTGTAGATGATTTCCACATCCTGCCCGCCCGCGTGGAAGACCTTGAGCACGTCCTCGTTGTCGACCAGCAGGTCGAGCAGGGGGGACAGGTCGATCCCCGGCGCGAGCGGGTCGACGGCGGCCGCCTCTTCCTCGTTGGCGATCTGCACCAGGCACAGTTCGGGCCAATAGGTGTTCTCGCGCATGAACTCGGTATCAACCGACACAAACTCGGACTTGGCCAGCCGCGCGCAGATGGCGGCGAGGGCTTCGGTCGTGGTAATCAGCGGATGTATCTTCATCGTTCTTTTTTCTGTATGGCCCGTTCCCGCGGCAGGTGGTTAAAGACCCGACATGGTATGGGGCCGGTTGTGCCCCCGTCCGGGAGCTGCGGCCTGAGAGCTGTCGCTTGACAAATGCGCGGCCATCGCCTCTTGGCCGCGCCTGACAGTGATGCCTGCAACACCTGCCTTATTGCAGCCCGATTGGAAAGAGTTTCGATGCACCCTTATCGTTCCCACACCTGCGGCGCCCTCTCGCGCGAGCAAGTCGGCGAGAATGTCCGCCTCTCGGGCTGGGTCCATCGCAAGCGCGATCATGGCGGCGTGCTGTTCGTCGACTTGCGCGACCACTACGGCATCACCCAGATCGTCGCTGACAGCGACAGCCCCGCGCTCGCCCTCCTCGAAGCCACCCGCGTCGAAAGCGTGGTGACCATCGAGGGCGTGGTCAAGGCCCGCAACGATGCGACCGTCAACGCCAACCTCGCGACCGGCGGGATCGAAGTCTTCGCCAAGGCCGCCACGGTGATCTCGGCGGCCGAGGAACTGCCGATGCCGGTCGCCGGCGAACAGGAATATCCCGAAGACATCCGCCTGCGCTATCGCTTCCTCGACTTGCGCCGCGAAACGCTCCACGCCAACATCGTGACGCGCACGAAGATCATCTCGGACATGCGCCGCCGCATGGAAGGGGCGGGCTTTACCGAGTATTCGACGCCGATCCTGACGGCTTCGAGTCCCGAAGGCGCGCGCGACTTCCTCGTGCCCAGCCGCATCCACGCGGGCAAGTTCTATGCGCTGCCGCAGGCGCCCCAGCAGTACAAGCAGCTGCTGATGGTGGCCGGTTTCGACCGCTACTTCCAGATCGCGCCCTGCTTCCGCGACGAAGACCCGCGCGCCGACCGCCTGCCGGGCGAATTCTACCAGCTCGACCTCGAAATGAGCTTCGTGACCCAGGAAGAAGTCTGGGAAACGATGGAGCCGGTGATTGGCGGCGTGTTCGAGGCCTTCGCGCAGGGCAAGCCGGTGACCCCGGTGGGCCAGTTCCCGCGCATTGCCTATGACGAGGCCATGCTCAAGTATGGCTCGGACAAGCCCGACTTGCGCAACCCGCTGATCATTTCGGACGTTTCGCACCACTTCACCGCTTCGGGCTTTGGCCTGTTCGAGAAGATCGTCGGTTCGGGCGGCGTGGTCCGCGCGATTCCCGCCCCGAACACTGCCGAGAAGAGCCGCAAGTTCTTCGACGAGATGAACGACTGGGCCCGCGCCGAAGGCCATGCCGGTCTTGGCTATGTCACCCGCAAGGGCGGCGAGTTCGGTGGTCCGATCGCCAAGAACCACGGGACCGAAGGCATGGAAAAGCTCTATGCCGAGCTGGGCCTGGGCGAAAACGACGGGCTGTTCTTTGCCGCGGGCAAGGTCGAGCAGGCCGCCAAGCTGGCAGGCGCCGCGCGGACCCGCGTGGGCAACCTGCTGGGCCTGATCGACGAAGGTCGTTACGACTTGTGCTGGATCGTCGACTTCCCGTTCTACGAATGGGACGAAGACGCCAAGAAGGTCGAATTCAGCCACAACCCGTTCTCGATGCCGCAGGGCGGGATGGAGGCGCTGACCGGTCAGGACCCGCTGACGATCAAGGCCTATCAGTACGACCTCGTATGCAACGGCTACGAGATCGCCTCGGGCTCGATCCGCAACCAGTCGCCCGAAACCATGGTCAAGGCCTTCGAGATCGTGGGCCTGACCAGGGACGACGTGGAAGAGCGTTTTGGCGGTCTCTATCGCGCGTTCCAGTATGGCGCGCCGCCCCACGGCGGCATGGCCGCGGGTGTCGACCGCATCGTGATGCTGCTGTGCGGCGCGCAGAACCTGCGTGAAATCACGCTGTTCCCGATGAACCAGCGCGCCGAAGACCTGCTCATGGGGGCGCCTGCTCCTGCCGAGCCCAAGCAGTTGCGCGAGCTTAACATTCGCGTGGTCGAACAGCCCAAGGGCTGAGCGGCCACCCGTTCCGACCGGGCTTGCGCATCTCTCGGCTCAAGGGCCTTGGATGCGCGGCCTCTTGCCAGCGGGTCATCCGCCCATTAGGGCGATGCCAAACCCGCCACCACCAACCAGTTTCCTGTGAAGGGGCATACAATGAGCGATACCGCCGACCGCGTTAAGAAGATCGTCGTCGAGCACCTCGGCGTCGAAGCCGAGAAGGTCACCGAAGACGCCAGCTTCATCGACGATCTGGGCGCCGACTCGCTCGACATCGTCGAGCTGGTCATGGCCTTCGAAGAAGAATTCGGTGTCGAAATCCCCGACGACGCGGCTGAAAAGATCGCGACCGTCTCGGATGCGATCAAGTACATCGACGAAAACAAGGGCTGATCGCCCCGCTTCCCCACGCGCGCAGCAAGCCTTTGAGCAGGCTGCCAAAGGGGAGGATTTCGGCAGGCTCAGCCCCTTTTTTCAGGGGCTGGGCCTGTTCGTTTGTCATTTCCGGAGAATAGAATGCGTCGTGTCGTCGTAACCGGCCTTGGTCTTGTCACCCCCCTGGGGGCAGACGTCGAAACCGTTTGGGCGAACCTGCTTGCGGGCAAGTCGGGGGCGGGCCCGATCACCCGTTTCGACGCCAGCAACCAGAAGTGCCAGATCGCCTGCGAGGTGAAGCCCGCCGATCATCCTTATGGTTTCGATGCAGGCAAGCGCGTCGATCACAAGATCCAGCGTCAGGTCGATCCGTTCATCGTCTATGGCATCGATGCCGCAGGGCAGGCGCTCGAAGATGCTGGTCTCGTCGACATGGACGATGACCTCAAGCTGCGCACCGGCTGCTCGATCGGCTCGGGCATCGGCGGCTTGCCGGGCATCGAGAGCGAATCGATCGTCCTTCACGAAAAGGGGCCGAACCGCGTTTCGCCGCACTTCGTGCATGGCCGCCTGATCAACCTGATCTCGGGTCAGGTCTCGATCAAGTATGGCCTGATGGGCCCCAACCACGCGGTCGTGACCGCCTGCTCGACGGGCGCGCACTCGATTGGCGATGCGGCGCGCATGATCAAGGATGGCGACGCGGACGTGATGCTGGCGGGCGGCGCGGAAAGCACGCTCAACCCGCTGGGCGTGGCCGGGTTCGCCCAGGCGCGCGCGCTCAATTGCAGCTACAACGACCGCCCCGAACAGGCCAGCCGTCCTTATGACAAGGACCGCGACGGCTTCGTGATGGGCGAGGGCGCAGGCGTTGTCGTTCTCGAAGAGTACGAGCACGCCAAGGCGCGCGGCGCGAAGATCTATGCCGAAGTCGTCGGCTATGGCCTGTCGGGCGATGCCTACCACGTCACCGCTCCCCACCCGGAAGGCAAGGGCGCGGAACTGGCCATGCGCATGGCCCTGCGCAAGGCGGGCATGGAAGCGGGCGACATCGACTATGTGAACGCCCACGGCACCTCGACGATGGCCGACACCATCGAACTGGCCGCCGTCAAGCGCGTGCTGGGCCCGGACCTGAGCGGCGCCTCGATGAGCAGCACCAAGTCGGCCATCGGCCACCTGCTGGGCGGCGCTGGCGCGGTCGAGGCGATCTTCTGCATCCTGGCCCTGCGCGACCAGATCGTGCCGCCCACGCTCAACCTCGACAACCCGGATGAAGGCACCGAAGGGGTCGACCTCGTGCCGCATGTCGCCAAGAAGCGGCAGGTGCGCGCGGTCCTCAACAACTCGTTCGGCTTTGGCGGCACCAACGCCAGCCTGATTCTCAAGGCGGTCTGAGCTTCCAGCCTGCATAATGTCCGGGAAGCGCCGAAAGCGTCGGAAAGCTTCCCAAAAGCAAAGGAAACGCGCCCCCATGATCGCCCGTATCGGTCCTGTCCGATTGGCCATTCTGGGGGCGCTGCTCCTGATGCTGGGCTGGGGGGCCCATTTCTTCTGGGGCTGGTATGGTCCCGGCCCGCTCGACAAGGAGACCTCGTTCGTGGTGCCCGATGGCGCCAGCGTGGGCTCCATTGCGGGCAAGCTTGAAGCCGAAGGGGCGATTGCCTCGGCCAGCACTTTCCGCGCGCGGGCGCGCCTGCTGGGGGCCAAGGACCCGATCAAGGCGGGTGAATTCAGCCTGCCGGCCCATGCCAGCGGCTCGACGATCCTTCTGATCCTGCAAGGCCGCGAGGGCGTGATGCGGCGGCTGGTCAATGTGCCCGAAGGGATGCCCTCGGTCATGGTGGCCGAGCGCCTGATGGCCCAGCCCCTGCTGACCGGGCCCGTCGCCGTGCCCGCCGAAGGCAGCGTGCTGCCCGACAGCTACGACTTCCGCCGGGGCGAGGCGCGCAGCGCCGTTCTGGCGCGGATGCAGGCGGCGATGACCACCACGCTGGCCAAGCTGTGGGCGGAGCGCGGCCCCGACACGGTCGCCACGACGCCGCAGGAAGCGGTGATTCTGGCCTCCATCGTCGAGAAGGAGACCGGCAAGCCTTCGGAGCGCAAGATGGTGGCCGGGCTCTATTCCAACCGCCTGCGCAAGGGCATGCGGCTTCAGGCCGACCCGACGATCATCTATCCGATCACCAAGGGCAAGCCGCTGGGCCGCCGGATTCTCGCCTCGGAAATCCACGCCCGCAACGATTACAACACGTATACGATGGCGGGCCTGCCCAAGGGGCCGATCACCAATCCGGGCCGCCTGTCGATCGAGGCCGTGCTGCACCCGGCCCAGACCAAGGCGCTCTACATGGTGGCCGATGGCAAGGGCGGGCATGTCTTTGCCGACACCCTCGAACAGCACAATGCGAACGTCGCCAAATGGTTTGCCCTGCGGCGATCCCGTGGTGAGTTGTAAGAGCCCGACCCAAAAGTCCTTCGGGTCGGTTTGGCGGGTCTTTTGCCCCACCACGGCGTCGGCTGTTCGCCACGATGCTTCCAGCATCGCTGGGCTCGCAGCCTTCTTGTGGTGACCCAAAATCCCTCGCCAAACCTCCGCCGCCCGACTTTTGGGTCGGGCTCTAAGCTGGATTTAACCTTTAGAGCTGAGTAAAAGGCCTTAGGGAAACTTACGGATTTGCCGATTGATACCCATCATTCCGGCTGTTCCGGGGTTTCCCGACCTTTCACAATACACCCTGCACCCTGCTCTCGTCCGGGATCGACCCGGCCAGACCGGCGCAACGCGAGAGGCTGGACATGAACCGGAACGACACGGGCCCGGCCCCGCGCGCGCTGCATGTCCAGCCTCTTTCACAGACACAGGCCCAGACGCAGACCCCGTCACAGGCCCCGGCACAGCCCCCGTCACAGGCGCTCATCGTCACGGCGCAATTGCCCCACGGCCTGTTTTCCAGGCTCGAAGGCTTGCGCCGCGCGCATTATCCGCCTGCGCGCAACCATGTGCCTGTCCACGTCACCCTGTTCCACGCGCTGCCTCCCTCGTCGCTGGGGGAAGTGCGCGGCCTGCTGGCGCGCGCGGCGCGTGGCGCCCCTCCCGCCGCGCAGACGCGGGGGGTGTTCGACATGGGGCGCGGCACCGGTATCGCGATTGCCAGTCCCGCGCTCGCGGACTTGCGCGAGGAGCTGGGCCATGCCCTGCATGGCCTGCTGTCGGCGCAGGATCAGGGGACCTTGCGCTTTCATGTGACCGTGCAGGCCAAAGTGGACCGGGCCGAGGCCCGCGCGCTTCAGGCGCAGTTGCAGGCAGGCTGGCGCGACGAGGCTTTTGCCTTCCCCGCGCTCGCCCTGCACCGGCTGGTGCCCCGGCCCGGAGGTGGGGCGGGATGGGACACACTGGGCGAATGGCCGTTTCGCGGCCATCGCTGAGCCTGCGTCCATCCCGCTTGCCGGCACGTCAGAACTCGTAGCCGAACGTCGCGCCATAGGTGCGCGGCGCCATCAGGGTGCCCCCGATGGTGCGGCTGGTGGCCACGGCATAGCTGCCGGCCCAGACCAGCTTGTCGGTCAGGTTCTTGACCCACAGGTTGATCGAACTGCGCCCGTCCGAATGCTTGTAGCGGACATTGGCATCGATCAGCGTGTAAGCTTTCTGCGACAGGCGATCATCGTTGAATTCGGTGTGATACTGCTTGGACCGGTAGGCGATGTTGGTGCCCAGCGTGACGTTGGCGCCGCTGGCGAGGGGGATGCGGTAGGTCGGGTTGAAGTTGAGCGTCCACTTGGGGCTCATGCGGGTATAGTTGCCCGAGAGGTCTTCGGGCACGACGGTGCTGGCATTGGGGCCGAACAGCACCGGGTCGAGCGGGTTGGTCGAGTGGAAGTCGGTGAACTTCGAGTTGAGATAGGCCGCTGAAAGATCGAGCGCGAGGGCGCGGGTGGCCTGCCAGCGGAATTCCACTTCGGCGCCATACGAGCGCGAGGCCGCCGCATTGTCGAGCGAACTGGCGAAATAGGGTGCGACGGGGATCGGGAAGGAGCGCTGGAACTGGCCGTTCTTGAGCTTCTGGTAGAAGATCGCGAGGTTGGCCTGAAGGGTGCCCTTCGAATACTTGATGCCGCCTTCGAAGGCCTCGACCTTTTCGGGGTTCACGAAAGGCGTGGTCGCCGTGGCGCTGCGCCGCGCGCCGATTTCAGCCGTGCCCGACTTGAACCCGCGCGACCAGTTGAAATAGAGCATCACCGGGTCGGACGGGCGATATTCGAGGCCCGCCGAAGGCGAGAAATCGGTCCAGGTCTTGCTGGTGTTCCACTGCAAGGGGTCGAGCTGGAAGCCGGTGGCTGCGGTGCCGATGCCCGCATTGTTGGCGACGTGGCGCTTTTCCCACGAATAGCGCCCACCCAGCTTGAGCGAGAGCTGGTCGGTCAGGTCGTAGGTGGCATTGGCGAAGACGGCCCAGGTCTCGATATCGAGCTTGCCGTCGAACTGGACGCGATAGGGATCGGTGTCGGTCAGCACGTCGTAGCCGATGTGGTTTTCGACGCGGATGTGTTCCTTGAGGTAGAAGGCCGCGAGGATCGCGTGGAGGCGCTGGCTCTCGTAGTTGGCCTGGAGTTCCTCGCTGAACTGGTGCTGCCAGACCGGCTGCCAGTGGTTGGCGCTGGTCTTGACGGCGTTGGTCTGGGCCAGCGGATAGCCGGTGTAGCTCGAAATATCGAAATCCTGGAAGAAGTAGGCGCGGAAGTCGCGATAGGAGGTCGCCGACTTGATCGTGAGCGCATCGCTGGCGTCATAGGTCGCAACGCCGGTGAACGCATATTGGCGGCGGTCGTTGATCGGGTCGAGGTTGGTGTTGAGGTCGCGCACGTTCTTGGCGAAAGCGGCCTGGCTGCCGTCGGGATTGGTGCGCTGGCCCAGCGCGGTCAGGCTCGGGATGGTGGTTCCCGGAAACGAGACCTCGCGGAATTTCACCGCCAGCCCGCGATCCTTCTCGGTGTGCAGCTCGCCGGTGAGCAGGATCGAGAGCTTTTCGGTCGGTTCGAGCATCAGGTGCCCGCGCACCGACCACTGGTGGGCATTGTCGATGGTGTTGCCGGTGAATTCGTTGACGCCATAGCCGTCGCGGTCGATCCGCTGGACGGCGATGCGCGCGCTGATCCCGTGGGCGAGGGGGCCGCTGATCGCCGCATCGGTCTGTGTGAGCAGGGCCTCGCCGCCGATGGTCTGGCGCACATAGCCGGTCAGGTGGTCGGTCGGCTTGGCGGTGATCAGGTTGATCGCGCCGCCGGTCGCGTTGCGGCCATAGAGCGTGCCCTGGGGGCCGCGCAGCACTTCGACGCGTTCGAGGTCGAACATCGAGCCCAGCTGCGCCTGGGGCAGCGAGACGACCACGCCATCGACATGGAAGGCCACCGAAGGATCGACGCCGGGCAGCGAACTGGACAGGCCGATGCCGCGGATGAACAGCTTGGCGAAGTTGAAGTCGTTGCCGAAGCTGATCGAGGGAACCAGCGTCTGGAGACCTTCGAGGGAGACGGTGTTGTTGGCCTGAAGCTGGGCGGCGCCGACTGCGGCGACGGAGAGCGACACGTCGGACAGGGCCTGGGCCCGCTTTTGCGCGGTGACGATGATCTCGCCGGGGATGCCCGTGGTGGAGGCGGGTTCCTCGCTCGATTGCGGCTCGGTTGCAGCCTGCGCGGACGGGGAGGGCGCAGCTTGAGCCATGGCCGACGGGCTCGCGGCGATCTGGGCGGTGAGGGCCAGAGCTGTGAGGGGGTGGGTGGCAGCAGACAGCAGGCGCGCACGCAGGGGTACGCGCGCAAGTGCGCGAATTTCAGGCATCAGACATCCTCTCACTCATTGGCGCATTTTTGCGCTTATCAAAATTCTGGCGCCGCAACCGGGCGGGCACCTTCATTCCGGCGTCGCAATTCTGTTACGATTCATAACAATCTAAAATGGAAAATCACCGGGCACAAGGCCTTTGTGCGAAGGCGATTCCAAAATCCGGGGTTGGGGGAGCGGGTGGTTGTTTTCAGGCCAAAATGCCGGGCCGTCCGGTGGCGAATGCCGCGCAACGGGCGCGTTTTTCAGCCCTGTCAGGTGCCTCAGGCGGCGGGGATCGGGACGAGTCGCACATCGTGCATTGCGCCATGCCGGGATGACCTGTCCGGGCAGCCGGCCCGCAAGATTCCGATGGACACCGTATTGCTGCGCAAAGACCTTGAGGGCCTGGTCCTGATTGAGGCGGCAACCGGGCCCTGTCGTGAAATTCCCGGTTGCCCGCGCGCCTGATCCGGCACAAACGTGCGGCCCCGGCTTCCTGACCGCATCCCGGCGGGCTGCCGGTCGGCTCTGGCAAGGTTGCACTGCGTTTCATGCGTACGTTCGATATTTTTGACACCCTGATTGCAAGGCGTTGCATCGACCCGGCGCTGGTCTTCGAGATTGTCGAACGCAAAGTGGGCAGGCCCGGCTTCGCGCGTGCGCGCCGTCAGGCCGAAAAGGTGGTCAGCGAGCGCGATTACACCCTCGATGACATCTATGCCGAACTGGCCCGCTCCGGGTTCTGTTCGCAGGAGGAAGCCAAGGCCCTGAGCGAGGCCGAGATCGACACCGAACTGGCCCAGGTGATCCCGATCCGCGAGAACATGGACCAGGTCCGCGACGGCGACATGCTGATCACCGACATGTATCTTCCGCTCCGGGTGATCAAGGCGCTGCTGGCAAAGGCCGGGTTCAAACGGAAAGTGGGGATCCTGCTGTCGAGCCATGGCAAGCGCAACGGCAAGGTCTGGCGCGACCGGACCCTGTTGCCCGACACCAGCCTGCACATGGGCGACAACTGGCGCAGCGATATTGCCAATGCGCGCGCCGCCGGGTTTCGGGCCATGCACACCACGCTGAGCGCGCCCACGCAGGCCGAACGCGCGCTCATGGGCCATGGCTATGTCCAGTTGGCGCGGCTGGTGCGCGAGGCCCGGCTGACCTTGTGTGGCACGCAGGGGGACGCAGGGACCGGCGGGCAGACCTCGCGCGATCGCATCCGGCTGCTTCAGGTCCAGTACAACCTGCCCATGCTGGTGATCATCTCGCATTACATTGCCGGGGAAGTCATCGCCAAGGGCTATCGCAACGTGCTGTTTTCCAGCCGCGACTGCCTGTTCCTCAAGGATGTCTACGAGGCGCTGGCCGGTGACACCTGCCGCGCCCGCTCGCACTATTTCTACACGAGCCGGGTCTCGCGCCTCAACGCGAGCGAGGACTATCTGGCCTATTTCCGCTCGATCGCCTGCGACAGGTCGCTGGTGGTCGATCTGTGCGGGACGGGCTGGTCGCTCCACCAGCTCTATCGCCATGCCGGGATCGCGCCCGATACTTTCATGTTCCACTTTCTGGGCAACCGGCTGGCCACGCGGCTGCGCTATCGGGCGATTGCGCGGTCGCAGGGCACGCTGGCGGTCGGCTCGCTGATCAACGGGCTGAGCAGCCTGTGGATCGACCAGTCGCTGCTGGAGATGGCCAACTACAACGGCATGGGCATGACGCTCGATGTGCGCAAAGGGGCGGGCGCGCAGGACGGTGCGGACACCATGTACCCGGTTCTCGAAGACCCTGACTTTCCCGAGGCGGCGCAGGCCGATATCGAGGTCATCTGCCAGAGCGTGCAGCATTTCGTCGACCTGTTGCGTGGCTCTGACCGCGAGGCCTTGCGGGCGGAGATGGGCGCCCATGCGAAGCAGCGCCGCTCGATCCTGTTCCTGCTCTATCGCGCCCTCGTGCGCGAGGCGCAGGCCCTGACCGGGCTCATCGCCTATCATGGCGAGCAGGATGCCCGGACGGTGGAGCGGTTGCGGCAGGTGGGCGCTGCCTGAATCGGCCCTGGATCGGCATTTTGCGCCGGCAAGGGCATGATTTGACGCTGGAAAGGCCGCTGTTCCGGGCATTCTGGAGCCGGTTTCACGGGCTCCGGGTGTCAGGACAAAGGGCTCTGTGCGTCAAATATCGAGGCTTGTCCGCGCGCCCCTGTTAACCCACTTTTACCACGCAGACACCGGCGGCACCGTCGGGTCAGGCGACCGCGGGGCCGATGGAGCCGGTGCGGCGTGCCGGGTCCGGCGTGATCCGGGGGATGGGGTGGGGAAGGCCAGGGACCGAACGAAACAGGCCGCGCAACCGGCCGTCAAAAAAGCTAAGGGGCTCTCCGTGAGGATATCGCAACAAGTCCGCAAGACTTTCACCAGCTCGTTTCTGGCCATCGCCGCCGTGATGGCCGGTCAGGCCCATGCGGCCGAAAGTGCTGTCGAAAATGGGGGCGATGCCGCCGTTCCGGGCGTTCAGGGAGGGCCGACGGACGCCGCTCAGAACAACGGGCAACTGGGCGAGATCGTGGTTTCGGCCGAGCGCACCAACACCACGCTGCAAAAGGCCAATCTGGCGGTCACCGCCGTTACCGCCGACTTGCTCAGGCAGAACAACATCACCGAGATCGGCGGCCTCAACGGCAGCGTGCCGGGCCTTGTCGTGGCCTCGGGCAACGGGGGCGAGCGCAATATTGCGATCCGCGGCATCGGTCTGGGAACGCCGGAAAATCCGGCCACCCAGTCGGGCGTGTCCTATCACATCGACGGCGTCTACATCTTCAATTCGATTGCCGCGAACGCCGCCTTTTCCGATGTCAGCCAGATCGAGGTGCTGCGCGGGCCGCAGGGCACGATGTATGGGCAAGGCTCGACCGGGGGCACGATCAATGTCGTCTCGACCCAGCCGACCACCGACAAGCTTTCGGGCTATGTGGATGCCGGATATGGCAACTACAACTACGTGACGACCAATGCCGCGCTCAACGTGCCGATCACCGACACGCTGGCCGCGCGCGGCGCGATCCAGTTCATGAAGCACGACGGCTATGCCAAGGCGACCGACGTGGCCGGGCAGCCCGGCTATCCGCTGAGCGATGCCAACACCATCAGCGGCAAGGCCTCGATCAAGTGGACGCCGGGCACGGTGTTCAGCCTGCTGCTCAGCACGATCCAGTATCGCGGCGATGCCAATGGGGCCGAGCAGAAGAACGTGCTCGATCCCAATCCCGATCCGCGCAAGGTGACCCAGGATTTCCCCGGCACCAGCTATGTGCGCACGCAGCTCTATTATGGTGTCGCCAAGCTCGATTTCGACGGGTTGGTGGCGACCTCGATCACCAGCTACCAGAAACTGCTGTCGCGGCAGGGCTGGGATGGCGATGGCCTCAACCAGGCGCTGTTCCTGCAATATCAGGGCGCAAACACCGGCGGGGCGGCCTATGACCATATCGCCCTCTGGCAGCAGCAAGCCAAGTCGTGGACGCAGGAAGTCAACCTGGCCTACGACAAGGGCGGGCGCTTCAAGGGGATCATCGGGGGCGTCTATCTCCACAGCCGCAACAGCAGCTATATCAACGAATATAGCGCGGCCACCGGCGACGGGCTCAATGCGCCGCTGGCGATGCACACGGCCTATGACGATCCGCTGATCTCGGCGCTGCAATATGCCGAGCTTTCGTCGATCACGCGCGATTCCTTCGCGTTCTACGGGCAGGGCACCTACAAGCTGACCGACCGCCTCTCGATCACGGCGGGCCTGCGCTACAACCGCGACAAGTACGTGGGCGAGAGCGACAGCATTTCGGGTGGACGAAGCTCGCAGACCTCGGGGGTCTATCTCCAGCCCAGTTCGTCCGGCCCTGCCAATATCAGTGATGCGCTGACCTGGAAGGCGGCGGTCAACTACGACATCACGCCCGTCAACATGGTCTATGTGAGCTATACCCGTGGCTACAAGCCGGGCGGGGTCAATACCAATGCCGGTCGGTTCGGGTCGTTCATCTCGATGGGCAACCCCTATGGCGTGCAGGGCAATTTCAACAAGGAAACCGTCGACAGCTTCGAGATCGGGTCGAAGAACCGCTTCTTCGGCAATCGCCTGCAATTCAATGCGGCGGCTTTCTATTATCTCTACAAGAACATGCAGTTCATCAACGACGACCCGATCCTCTATTCCTACGGGATCGGCAACGTGCCGATGGCGCATATCTATGGCGGGGAGTTCGAGGCCGACTGGCGCGCGACCGAGCATCTCCGTCTGGACGGCAACCTTTCGCTCCAGCACGGTTCGTTCACCGACGATTTCCAGGCGCTCAACCCGATCACCGCAACCGCGGCGCAGGCGGCGGCAGGCTTTGCCGGGACCGGCGGCTTTTATGGCAACTACTATGCGGCCTATCTGTCGCGTGCGGCGGCCTACCAGAACGTCAAGGGCAATGCCGTGCCCAACATGCCCACGGTGCAGGGCAGCGGGGCGATCTCGTGGACGGGGCAGGCGGGGCCCGGCAAGTTGATGCTGCGCGCACAGTACCTTTACCGTGGCGGCTTCCAGTCCAACGTCTTCCAGTCGGCCTGGTATGACAAGACGCCGCACTATTCGCAGGTCAACCTCTTCGCCAACTACGATTTCGTGGGCACCGGGTTCTCGGTCTCGGCGACGGTTACCAACCTGTTCAACGTCGACGGCATTTCCTCGCGCTTCACCGATCCTTACGGTACGCATCAGGTGTTCAGCACCTATATTCCGCCGCGTCAGGCGCTGGTTTCGGTCAAGTACGCGTTCTGATGGCAAAAAAAGGGGGGCAGGCCTGCGGGATCGTCCGCAGCCTGCCCCCTCTTTTTCCGGTCTGGCGTCAATAGCGGCTGAGCGCGAGGTCGGCCGCTTCGATGGCCGGGCGCTTGCCGCCGATGATGTCGGCGATCACATGGGCCGAGCCGCAGGCCATCGTCCAGCCCAGCGTGCCGTGCCCGGTGTTGAGGAACAGGTTGGGCAGGCGGGTGGGGCCGATGATCGGGGTGCTGTCGGGCGTCATCGGGCGCAGGCCCGACCAGAACGTGGCCTCTTTCATCGCGCCCGCGCCGGGGAACAGCGAACTGGCCGACATTTCGAGCGTGGCGCGCCGGGCTGCGGGAAGATCGGTGTTGAAGCCCGAGATTTCGGCCATGCCGCCCACGCGGATGCGGTTCCCCAGCCGGGTGATCGCCACCTTGTAGCTCTCGTCGAGCAGGGTCGAGACCGGGGCATGGGCTTCCTCGACGATGGGCACGGTCAGCGAATAGCCCTTGACCGGATAGATCGGCAGGTGAAGCCCGAGCGGCGCCATCAGGTGGGGCGAATAGCTGCCCATGGCCACCAGATAGGCATCGGCAACGACCGGGCCCTTGCTGGTTTCGACGCGCACGATCCGGCCTGCGTCCTCGACCATGGCGGTGATCGTCGTGTTGTTGAGGAAGGTCACGCCTTTGGCCCTGGCCATGTCGGCCAGCGCATTGGTGAACTTGAAGCAGTCGCCTGTCTCGTCGTTGGGCAGCAGCAGGCCCCCGGCGATGGGCGCGGACGAGCGGGCAAGGCCCGGTTCGGTCGCAATGCAGCCCGCGCGGTCGAGCACCTCGAAGGGCACGCCATCGGCCTTGAGCACGGCGATGTCCTTGCCGATCCCGTCGAGCTGCTTCTGCTCGCGGAAGAGTTGCAGCGTGCCCTGCATGCGCTCATCATAGGAAATGCCGGTTTCCTCGCGCAGCGCGGCCAGGCAGTCGCGGCTGAATTCGGCGAGGCGGACCATGCGACTCTTGTTGATCGCATAGGCGCTTTGCGTGCAGTTGCCCAGCATCGCCACCAGCCAGCGCAGCATCGCCATGTCGGGCTTGGGGCGCAGGATCAGCGGGGCGTGATCCATCATCAGCCAGCGCAGCGCCTTGAGAGGAATGCCCGGCGCCGCCCAGGGCGAGGCATAGCCGGGCGAGATCTCGCCCGCATTGGCAAAGCTGGTTTCCAGCGCGGGGCCGTCCTGACGGTCGATCACGACGACTTCGTGTCCGGCCTGCGCCAGATACCAGGCCGAGGTGACGCCGATGACGCCGCTGCCGCAAATCGCGATTCTCATGCGGGAATGCTCCGCTGTTCGGGGGTGGGGGGAGAGGTGAGGCCAGGGGCGGGCAGGACCACGCGCTCGTACCGGCGGCTCAGTTGGGTGAGGATTTCATAGGAGATCGTGCCCGCATCGGCGGCGACCGCATCGATCGTCTGGTGCGGGCCGATCAGTTCGACCGGGGCGCCGGGATAGAGGTGTTCGGGCGCGATGTCGGTCACGTCGAGGGTGATGCTGTCCATCGAGACCCGGCCCACGACAGGCACCCGCGTGCCCGCGATGAAGGCCGATCCGCGATTGCCCAGGCACCGGGGCCAGCCATCGGCATAGCCGACCGGGATCGTGGCGATGCGCGTCTCGCGGGTGGTCTGGAAGGTTAGGCCATAGCCCACGCCCGTGCCCGCCGGGATCGTGCGCAGTTGCGCGATCCGCGCTTCGAGCGCCACGACCGCGCGCATCGGGTTGGGGCCGGTGCTCGGGGTGCCCCCATAGAGCGCGATGCCCGCCCGCACGAGGTTGAAATGGCCGCGCGACTGGAACGCGCCGCCGCTGTTGTCGAGGGCAAGGGGAACATCGGGGAAGCGGGCGGCGATCGCGCGGAAGCGGGCTTCCTGTGCGCCATTGGCCGGGTCGGCAGGGTCATCGCCACAGGCCAGATGGCTGATCAGCCAGCGCATGTCGAACCGGGCGAGCAGTTCGGGCCGGGCGAGCAGGGCGTCGATCTCCTCGGGGGGAAGGCCCATGCGCGACATGCCGGTATCGACCTGGAGCACGGCGGGCAGGCGGCGGCCCAGCCGTTCGGCCTCCGCGCCCCATCGGCGGGCCTGATCGAGCGAGTTGAGCACGGGGATTGCGCCGGCTTGTGCGCAGGCTTCCTCGCCGCCGGGCAGCAGGCCGTTGAGGATATAGACCGGAACCGGGCCCACATGAGGGATCAGGGCCTCGGCCTCGCCCTGAAGCGCGACGAACAGGTGTTCGCACCCCGCCGCGATCAGGGTTCGCGCGACGAGGGCCGCGCCAAGGCCATAGCCATCGGCCTTGACCACCCCGCCCACGCGCGCCGGGGCGACTTGCGCGCACAGGGTCCGGTAATTGGCGGCCAGCGCCGCCAGGTCGATCGTCAATCTTGCTCCGGCTGCCATCGTGCCCCTCGTCTGCAACGCGGCCAGGCAGGAAAGGGCCGCGATCTGTGATCAATGGTATCGCATGTCCTGTCAAATAGGCTGCCTCATATTGGCATGATCGATCAATTTATGCCACTGTACGCATGATTGAACGGGGGATTTGACACGATATGTCTTCGTTGATGGACGATACCGACAGCGCCATCCTGCGGATTCTGCGCGCCGACGGGCGCAAGCCCAATTCCGAGGTGGCCCAGGCGGTGGCGCTTTCGCCCTCGGCCTGCCTGCGCCGCATTCGCATGCTGGAAGAGCGCGGGATCATTCGCGGCTATACGGTGGTGACCGGCTCGGACGTGGAGGAGGGGCGCGGGGTCGACGTGGTGGTGCAGGTCACGCTCGACCGGCAGACCGAGGACTATCTCTCGCGCTTCGAGAATGCGGTGCGGCAATGCCCGGAAATCCGCGAATGCTTCCTGATGACCGGCGACGTTGACTACTGGCTGCGCGTGCGCACCGAGAGCGTGGCGGCCTACGAGGTGATCCATGGCGAGGTGCTCTCGCGCCTGCCGGGGGTGACGCGGATCAATTCGAGCATTGCCATGCGCGATGCGCTTCGCCCGCGCAGGCGGGGGCGAAACTGACCAAGGTGCCCGCGCAGGCTGGCGCGAAGCTGGCAGGTTGGCCCGCGAAGGGGGTCAGGCCAGCCGGACGGGTGTGTCGGATGCGGTGCTGACCCCGTCGCGTCCGGTGCGCTTGACATCGTAGAGCGCCATGTCCGCCGCATCGAACAGTTCGCCGCGGGTCATCCCTTCGCGATATTCGGCCAGCCCGCAACTGATCGAGGCCAGGACCCCGAGCTTGCCGTGGCGGTAGACCGGCTGGTTGCGGATGGCCGCGGCGATGCGTTCGCAGGCCTTGCGTGCGGTCGGCAGGTCGCAGCGGAACAGGATAGCAAATTCGTCGCCGCCCAGCCGCCCGACCAGATCGGTGCTGCGCGAACCGGCGCTCAGGCGGGCGGCGATTTCCTTGAGCACTTCGTCGCCCACCGAATGCCCATACTGGTCGTTGACCATCTTGAAATGATCGACATCGATCAGCGCGAGCACGAGCGGGCCATCATGGCGGACGATGGCGGGGGCCAGGTGGCTGCGGAAGCCCTTGCGGTTGAGCACCCCGGTCAGGTCGTCGGTCTCGACCATGCGGACCATCGCGGTTTCGCGCTGCTTGCGCTTGGTGATGTCGCGCAAGGTCGCGACCACGCCCGAACGGGCACCATCGGTCTCCAGCACGCCGACCGAGGCTTCGAGAATGGTGCCCGGATGCCCGACCGGCTCGAAGTCGGCGCCGATGGCCTCGTCGCCGGTTTCCAGTGCGCTGGCAATGAGATCGGCGAGCCGGTCGCTGGTCATTTCCGACAGTTCGTCGAGCGACTTGCCGACCAGGCTGGCCGAATCGAGGCCGAGTTGCTCGCTCAGCCGCCCGTCGGCCCAGCGGCAGGTGCCGGCCATGTCGAAGGTAAGCACCCCGTCGGGAGACTGCGAGAGGATCTGTTGCAGCACGAGGCGCTGCTCGGTCAGCCTGTTGTGCGCTTCGGCCAGCGAGGAAACCACGGCAGCCACCGGCAGCGCCGTGCACAGGATCGTGCCGAGATAGACCTGGAAGAAGACGGCCTGGATGGCCGGGCTGTGCCGGATCAGGACGACCGGGCCGACATCGAAGTAGCCCGCCGTGGCCCCTGCGGCAGCGACCATGATCACCCCGGCCACGGCCCCCAGCTTGCCCAGGCGGAAGGCCAGCAGGAGCAGCGAACTCATCGGCAGGAACAGGATCGGCAGCGTGGACTGGCAAAAGACCACCGCCAGCACGGATGCATGCAGGACGAGCAGGGCGAAGCCCTCGAAGCGGCCGGAGGGCGATTTCTCGCGCAAGCAGGCCCAGTAGCTGCCGTCGAACACCGCCTTGAAGAACGGCGCGCCGATCAGGAACCCCAGCGCATTGCTGGTGTACCAGCGCAGGAACGAGGGGATGAACGGTTCGCCATAGCTGGCCAGCGAGACCATCGAGCCAAGCAGCGCGCCCATGGCTGGCGCCAGCAGGCCGGCCATGAGCAGGAACCGCAAGGTCGCGCGACCGTCGCTGAGCAGGCCCCGGCTCGCGTCATGGCGGTCGATCAGGGTGGCGGCCAGAAAGGTCTGTCCCATGTTGATCGCGCCATAGAGCACGATCCCGAACGACCAGTCGCGGGTCAGGGCATTGCCCAGCAGGTTGCCCAGCCAGCCTGCCGCCAGCAGCATGGGCCAGTGGCGCCTGGGCATCAGCAGGAGCAAGGCCAGCACCACCGCGTCGGCGGGCCACACGGTCGCATGGTCGCGCCCGTCGCTGGTCATTGTGATGGTGGTTGCTGCCAGCAGTGCATAGCCGGCAAATGCCAGCAGCAACGCGCGTACCATCGATGGAGCTTGATCGGTGCTGGAATGCGGCGTCGGCATGTCTTGGTCATGAACGAAATGGGTTAATGCGTCGTAAGCACAAACCGTGATGACGGTGAGCCTGGAGAAGCCAGGTTCGGGAACCGGGGTTCGACAAACGCAATGCCGGCAAGGATGCGCCAGAGCCTGATACACGCGCTGTGCATAATTCGACAAGTTGCCGTCTTTCAGAAATGGGGGACCAATTTGGCGACTTTTTCGAGCCAGCGACTTTTGCCTTTCCGTGCCGATAGATGAGCGCCATGAAAGACCGGCATGACTTTGTAATAAAAGGTTTCCGCGTGATCGACAAACCGGTGCCCGGGTTTCACAGGCGGGGCCTGGGCCATCCGGGAAAGCGGGAGACCGGGAGGGCGCATGCTGTCTGACAGGGTTGTCTGCATGTATCGGGCCGGTCGATGCTGCACCCGGATGCGCTGCGCGGACGCGGTGTGACGGTGCATTCGGGCGGTGATTTCGAATCGGCTTGTCCGGCGCAAGACTTGCCGTGTCAGGCATCCGCGCGACAATGGCGCGATTCGATGGAGGAGACGAGGATGTCGGCGCGGGGGTTCTTCGTGGCGCTGGTGGTGGCGACGAGCCTGGCCTTTGCCTGGCTGGTCATGCCTTTTTCCGGGGCGATCCTGTGGGCGGTGGTGGCCGCGGTGCTGTTCGCGCCGTTTCATGCCCGGCTGCTGGCCGCGATGCCGGGGCGGCGCAACCGGGCGGCGCTGGCGGGGCTTGTGGTGATCGTGGTCGTGGTGGTCGTGCCCGCGATCCTGCTGGGGCTGGCCCTGCTCGACGAGGCGCGCGCCGTCTATGCGCGGATCGAGCGGGGCGGGATCGATCTGGGCACGCTGTTCGACCGGGTTCAGGCGATCCTGCCCGGCTGGGCACGCGACAGGCTGGTTCAGGCCGGGCTGGGTGATGTCGACGGCCTGCATGCCCGCTTCGACCGGCTGATGACCAGCAGTTTCCAGACCATGGCGGGCCGGGTGCTGAGCATCGGGCAGGGGGCGCTCGGTTTCTTTCTGGCGCTCGGGGTGATGCTCTATCTCACCTTCTTCCTGCTGCGCGACGGGCGGACGCTGGCCGCGCGCGTCGAACGGGCCATTCCCCTGCCGCCCGATCTGCGCGCGCTGCTGCTCTCGCGCTTCGTCACGGTCGTGCGCGCGACGATCAAGGGCAGTCTGGTGGTGGCCGTGCTTCAGGGGCTGGTCGGCGGGCTCACGTTCTGGCTGCTGGGGCTTCCCGGCGCGCTGCTCTGGGGGGTGGCGATGGGGGTGTTTTCGCTGTTCCCGGCGATCGGCACGGGCATCGTATGGGTGCCGGTCACGCTGGTCCTGCTGGCCTCCGGGGCGATCTGGCAGGGGGTGGCGCTGTTCCTGTGCGGGTTCTTCATCATCAGCAGCGTCGACAATATCGTGCGGCCCGTGCTGGTCGGGCGCGATGCGCAGATGCCCGATTATGTCGTGTTGATCGCCACGCTCGGCGGGTTCGAACTGATGGGCTTCAACGGCTTTGTCGTCGGCCCGATGATCGCCGCGCTGTTCCTCGCGGTCTGGGATATCGTGATCCGCGAGAATGCGCGGGAGGATGAAGAAGGGGCCATCGGGCACCCGTGAAGGGGGCCCGCTGGTTGTTCCTCGGTGGTTGTTCCTCGGGGGTTGTTTTTCAGTGCAGTCTGGACAGCATGTGCGCGGTGACAATCACCGCCGCGCAGGCCGCCAGCGCCAGCCAGGGCAGGATGCCGGCCTTGCGGACCATGCGGCCCTGTTCGTCGCGGGCATAGTCCTCGACCAGCGCGTGCGGGAACATGCCCTTGTCCTGGACATAGTGGCGATAGGCAAAGACCGGCACGATGAACAACAGCGCGACCAGCCCGTTGCGCAAGGTGCCCATGCCCCACACTTCGGCGCCCGCGCCCATGAAGACCATGTTGACGAAGCCGAAGCCGCAGCCCAGCGCCAGAAGCCAGGTCGGCGCGCGGAACGGACGCTCGCGCTCCGGGCGGTCGATCCGGTGGATCCAGCCCGATTGCAGGTTGAGGAAGTTGAACGCGAGGTAGCACACGTTGCTGATCATCAGCACCGCGAAGTAGTCCGAGGCGAGCAGCAGGACGAGGTTGAACCCGAGGTCGGTCCACATCGCCGCCGTGGGCGCGCCATGGTCGTTGACGCGCGAGAGGTACTTGGGCAGCCAGCCATCGACCGAGGCCTGGTAGAGCGTGCGCGACGAGCCCATCATCGAGGTCATCACGATCAGCAGCAGCGAGAGGATCAGCATCGCGATGAACACGCGGGTCACCAGCATGGCCGTCGGGCTGCTGGCCGCCGCGCCCATCGCCTTCACGAGGATCGAGGCGAGCGCCTGCGCCACGCCCGAGCCGTCGTAGATGCCCGGCGAAAGCATGTTGTCGAGCCCGAGCGAGGCCTGGAAGGCGAGGGGCACGAGCGTGAAGATCAGGATGCACAAGACGCCCGAGGCCAGAATCGCGCGCGGCGTATCGCGCGCCGGATTGCCGAATTCGCGGGTGTAGCACACGGCTGTTTCAAAGCCGTAGGTCGACCAGCCCGCGCCGAACATGGCGCCCGCCAGAAGCGTCAGCCCATAGACATCCCAGGTTCCGAAATGGGGTGCGCCAGTGGCATCGCGCAGCAGGGGGAGCAGCGGGAACAGCCGGTCGGCGGGCAGGTCGCCAGTGATCAGCGGGACCAGCCCCACGAGGATCAGCGGCGCGAGGCAGGCCACGCCCAGGATCTTCTGGACATAGGCCGCGCGCGCGGCGCCGTTGTGCTGGAGCACGAAAGTGATCAGCAGGAACACCGTGGCGATCAGCGAGACCGCGTTGATGCGCAAGGTCAGCCCTTCGCGGATCATGCCCAGATCGACCAGCGTGATCTGCCAGTGGACGATGGCCGCATCGGGCCCGAACAGCACGGCCATGACATAGCCCGCGCCAAGGCTGGTCGCGAGCGCCAGCACCGGCGACCAGGCCAGCCAGTTGGCCCAGACCGAGACCGGGGCCACGAACTTGCTGTAGGGCAGCCAGGCCGCCGCCCCGTAGACCGAGGCCCCGCCCGACTTGTGCGGGTAGAGACCGGCGATCTCGGCATAGACGAAGCTCTGGACGAACCCCATCAGGATCGAGGCGATCCACACCACCCAGCTTGGCTGGCCGATGGTGGCGGCAATGCCCCCCATCGTCAGCAGGACGCCCGCCGGAACCCCCGAGGAGGCCCAGAACGCGCCCTTCCAGTCGAGCGAGCGATGGAGTTCGCCCGTGCCCGGTTCGCCATGAGGCGGATGGAGCACGTCGCCCGGTCTGGCTTCGGCCAGGGTGATGTCTTCGCCGATCATCGCTGGCTGGTTTCCCAGTTGGGGTTCACATAATAGGGTTCGTTGGCCGGGGGCAGCATACCCTTGCCCAGGACGTGGTCGGCGCCCTTTTCACCGATCATGATGCTCGGCGCGTTGAGGTTGCCGGTGGTGATGCGCGGCATGACCGAGCTGTCGATCACGCGCAGGCCCGCCACCCCGATCACCTTCAGTTCGGGATCGACGACCGCCATGGGGTCGTCGATGGCGCCCATCTTGCAGGTGCACGAAGGGTGCAGCGCGCTTTCCAGCCGTTCGCGCAAGAATTCGTCGATCTGCTCGTCGGTCACGCAATCGGCGCCCGGCTGCATCTCGCGCCCGCGGAACGGGGCGAAGGCGGGTTGCTGGAAAATCTCGCGCGTCAGGCGCACGCAGGCGCGCATCTCGGTCCAGTCGTCGGGATGGCTCATGTAGTTGAAGCGGATGACCGGATGCTCGCGCGGGTCGGCGCTGCGCAAGGTGACGGTGCCCCGGCTCTTGGAGCGCATCGAGCCGACATGGGCCTGGAAGCCATGTTCGCTCGCCAGCGACGAGCCGTCGTAGTCGATGGCCATCGGGAAGAAGTGGTACTGGATGTCGGGATACTGGATCCCCGCGCGGCTGCGGATGAAGCCGCACGATTCAAAGTGGTTCGATGCGCCAAGGCCGGTGCGGTGGAGCATCCACTCGGTGCCGACCTTCGCCTTGCCCACCAGATTGGCGTGGCCGAACAGGGTGATCGGCTGGGTACAGGCCATCTGGAAATAGAATTCTAGATGGTCCTGAAGGTTGGCCCCCACGCCCGGACGGTCGGCGAGGACCGGCAGGCCCAGCGCGCGCAACTCTTCTGCCGGGCCAATGCCCGAAAGCTTGAGCAGCTGGACCGAATTGATCGGCCCGCCCGAAAGGATCACTTCCTTGCCCGCACGCACTTCGTGGGTCTTGCCGCCACGCTCATAGGCGATGCCCACCGCGCGCTTGCCCTCGAACAGGATGCGCGAGGCCAGCGCATGCTGGATCACGGTCAGGTTGGGGCGCTTCATCGCCTCGTAGAGATGGGCCTTGGCCGACGAGCAGCGTTCGCCATCGCGCACGGTCATGTCCATCCGGCCAAAGCCTTCCTGACGGAACCCGTTGTAGTCCTCGGTCAGCTCGTAGCCGGCTTCGACCGCCGCATCCATCCAGGCCTGGTGGAGCGGGTTGTCGAGCGTGCCATAGGTGGTCGAGAGCGGGCCGCTGCCGCCGCGATAGGCATTGCCGCCTTCCTTGCGGGTTTCGGCGCGCTTGAAATAGGGCAGGACTTGCGCATAGCCCCAGCCGCGCGCGCCCGCTTCCTCCCAGTGCTCGAAATCGAGCGGGTTGCCGCGCACATAGACGAGGCCGTTGATCGACGAGGAACCGCCCAGCCCCTTGCCGCGCGGGCAGTGCAGGCGGCGGTTGTTGAGGTGGGGTTCGGGCTCGCTGTGATAGCCCCAGTTCCACCGCTTGGTGTTCATCGGATAGGCGAGCGCGGCGGGCATCTGGATGAAGATCGAGCGGTCGGAACCGCCCGATTCGAGCAGCAGCACCTTGTTGGTGCCATCCGCGCTCAGCCGGTTGGCCAGCACGCATCCGGCGCTGCCTGCGCCCACGATGATATAGTCGTAGCGGGGCTCAGTACGGGGCATCGATTGGCTCCATCGCGACATAGACCGACTTCAACCGGGTGTAGTGCTCGATGGCCGCGCGGCTGTTCTCGCGGCCAAGGCCCGATTGCTTGTATCCGCCGAAGGGCAGCTCGATCGGCGTGATGTTGTAGGTGTTGATCCAGCAGGTGCCCGCTTCGAGGAGCGCGATCACGCGGTGGGCGCGGGTGAGGTCGCGGGTGAAGACGGCGCCCGCCAGCCCGAATTCGGTGGCATTGGCCCGTTCGAGCACTTCGGCCTCGTCGGTGAACGAAAGCACGCTCATCACCGGGCCGAAGATTTCCTCGCGCACGATGGTCATGTCGTCGGTGCAGTCGGCAAAGATCGTGGGGGCGACGAACGCGCCCTTGTCGCATGCGTTGGCCAGCACGCGGTATCCGCCGGTGACGAGGGTGGCGCCTTCGGCCTTGCCCTTCTCGATGTAGCCGAGCACCTTTTCCATGTGGCCTGTCGAGATCAGCGCGCCCACATGGGACGCCGGATCGAGCGGATCGCCCACGATCATCGCCTCGGTGCGGGCCTTGAGCTTGTCGAGGAAGGCCGCGCGCACGCTTTCATGGACAAAGACGCGCGTGCCGTTCGAGCAGACTTCGCCCGCCGAATAGAAATTGGCGAGCAGCGCGCCCGAGACGGCATTGTCGAGATCGGCATCCTCGAACACGATCAGCGGGCTCTTGCCGCCCAGTTCGAGGGTCACCTGCTTGAGCGTGGCGGCAGCGTCGGCCATGACCTTGCGGCCCGTGCCCACTTCGCCGGTCAGCGAGACCTTGGCGATGCCCGGATGCAGCGTGAGCAGGCGGCCAGTGTCGCCAAAGCCCTGCACGACCTGGAACACGCCCTCGGGAACGCCGGCCTCGATATAGATCTTTTCCAGCTCGATGGCGGTCAGCGGGGTCAGTTCGGCGGGCTTGAAGATCATCGCATTGCCGCAGGCCAGCGCCGGGGCCGACTTCCAGCAGGCGATCTGGATCGGATAGTTCCACGCGCCGATCCCGGCGGTCACGCCCAGCGGCTCGCGGCGGGTATAGCCAAAGGCGCCCGCGCCCAGATCGACATGCTCGCCCGCGATCGTGGCGGCGATCCCGGCGTAATACTCGATGCAGTCCGCGCCCGAGAGGATGTCGACGGCGCTGGTTTCCTGGATCGGCTTGCCGGTGTCGCGCGCTTCGAGCAGGGCCAGTTCGTCGTTGCGTTCGCGCAGCAGGTCGACCGCCCGGCGCAGGATGCGCCCGCGCTCGGTGCCGGTCATCGCGCCCCAGATCTTCTGCGCAGCCTTGGCCTTGACGACGGCGGCGTCGATATCGGCGGGCCCGTCGATGCGGATGCTGGCCAGAACCTCGCCCGTGGCGGGGTTGATCGTATCAAAATGCGTCATGTCGCTGCCTATCTGCAAGCAATGGATCGAAGCAGCCTGCACGGGGGCGGTCCCGGTTGCGGGGCCTTGTCCGGGCAGTATGCCTCAACGTGCCATTTCGTCGTGAATATCACGCTGTCCAATAGCCGCCATCTTGGCAACGGGGGTAACGCTTTCTGATGGACTACATAACCGATCCTTATTACCCGGCGCGACTTCGGATCGCTTTTCCAAGTATTTGGACGCGTGATATTTTCGCGCCGGAACACGCGGTTTGCGGGTGATTTTCAGGGGGGAGGAGGCGCTGGCCTGGTGGCGGGGATGGCTGCCCCGGCGCGAGGCCAGGCCCGTCGTTTCAGGAGAGCGGCGGTTCGAGGATCTTTTGCAGGAACAGCAGGTCGAGCCAGCGGTCGAACTTGCGACCCACTTCGTTCAGGCGCCCGGCCACCACGAACCCGAGCGCTTCATGCAGCGCGATCGAGCCCGTGTTCGAGGCATCGATCCCGGCCACCAGAACATGGAGCCCGGCCCGTCCGGCATGGGCGACGAGCGCTTCGAGCAGGGCCTTGCCGATGCCCTGCCGGTGGCTGGCCGGATCGACATAGACCGAATGCTCGGCGGTCTTTGCATAGCCGCTGAACGCGCGAAATTCGCCATAGGTGGCATAGCCGCGCACGGCGCCATCCTTTTCGGCCACCAGTACGGGAAAGCCGCGCCGGGCCTTGTCGGCCAGCCATGCCTCGCGGTCGGCCAGGGTCGCGGGGGTGGCATTCCAGACTGCCGTGGTGTGCTTCACGGCGTGGTTGTAGATCGCCAGAATGGCTGGCGTATCGGCGGGCCCTGCATTGCGGATCAGCATGGCGGGTTTGTGCCCGGAACACGGGGGGCGGGTCAAGGGAAGGCCGCCCCCGGTCCTTGCCTTCAGGCGGCGGACGGGCGCCGTGCCAGCCAGATCATGTGGCGGTCTCCCTGTCCGTTCCCGCGCGAGCGCACGACGGTGCGCGTCACGCTGAAACCGGCCTGTTCGAGCCGGGCGGTGAAGGCCGGGGCCGCAAAGGCCGACCAGATCGCCAGAATCCCTCCCGGACGCAGCGCGTTCCAGGCCCGCGCGAGTCCGGCGGGCGAATAGAGCCCGTTGTTGTCGCGCCGGGTCAGGCCCTCGGGGCCATTGTCGACATCGAGCAGGATCGCGTCATAGCCCTCGCGCGCGGCGCCGATCAGCATGGCGACGTCCTCGTCCAGGATCATCATGCGCGGATCGTCGAGGCAGTCGCCGGTCAGCGCGTGCATCGGTCCGCGTGCCCAGGCGATGATCTCGGGCACGATCTCGGCCACGATCACCCCGGCATCGGCGGGCAGCGCCAGCAGCGCGGCGCGCAGGGTATAGCCCATGCCATAGCCACCGATCAGCACTTGCGGGGCAGGCCGCCCGGCCAGCTGCTCGCAGGTAAGCGTGGCGAGCGCCTCTTCCGAGGCATTGGCCCGCGTGCTCATCAGCTCGGTATTTTCGAGCAGGATGGTGAATTCCTCGCCATGACGGACGAGTCGGATTTCCACGCCATCGGGCACATGGGCCACGCCCACGAGTTCGTCGATCATCTGGTGAATTGCCCTTGTTGGCCGGTTTTGAAGTGTGGTCAGCGTTGAAGCTGGTCGGCGTGGTAGCGAGCGCCGAGATGAACCGGGGCCATGGTGCAGCACGGCCCGCTGCTGGGCGGGCCGTATCTAAGGTTCCATAGGTCGGTGGCGCGCGAGGTCAACCATGCAATCGCGCGGGCCGCAAGCAACGGTCGGTCAGACTTGCGCCCCCACGAGCCGCCCGATGCCCGCCGTGATCGCCATGGCCAGCGCGCCCCAGAACACCACGCGCAGCACCGGGCGCAGCGGCGCCGAGCCGCCGGTGATCGCCCCGGCGGCGCCCAGTGCGCCCAGAAACACGATCGAGCCGAGCGCCTCGCCCATTGCCACCAGATGCAGCGGCAGCAGCGCGGCCAGCAGCAAGGGCAGGGCGGCCCCGGCGGTGAACATCGCCGCCGAGGTCAGCGCGGCGACGACCGGGCGCGCGGTGGTCATCTCGGTGATGTGCAATTCGTCGCGGGCATGGGCGCCCAGCGCGTCGTGGGCCATCATCTGGGTGGCCACCGTGCGGGCGGTTTCCCGGTCGACCCCGCGCGCGACGTAGATTTGCGTGAGTTCCTCCAGCTCGGCCTCGGGCGTGCTGGCCAGTTCGGCGCGCTCGCGGGCAAGGTCGGCCTTCTCGGTATCGGCCTGCGAGCTGACCGAGACATATTCCCCCGCCGCCATCGACATCGCCCCGGCCACCAGCGCGGCCACCCCGGCCACCAGCAGCGCGGGCCGTTCCGCGCCCGAGGCGGCCACGCCCAGAATCAGGCACGAGGTCGAGACGATCCCGTCGTTGGCGCCCAGCACGGCGGCGCGCAGCCAGCCGATGCGGGTGACGAGGTGGGATTCGCGATGGCGTGGCATGACAAAGGGGCCTTTCTGGTCAGAATTTCGGCGCGCGAAGCGGTCTTGCCCAGCCGCTGAGCGTGAGGATCTCGAACTGTTCGGTAACCCGGCCATTCCCGTCCTCAAGGCGATCCTGTTCGGATGCTTGCGCAAAAGCGGCCTGGGCGCGGGCCAGCGCCGCCTTGCCCAGCGGCGCACCGGGGCGGGCGAGGCAATTGGTCAGGCCCTGCGCGCGCAAGTCTTCGACGAGGCGGTCGAGCGAGCGGTAGCGCACGGCCAGGCTGCGACTGTCGACCACCGGATCGGCAAAGCCCGCGCGCTGGAGCAACTGGCCACCCGCGCGCACGTCGACTTGCGGATGGAGGCGGGGCGAGGGCCGGTCGCCATCGGCTTCGAGCATGATCGCGCGCAAGGCGGGCAGGCTTCCGGCCGCACACAGGCTCATCATCGCAAGGCCATCGGGGCGCAGCGCGCGGCGCAAGTGGACGAGCGCGCCGGGCAGGTCGTTCACCGTGTCGAGCGTGCCAAGGCTGGCGATGAAGTCGAAGCCTTCCGCAAAGGGCAGCGGCGCTTCCTCGTCGATGGGCACTTCGCCGGCCAGCGGGGCCGGATCGGCCCGCGTGACCTCGACCCCTTGCGCGGCCAGCGCGCTGCCCAGCGCGCCGGTGGTATCGCCGATCACCAGCGCGCGGGCCGGTTCGTGGCGCAGGAAGGACAGGCGGTCGAGCATGTCCTCGACCATGTCCTGGGCCATGAACGTGGCGGCATCGGGCCTCTGGGCCAGACGGCGCATCCGCGCGCGCTGGGCGAGGCGCCGGGCGGGGGCGAAGATGGTGGGCGGGGCTGCCGTGGGAGCGGGGGAGGAGGGAAGAGGGGCAGAGGAAGGGGGGAGAGTCGCCATGGCGCCTGACTGCGCCCTTGGCGCGCGCTTGCCAAGTCTTCTTGAGCGCCCAATCTTCCTGCCAATCTTTCTGAATGCCATTCGTCATCCCCGCGCAGGCGGGGATCCGGTTGCGAGGGGTGCGCATGTAAACGGGGCACAGAATCCGGATTCCTGCCTGCGTGGGAATGACGAAAGATGGGGTATTGGAAAGCGTGGCGTCGTTGCATCTTGTAATGGCCGCCGGGCTGGGGGATGACCGGGGACGATGCGGCGCCTGTCGATCCTCACCCCGATCATCGATTTGCTGTTCCCGCCGCGTTGCCCGCTCTGTGGCGAGACGCTGGCGGCGCAGGGCGGGTTGTGCGCGGCCTGCTGGGGCATGCTCGCCATGCCGGGCGAACCGGCCTGCCGCCTGTGCCAGCGTCCGCTGCCCGATACGATGGCCGTTGTCCGGGCGGGGCATGTCCGGGGGGCGGAAGATGAGGCGACGATGCAAGGCGGGGTGTGCGCGCCCTGCCTGTCCGCCCGGCCGCTCCACGATGGCGTGGCGGCGGCTACGGCCTATGGCGATGCCACGCGCAAGCTGGTGCTGGCCTTCAAGCACGGGGGCAAGGTCGGCCTTGCGGGCCTGATGGCGCGGTTGATGATCGCCCGTTTGCAGGCCGGCGCATTGCAGGTGGGGAATGGGCAGGTGGGGGATGGAAAGGGGGACGGGGAATGGCTGGTGGTGCCCGTGCCGCTCAACCGCTGGCGCCTGTGGGCGCGCGGCTACAACCAGTCGGCCCTGCTGGCCGCGCCCATCGCGCGGGCGACCGGCGCGCGGCTGGTGGTCGATGCGCTGGTCCGTCCGCGCCGCACGCCCTCGCTCGGGCCGCTGGGGGCAAAGGAACGGGCCGCCGTGCTGGCAGGCGCGATCCGCGCCAATCCCGCGCGCACGGGCCTTCTGAAGGGGGCGCAAGTCCTGCTGGTCGACGATGTGCTGACCAGCGGGGCCACCAGCGATGCCTGCGTGCGGGCCTTGCGCGCGGCGGGGGTCAGGACCGTGCGGATCGTGTGCTTCGCCCGCGTTCTTGAGGAGGCGGCAACATGGCGCGCGGATGGCGAAACGCCCGGAACCTTGCGGAACCGGGCGTCGTCGTGACGAACTCGTTCATGAAACCTTGAGAATACGAAGACGATTGTGCCAGCCTTCCCACTTGCTGGCGCCCCCCTTTTACAGGTCGTCAATTGTGACAGAATTCGTGACTGACGGGGTTTCCCTCTCGGCCCTGACCGTAACCCCGCCACCCGAACTCTTCAGGTAGCGCCGCCTTCCTTGGTTGGAAGATCGACCATCCACCCGTTCCCTCGCGTCTCCCTGAACTTTGGCGCTTGCGCGTCGCCTTGCGGCGGTTCAGTGCGCGGTTCCCTCAAACCGCAGTTTCTTTCTTGACGATTGCATCGGGAGAAGGAAGGGGGACCGGCGAAAAGCCCCGATTTTGCGCCTCTGTTGTGGTTATCGTGCAACATTTGACCGGTCCGGGCCCCAGTCAGAACCAGTCAGAACAAGTCAGAGCAAGGGAGTCCTCACATCGTGTCGCCATCCAGCGCCTCGTCCGCCGATGAAACCACGCAGCGCGAACAAGGCACCGCCTTCATGCCGCGTTTCGATTCCCAGGGACTGGTGACCGCCGTGGCGATCGATCATCGCACCGGCAGGCTGCTCATGCTGGCCCACATGGATGCCGAAGCGATCACCCGCACGCGCGAGACCGGCCTTGCCCACTTCTGGTCGCGCTCGCGCAAGAAGCAGTGGATGAAGGGCGAGACTTCGGGCCATGTGCTCAAGGTGCTGGAAATCCGCGTGGATTGCGATCAGGACGCGCTCGAACTGCGGGTCGAGCCTGCCGGGCCTGCCTGCCACACGATGGCGACCAGCTGCTTCTACCGCCGGATCACCCCGGACGGCACGCTCGAACGGTGTGACGGCTGATCCGCGTTCGGTATTTGACGTTTACGTAAGCTGCGGGTTATCGAGGGGGGATGGAGCAAGCGCCCCCTTCACCCGGCCCGGATGGCCCGGAATCGGATAGCCCAAAACCGGATAGCCCAGAATCCGGCTATCTGGCTGGCCATCTTGATCGCCCGGACGCTCTGGAGCGTGAACAGTTCACGATCACTGACCTGTCCGCCGAATTCGGGGTCACGGCGCGCGCCTTGCGCTTCTACGAGGACGAGGGCCTGATCGCCCCGACCCGGCAGGGCACGGCGCGAATCTATTCGCGCCGCGACCGTGCGCGGCTGGCCTGGATCATGCGGGCCAAGAATGTCGGGTTCAGCCTGGCCGACATCCGCGAGATGATCGACCTCTATGATCTGGGCGACGGGCGCGCGCAGCAGCGCCGGGTCACCATCGCCAAGTGTCAGGAGAGGATCGCGGTGCTCCACCGCCAGCAGCACGACATTGCCGCCACGATCACCGAACTGGAAAGCTTCATCGCCATGCTCCGCGCGCGTGAAGCGGGCCTCGGGCAAGCTGGCGGGGAGGGGGAAGGAGCCCCGGCGGATCAGGCCGGGGGCCCCTTCACCGGGTCGGATCAGGCGTAGATTTCGTCGAGCAGCGCGGCGAGGGCCTGCCACGACTGGCGGTCGGCGCTCGTGCTGTAGCCGAGGAAATCCTTGCCGCGCGCGTCGCTTTCAGGGTCGGTGAAGCCGTGCTTGACCCCGGCATAGGAGTGGAAATGCCAGTTGCCGCCCGCGGCATCCATTTCCTTCCAGAAATCGAGCACCTGCTCGCGCGGGACCAGCGGGTCCGCATCGCCGTGGCTGATGAACAGGCGTGCCTTGACCGGGGTTTGCGCCGTGGCCGGGCGGTCGGTGGCCAGAATGCCGTGGAAGCTGGCCGCCAGCACGATGGGCGCGCCCAGACGCGCCAGTTCGAGCGCGGCCTGCCCGCCCATGCAATAGCCGATGGCCGAGAGCGTGAGCCCCGGTGCGGCGCTGGCCAGCGCGTCGAGCCCGGCGACAAGGCGCGCGCGATAGTGATCGACATCGGCGCGCAGGGCATTGCCCATCGGGAACGAGGCCTCGAAGCTTTCGACCGGCGCGCCGTAGAAATCGGCGACCATGGCCACGAACCCCAGATCGGCCAGCATCGTTGCGCGCCGTTCTATGTTGGCGTTGATGTTGGCGATCGTCGGCAGGATCAGGATCGCGCCGCGCGGGGTGCCCTCAGGGCGGACGAGCCGCCCCTTGAGCGCGACATCGCCATGGGCATAGTCGATGGTTTCAAACGTCACGTCATTTACTCCGGGAGGAAATCGGGCACCGAGAGGTAACGCTCGCCGGTGTCGTAGTTGAAGCCCAGCACGCGCGATCCGGCGGGCAGTTCGGGCAGCTTGCTGGCGATGGCGGCCAGCGTCGCGCCCGAGGAAATCCCCACCAGCAGGCCTTCGGAACGCGCCGCGCGGCGGGCCCAGTCCTTGGCGTCGGCGGCATCGACCTGGATCACCCCGTCGATCGACCGGGTGTGGAGGTTGCCCGGAATGAACCCGGCGCCGATGCCCTGGATCGGGTGGGGCGCAGGCTGCCCGCCCGAAATCACCGGCGAGAGCGTGGGTTCGACCGCATAGGCCTTGAGGCCCGCCCAGTGCGGCTTGAGTGCTTCGGCGCAGCCGGTCAGGTGGCCGCCGGTGCCCACGCCCGAGATCAGCACGTCGATCGGACTGTCGGCGAAGTCAGCCAGGATTTCCTGCGCAGTGGTGCGCACGTGCGCTGCCACGTTGGCGGGATTGTCGAACTGCTGGGGCATCCATGCGCCGGGCGTTGAGGCGACGAGTTCGCGGGCGCGCTCGATGGCGCCCTTCATGCCCTTTTCGCGCGGGGTGAGGTCGAAGCTGGCGCCATAGGCCAGCATCAGGCGGCGGCGCTCGATCGACATCGATTCGGGCATGACCAGCACGAGCCTGTAGCCCTTGACGGCGGCCACCATGGCCAGCCCGATGCCGGTGTTGCCCGAAGTCGGCTCGACGATGGTGCCGCCCGGCGACAGGCTGCCGTCGGCCTCGGCGGCCTCGATCATGGCCAAAGCGATCCTGTCCTTGATCGAGCCACCCGGATTGGTGCGCTCGCTCTTCACCCATACCTCGTGGTCGGGAAACAGGCGGGACAGGCGAACATGCGGTGTGTTGCCGATCGTGGCGAGAATGGAATCCGCTTTCATGTCGCGTGTGCTCCTTGGATGGTGAGCGGTCAGGAAGTGTATTTGGCTGCAAATGTGCGGGCCCGGCGCAGTTCGGGGAAGCCGACGGCCCAGGCCAGGGTAACGACTATCGCACCGATCCCGCCCACGACAACCGCCCCCGTCGCGCCCAGCAGTGCTGCCGCCACGCCCGATTGCATGTCGCCCAGCTCGTTCGAGCACGAGATCGCCAGCCCCGAGATGGCCGAGACCCGCCCGCGCACGGCGTCAGGCGTGTGCAACTGGATCAGCGTCGAGCGGATGAACACCGAGATCATGTCGGCCGCGCCGATCAGCACGAGCATCAGCAGCGAGAGTGCAAACGTGCGCGAAAGGCCAAAGCCCACCGTCGCCGCCCCGAACAGGCCTACGGCGATCAGCATCTTGGCGCCCACGTCGCGCTCGACCGGGCGGCGCGAGAGGAATGCGGCGACCAGCGCCGCGCCAAGGCCGGGCATCGCGCGCATCGCGCCCAGCCCATAGGAGCCGACCGCATGGCCATCGATGGTCAGGATGTCGCGGGCATAGACCGGCAGCAGCGCGGTCGCCCCGCCCAGCAGCACGGCAAACAGGTCGAGCGTGACACAGCCGAGCAGGAAGCGGTCGTGCCAGACGAAGCGGAACCCTTCGGCCAGCTGGCGCAGCGGATGGGCATGGCGGTTTTCCGCCGGGGGCGGAATGCGCCGGATGCCCAGCGCGCCGGTCGCCGCGATGGCCAGCAGGACGGTCGAGAGCGCGTAAGGCGCGCTGGGCGCGGCGGCAAACAGCACGCCGGCCAGCGCCGGCCCCCCCATCGAGCCGATCTGCCAGGCCATGGCATTGATCGCCACGGCGCGCGGCATCAGCGGGGCAGGCACGATATTGGGCGCGATGGACGAAAGCGCCGGGCCGATGAACACGCGCGAGGTGCCATGGGCGGCGGCCAGCGCGAACAGCAGCGGCAGCGAAAGCGCCCCGAACCACGTCGCCAGCGCCAGCATGAGCGCGACCAGCGTGTCGAGGATCATCGTCAGCCCGGTCACCAGACGGCGGTCGAAGCGGTCGGCAACGAGGCCCGAAACCGGGGTCAGCACGAATTGCGGCAGGAACTGGACGAGCCCGAGCAGGCCGAGCTGGAACGCGGCTTCCTTGATGCCCATGCCATATTGGCTGCGGGCGACATCGTAGAGCTGGTAGCCCAGCACCACGACCATGCCCGATGTCGCCAGCACCGAAAACAGGCGGGCGACCCAGAAACGGCGGAAATCCGCGATCTGGAAGGGGGACGTCAGTTCGCTCTCGGGCAGGGAGGGAGGGCTGGTAGACACGAGCGTGTGTGTGGCAGTGGCCCGACCGTTTGCCAAGCGAACAATTCCTTGACACCTGCTGAGTTTTTCAAGGGATGCAGGGGCTGTTGTTCAGCCTTTTCCGCGCAGGCGGGCATTGGGCTGAAGCTGCCGGATCATCTTCGTGAAATCGTCCTGCCGGATGATCCGCTCGAACTGGAAACCGGCGCGGGCCCCGTCGGTCCAGACGAGGAAGGCCTCGATCCGGCCAATCTGGGGCAGGCGCACTGTCACCCGCTCGCCGCGCCCGAGATCGGGCGCCTGCACGACAAGAAAACCGGTTGTCGAGACATTGGCAATGTTGAGCATGATATCGCCGAGCCGGCGATGTTCACCAATGACCGGAAGGTCGACCGGATGGCGCGTGGCGCGGCGCAAGTCGGTTACTGAAAGCTGCGCTCCGCCAGACATTGCTCCTCCTGTCCGCGTTAGAGAATCCGGGAGAGGCAGTCATGGATCGAAATGGCTTATATTTCGTAAATGCGGCGCGTTCTCTTTCACTTCTGTCGGATGACATGTCTTTTTTGCGGGATATTCCGGTGTGCAAAAATGTTCGGCCCGCGCAGGAGGGGGTCTTGCGCGGGCCGGTTCAATCGCGGTGATGGGGCGCGCGGGCGCCGGGCGGGGCCCGCTCAGGCGGGCTTGAGGATGCCGTGCTTCTTCTTGCCCGAGGACAGGCGGCGTTCCTGGGCAACGGTGATGACCGCAGCCTCGTCGCGCAGCGGCTCGCCATCGAGGCGGGCGCCGCCGCCCGCGATCAGGCGCTTGGCTTCGCCCCGGCTGGCCGCAAAGCCGAGCGCGAGGAGCGCGTCGATCACCCCGATGGTGCCTTCGGCCACTTCGTGGGTGGGCAGGTCCTGGCCAAGGCCGCCACCGGCAAAGGTGGCCTGCGCCGTGGCCTTGGCGGCCTCGGCGGCCTCGGGCCCGCGGATCAGCGCGGTCACCTCGTTGGCGAGGACTTCCTTGGCGGCGTTGATCTCGCTGCCTTCAAGCGCTTCGAGGCGGGTGATCTCGTCGAGCGGAACATCGGTGAAGATGCGCAGGAAGCGGCCCACGTCGCGGTCGTCGGTGTTGCGCCAGAACTGCCAGAAATCGTAGTTCGGCAGCATTTCCTCGTTGAGCCAGACCGCGCCGTTGACCGACTTGCCCATCTTGGCGCCATCGGCGGTGGTCAGCAGCGGGGTGGTCGCGCCGAACAGTTCGATCCCGTTCATGCGGCGGGTCAGTTCGATGCCGTTGACGATGTTGCCCCACTGGTCCGACCCGCCGAACTGGAGGCGGCAGCCATGGCGCAGCGCCAGTTCGCGGAAGTCGTAGGCCTGAAGGATCATGTAGTTGAATTCGAGGAAGGTCAGCGGCTGTTCGCGGTCGAGGCGCAGCTTGACCGAATCGAAGGTCAGCATGCGGTTGACCGTGAAGTGCGGGCCCACCGTGCGCAGCATCTCGATATAGCCGAGCTTCGAGAGCCAGTCGTCGTTGTTGACCATGACCGCGCCACTGGCACTGTCATCGAAAGTCAGCAGCCGCTCGAAGACCTTGCGGATGCCGGCGATATTGCTGGCGATCAGCTCTTCGGTCAGCATCTGGCGGCTGGTGTCCTTGCCCGAAGGATCGCCGATCTTGGTCGTGCCGCCGCCCATCAGGGCGATCGGCTTGTGCCCGGCCTGTTGCAGGCGGCGCAGCAGCATGACCGAGGCCAGGTTGCCGACATGGAGCGATGGCGCGGTCGCGTCATAGCCATTATAGCCCACCACGATTTCCCTGTTCGCCAGAGCATCGAGGCCCTGTGCATCGGTCAACTGGTGGATATGGCCCCGCTCGGAGAGCAGGCGCAGCAGGTCGGACTTGTATTCGGTCATGATCGCCTCGAAGTGGAGCGGGTCGCCTAGCATGAAAGGACGTGTCTTGGAACCGGCGCTGCTTGTGCCTCATCCCGATCATCCGCCCCGGTCCTTGCGCGGGGTTACTGCGCGGGTCATCGGCCTTGACGACAACTGGCTTTCGCTGCGCTGGCGGGTGGAAGGCGCGCGCGGGCTCGTCGTGCCTCCGTTCGCGGGCAAGGGCCGGGCCGACGGGCTGTGGCAGACGACCTGCTTCGAGATGTTCCTGGCCGAGGACAGCGAAGCGGCGCAGGGCAGCTACTGCGAATTCAACCTGTCGCCATCCGAACGCTGGGCCGCCTACGATTTCGACGCCTATCGCGAGGGCATGGCGGCAAGGCCGCTGCCGCGCCAGCCGGTGCTGACCGCAAGAACCGGGCAGGACGTGCTGATTTTCGATGCGGTCCTGCCAAGGGCTGGCTTGCCCCCGCTGCCGTGCCGCATGGGGTTGACGGCGGTGCTCGAAGAGGAGGGCGGCACGAAGTCCTACTGGGCGCTCGCCCATGGGCCGGGCAAGGCCGATTTCCACCACGCCGCTTGCTTCGCCGCGCGCCTTGAGGCACCGCTCGCCCCATGAAGACCGGACTTGATCGCCTGCTCGCCTCGCCCGCGCTGCGCCGCCCGCTCGAAGGCCGCCGCGTGGCGCTCGTCGCCCATCCCGCCTCGTTGACGCAAGGCCTGACCCACGCGCTCGACGCACTGGCCGCCTGCCCCGACGTGACCCTGACCGCCGCCTTCGGCCCGCAGCACGGGCTCAAGGGCGACAAGCAGGACAACATGGTCGAGACCGACGACTATCGCGATCCCGCGCTCGGCATCCCGGTGTTCAGCCTCTACGGGCAGGTCCGCCGCCCGAGCGCGGCGATGATCGACACTGCCGATGTCTTCCTGTTCGACCTTCAGGATCTGGGCTGCCGGATCTATACGTTCGTCACCACGCTGCTCTACCTGCTCGAAGCCTGCCACGGCACGGGCAAGGCGGTCTGGGTGCTCGACAGGCCCAACCCCGCCGGCCGCCCGGTCGAGGGGCTGACACTGGTGCCCGGCTGGGAAAGCTTCGTGGGGGCAGGGCCCATGCCGATGCGCCACGGGATGACGCTGGGCGAAATGGGCCGCTGGTTCATCGCCCACTACAACCTCGACGTGGATTACCATGTCGTCACGATGGAAGGCTGGGAACCCCAGGCCGCGCCCGGCTTTGGCTGGCCGACCGACCGCCTGTGGATCAACCCCAGCCCCAATGCGGCGAGCCTGGCGATGGCGCGTGCCTATGCCGGGACGGTCATGCTCGAAGGGACGACCCTGTCCGAAGGGCGCGGCACCACCCGCCCGCTCGAAGTCCTGTTCGGCGCGCCCGACCTCGACGCGCTGGCCGTCCGCGCGGAAATGGAGCGCCTCGCGCCCGATTGGCTGGCAGGCACCGCGATCCGCGAATGCTGGTTCGAGCCGACCTTCCACAAGCATGTCGGCACGCTGTGCCACGCGCTCATGCTGCACCCGGAAGGTGCGTTCTATGACCATGGCGCGTTCCGGCCATGGCGGGCGCAGGCGCTGGCCTTCAAGGCGATCCGCAACCTTGCGCCCGACTATCCGCTCTGGCGCGATTTTCCCTATGAATACGTGCTCGACAAGCTGGCGATCGACGTGATCAACGGCGGTCCGGCCTTGCGCGAATGGGTCGATGATCGCGCGGCATCCCCCGCCGACCTCGACCGCATGGCCGGGGCCGACGAAAGGGCCTGGGAAGAGCAGCGCGCGCCGTTCCTGCTCTATTGAGCCGGAACGGGTGGGGTCGGCGACTGGGGGGCAGGCGGCTGGCCCTCGAACGTCTGGGCGCGGGTATCGATCTGCGCCCAGGGCGGGGCCTCGCTGGTCCAGATCACCATCTCGGGCTCAAGCCCATGGCCCGGATCGAGGAAGCCCAGGCGCATGGTGCGCAAGTGCATCCGCCCCGACGATTGCGCCATGACCGGCGTTCCGCAGTCCGGGCAGAAGAACTGGGTGAGCGTGTTGCCCGAAGGCGCGACATAGGAAAAGGTACCCAGCGTGCCGGTCAGCGCCACGTCTTCGGCAGGGAAGATCGCGTTGTTGGTCGATCCACCGGCGGCGGCCTGCTGGCACTGGCGGCACCAGCACTGGCGCACGGTGACCGGCTGCGAGGCTGAAATCGTCGCGCTCACCGCGCCACAGGCGCAGCGTCCTGAAAAAGACATGGATGCTATCTCCCGACAGGCATGATGCCCGTATGGGCCTGTCATACCAGAGGCCATACCAGAGGCATCACGCATTCCTGTGCAATTTTTCACGTTATCCGCGAAGGGAACCGGGCTATCGAGGGTTTTGCCCTGAAACCCCATGGTATAGGGCATGACCCCCGGCGGGCGCTGCCCTGCGTGACGGAGCCTCGATGCAAGACCAGATCCTTGCGGAAGGGGGAGGGCGCTATGGTGCCGATCCCCGCCGCCGCCCCCTGTCGTTCGTTCTGGCACTGGCGATGTCGCTCCTGCTGCTGGCGGCGCTGTGGTCGGTCGGGCTCTACGATCCCCCGGCCAGGCACGAGGGCGGCACGCTCACGGCGGTGAACCTGACCGCCGCGCGCGGGGAAAAGAGCGATAATCCGGCCCCCAAGGCCGCGCAGCAGGCGCCGCAAAAAGCATCCTCGTCGGCTGCTGCGGCCGCTTCCGCACCGCGCCCGCCGCGCGTGGTCGTGCCCACGCAAAATCAGGTGCAATGGCCCGAAGGCTTCATCCCGATGAAGCATTCCGACTTTGCCGCGAGCGACATTTCCGGGATCAAGAGCGCGGGTACGGGCAGCGGCGCGCAAAGCGCCTCGGCCGGGGGCGGCGGGGGTGGTGGCGGCAGTACCGATGGCGCCGCGCCCGACGGCTCGCGCCTCTACAACGCGCAGTGGTATCGCGAACCGCGCGACGCCGAACTGCAAGGCTACATGCGCCCCGGCCAGAACGTGCGCGGCTGGGCAATGATCTCCTGCCGCACGGTTGCCAACTATCATGTCGAGGATTGCCAGGAACTCGACGAAAGCCCCGCAGGCTCGGGCATGGCCCGCGTGCTGCGTCAGGCCTCGTGGCAGTTCCTCGTGCGCCCGCCCCGCGTCAACGGCACGCCGCTGGTCGGCGCCTGGGTCCGCATCCGCTTCGACTTCATCCGCCGCAAGGGAAGCGACAGCCCAGCCTCGGGAGAATGAGGCTGGGCGGTTCTGGCGCTCAGGCGTCGATCAGGTCGCGGTCGAGGTCGCCCGCGCGGTTCTGGATGAACTGGAAGCGGTGTTCGGGGTTGCGGCCCATCAGGCGGTCGACCAGATCCTTGACCGCCGCCCGGCCTTCGTATTCGGGGGGCAGGGTGATGCGCAAAAGGCTGCGCGTGGCCGGTGCCATCGTGGTTTCGCGCAACTGGCCGGGGTTCATTTCGCCAAGACCCTTGAAGCGGCCCACGTCGACTTTCTTGCCCTTGAACTTGGTCGCTTCCAGTTCGGCGCGGTGCGCGTCGTCGCGGGCATAGGCCGAGACAGTGCCCGCCGTGAGGCGATAGAGCGGCGGCTGGGCGAGGTAGAGGTGCCCGCGCCGGACGAGTTCGGGCATTTCCTGAAAGAAGAAGGTCATCAAGAGCGTGGCGATATGCGCGCCGTCGACATCGGCGTCGGTCATGATGATCACGCGGTCATAGCGCAGCGCGTCGGGGTTGCAGTCCTTGCGGGTGCCGCAGCCCAGCGCGAGGCCGAGATCGGCGATTTCCTGATTGGCGCGGATCTTGTCGGCGGTGGCACTCGCGACGTTGAGGATCTTGCCGCGGATCGGCAGGATCGCCTGCGTCTTGCGGTCGCGCGCCTGCTTGGCGCTGCCCCCTGCCGAATCGCCCTCGACGATGAACAGTTCGGTCTCGCCCTCGCCTTCGCCCGAACAGTCGGTCAGCTTGCCCGGCAGGCGCAGCTTGCGCGCGTTGGTGGCGGTCTTGCGCTTGACCTCGCGCTCGGCCTTGCGGCGCAGGCGCTCGTCCATGCGGTCCATGACCGCACCCAGCAGCGCGCGGCCCCGGTCCATGTTGTCGGTCAGGAAGTGGTCGAAATGGTCGCGCACCGCGCTTTCGACCATGCGCGCGGCCTCGGGCGAGGTCAGGCGGTCCTTGGTCTGGCTCTGGAACTGGGGATCGCGGATGAACACCGAGAGCATGATCTCGCTGCCGGTGATCATGTCCTCGGGCGTGATGTCCTTGGCCTTCTTCTGGCCGACCAGTTCGCCAAAGGCGCGGATGCCGCGGGTGAGCGCGGCGCGCAGGCCCTGTTCATGGGTGCCGCCATCGGGCGTGGGGATGGTATTGCAATACCACGAATAGGCCCCGTCCGACCACAGCGGCCAGGCAATTGCCCATTCGACGCGGCCCATTTCCTCGCCATTGGGGCCATGGGGAAATTCCTGGCTCCCGGCAAAGGGGGCACTGGTCACGCATTCGCGGCCCTTGACCTGTTCGGCCAGATGATCGGCAAGCCCGCCGGGGAACTGGAACACGGCCTCGGCGGGGGTGTCGTCGGAAACCAGCGCGGGGTCGCACTTCCAGCGGATTTCGACGCCCGCGAACAGGTAGGCCTTGGACCGCACGAGGCGGAACAGGCGCGCGGGCTTGAATCTGGCGTCCGCGCCGAAGATCGTCGCGTCGGGGATGAAGCTGACACTGGTGCCGCGCCGGTTGGGCGCATTGCCCACGCGCGCCAGCGGCCCGGTGGGCAGCCCGCACGAAAACTCCTGCGCGTAGAGTTCCTTGTTGCGCGCCACCTCGACACGGGTGAGCGTCGAGAGCGCGTTGACCACCGAGATGCCCACGCCGTGAAGCCCGCCCGAGGTGGCATAGGCCTTGCCCGAGAACTTGCCGCCCGAATGGAGCGTGGTGAGGATCACTTCGAGCGCGGACTTACCCGGATACTTGGGGTGTTCATCGACCGGGATGCCGCGCCCGTTGTCGGTGATGGTGACTTTGCCCGCAGCGCCGGCTGCGGCTTCGAGCGTGACCTCGATGCGGTTGGCATGGCCAGCGACCGCTTCGTCCATCGCGTTGTCGAGCACTTCGGCGACGAGATGGTGCAGCGCGCGCTCGTCCGTGCCGCCGATGTACATGCCGGGGCGGCGGCGGACGGGTTCGAGCCCTTCGAGCACCTCGATGGCCGAGCCATCATAGCTTTCTTGGGGGCTGCCGGCGGGCAGCTTGTCGAACAGGGAGCCGGAATCGTCTGTCGCCATAGAGAACGACTGTAGAACATTCCCGATTTCGCGCGCAAGGCCCCTGCGCGCGTCAATCCTCCCTTATTCGCCCGAAAATGGTCAGTTCACGAACTTTTGCGGGGCCTTCGACACGGTGCTGACGGTTCCGGTGCCCACTTCGCGCACTTCGAGCGCACGCTCGGCCACGCCGCGCGCGTTGAACCGGAAGACCCCGTCCATGCCGATGAAGCCGTCGCGGTCATAAAGGCGCGCGGTCGGGAACAGGGTGCCCGGCTTCCACGTACGCGCGATGTTGAGGGTGAGCAGGACCGAATCATAGCCCAGCGTGGCGATGCGCGCAGGCGCCGCGCCGAAACGCTGGCGGTAGGACTGCTCGAAGCGGCCATAGCGGTCGTCCGACACGGCGGCGAACCATGCGCCCTTCATCGCCGGGCTGCGCGCGATCCGCGCGTCGCCGCTCCACAGTTCGGTGCCGATCAGCCGGGTGCCGCGCGCAAAGGGCGCGGCCTGAAGCGCGATGCGCGCACCATCGGCGATCACCAGCGCATCAAGGGGCCCTTTGGCCTTGACCCGGCGCACGGCGCTCGCCGCCGAGGTGTTGCCGCGATCATAGGTCTCGGTGTCGGTCAGCGTGATGCCCTGTGCGCGCGTGGCCTCGACCAGCGCATTGCTCACCCGCTGGCCGAAAACGCCGGTGGGGATGATCGCACCAATCGATTTCACACCTTGCGCACGGGCATAGCCGATCACGCGGGCAATCGATTGGCCGGGCACCTGCCCGAGCACGAAGACATCGCGGTCGGCCACGGCAGTGTCGTTGGAATAGGTGATCATCGGCAGCTTGGCCGGGCGCGCCACGGCGGCCACGGCGTTCACGTCGTCGGCGGTGAGCGGGCCCAGGATCAGGCGGTTGCCGTCGAGCACGGCCCTGCTGGCCGCAGCCCCCGCGCCGGTGCCGGTGTCATAGGTCGTGATGCGCAGCGACTGGGCATTGGTGTCGAGCAGGGCCATCGTGGTGGCGTTGGCGATGGCCTGACCCACGGCGGCATTGGGGCCGGAGAGCGGCACCAGCAGGGCGACGCGATGACGCCCGGAATCGGTGGGCAGGACATTGGCCTGGGGCGCGGTTTCGCGCGGGGGCGGCGGGCCGACGGGCTCGCCCCCCTTGGGGATGACGGCGCAGCCCGCGAGCAGGGCGGCGGGCACGCAGAGGGCGGCCATACGCGCGAGGGTGCGGCGGCTCCATCCATCAGGGGCCTGATGTCGAGCCTGTCCCTGGCCCGAAATGCCCTGATTGCCGTCAAAACCCGTCATCATCTGCTTGCCGCTCCCGAAAGGCCGGTCCATGGAAATGCGATGGAAACACCATCGCTTGCGCCAGGGCTCTATATCGTCGCCACGCCCATCGGCAATCTTGGCGACATCACCGCGCGGGCGGCCGACGTGCTCGCCCGATGCGACCTCGTAGCCTGTGAAGATACCCGCGTCACGGGCAAGTTGCTTAATCATTTGCAAATTCGCAAGGTCATGCGCCGCTATGATGACCATGCCTCGGCCGAGGTGCGCGAGAGACTTCTCGGTGAAATGGCCGAAAAGTCGGTCGTACTGGTTTCGGATGCGGGCACGCCGCTGATTTCGGACCCCGGCTACCGGCTCGTGCGCGAGGCGCGCGAGCGGGGCATTGCCGTCACCAGCCTGCCGGGGCCGAGCGCGATGGTCGTTGCGCTGACACTGGCCGGGCTTCCCACCGACCGGTTCCTGTTTGGCGGTTTTCTGCCCTCGAAGGACAAGGCGCGCGGCGATGTGCTGGGCGCTCTGGCCGCCGTTCCGGCAACGCTGGTGTTTTACGAGACGGGGCCGCGTCTGGTCGCCAGCCTCGAAGCCATGGCGCAGCACCTGCCGGGCCGCGATCTGGCCGTGGCGCGCGAATTGACCAAGCTGCACGAGGAATGCCGGACGGGCAGCGCGGCAGAGCTGATCGCCCACTACACCGCCCATCCGCCCAAGGGCGAGATCGTCCTGCTCGCCGGCCCCGCGCCCGAGGCTGCCGCGCCGCAGGGCGAGGACGTGGACGCGCTGCTGCGCGCGGCGCTGGCGCAGGCCTCGCCCTCGCAGGCGGCGGGCATGGTCGCCAAGGCCCACGGGCTCGACCGCAAGACGCTCTATGCCCGCGCGATGGAGTTGAAAGCGCAAGGATGACCAATCCGCGCGCCCGGGCCGAGGCGCGCGGGCGCCGGGGGGAGGGCTGGGCCGCGCTCTATTGCCGGTTGACCGGCTGGCGCGTTCTGGCGCGGCGGGTGAAACTGGGCGTGGGCGAGGTGGACCTGGTTGTCCGGCGCGGGCGGACGGTGGCCTTTGTCGAGGTGAAATGGCGGGCGCAGGCCGCCGCGCTGGACTGGGCCGTCGATGCGCGGCGCCTGACCCGCGTGGCGCGGGCGGCAGAGGCGCTGGCGCCCCGGTTCGCGCGGTTTGGCGAGGATGTGCGGATCGATGTGATCCTGCTCACGCCGTGGCGCTGGCCGCGGCGGATCGTCCATGTCTGGCAGCCGGGGGGCTGATCCGGCCGGGCTCCGTGTTGGGGCTCCGTGTTGGGGGCTCCGTGTGGGGAAGCCCCGAAAGCGGACACGCCGGATTGCCATCGTCTGGCAACCCGGCGCGGCCTTCAAACACGGGTGAGGGCAGGCCGCGTGTCAGCGGTGGCCTTCGTGATGGCCTTCCTTGTGCTCTTCCTTGTGTTCCTCGTGGTGCTCGTCCTTCTTGTCGTGGTGTTCTTCTTCCTTGGGGTGTTCGACCGGCGGATTGGCGAGGGCCATTGCGGGGGCGCCGAAGGCGAGGGCCGAGCAGGCGAGGGCGGTCAGGAGCGGGGTGGCGAGCTTGGAAGTGCGCATGAAGATCCCTTTCAGGCAGTGTCATCCTGTGATGCGCCGCGTTGGGCGCGGCACCTTTTTGGTCGCCCAAGTGCCAAATGATCTTTAAGTGAGGGCCCGCAAGACCACGGATAATTTGCGGAGTATCGGCTTTGACCCTGCGCGTTGCGGTCCAGATGGACCCCCTTCATTCGATCAATATCGCGGGCGATTCGAGCTTTGCGCTGATGCTCTCGGCCCAGGCGCGCGGGGCGCAGCTGTGGTATTACCATGTGACCTCGCTGGCCTGGGAAGCGGGCCGCCTGAGCGCACAGGCCGCGCCTGTCACCGTCCAGCGGGTCGAGGGCGCGCACTACACGATGGGCGAGATGCGCAAGATCGACCTCGGGCGCGATGTCGATGTCGTGCTCATGCGGCAGGACCCGCCGTTTGACCTGGGCTATATCACCGCCACCCACCTGCTCGAACGCCTTGAGGGCGAGACGCTGGTGGTCAACGATCCGCGCTCGGTGCGCAATGCGCCCGAAAAGGTCTATGTGCTCGATTACGCGCACTTCATGCCGCCCACGCTGATCACGCGCTCGGCGGCCGATGTGCGTGCGTTCCAGCACGCGCAGGGCGAGCGCGCGGTGGTGGTCAAGCCGCTGCATGGCAATGGCGGCAAGGCGGTCTTCAAGATCGAGGCCGATGGCGGCAATCTTTCGGCGCTGGCCGAGCTGTTCGGGCAGGTCTGGCCCGAGCCGTTCATGGTCCAGCCGTTTCTTCCCGAAGTGGCCGAGGGCGACAAGCGCATCGTGCTGGTCGACGGGGAAGTGGCCGGCGCGATCAACCGCAAGCCGGGCGAGGGCGAATTCCGCTCGAACCTCGCGGTCGGCGGCTATGCCGAGGCGGCCACGCTCACCGCGCGCGAGCAGGAAATCTGCGAGGCGCTGGGCCCCGAGCTGAAAAAGCGCGGGTTGATCTTCGTGGGGATCGACGTGATCGGGGGCAAGTGGCTCACCGAGATCAACGTGACCTCGCCCACCGGCATCGTCGCCATCGACCGCTTCAACGGCACCGACACGCCCGCCCTCATCTGGGACGCGATCGAACGCCGGTTGTGAAAGGGGGCGCGAGGGGCCAAAAGCGCCCCTCGCGCGTTGTGCTTCCATGAACGAATGGATTTTGCAGGCCATCGCCGATGGCGGCTATTGGGGCATCGTGGTCCTGATGGCACTGGAAAACATCTTCCCGCCAATTCCTTCCGAAGTGATCATGGGGATGGGCGGGATCGCCGTGGCGCAAGGGCGGATGGAGGTTCTCCCGCTGATGCTGGCGGGCACGGTCGGCTCGACGCTGGGGAACTATCCGTGGTTCCTGCTGGGCCGGGCGCTGGGCTACAAACGGTTGCGGCCCTTCGTGGCGCGCCATGGGCGCTGGCTCACGCTCGACTGGCCCGCGATGCGGCGGCTGGTCGCGTTCTTTCGGCGCCATGGGCAATGGGTGGTCTTCGTGATGCGCTTTTCGCCCGCGATGCGCACGATGATCTCGCTGCCTGCGGGCCTCGCCAAAATGGGCCACGCGCGCTTTTTGGTGTTCACCTTCGCCGGGACGACGATCTGGAACGCGCTGCTGGTCTGGGCCGGGTGGCATCTGGGGCAGCACTACGAGCTGCTGGGGCGCTATACCGGGCCTGCGTCGGTGGCGCTGACGGTGGTGCTCGTCGGGGGCTGGCTGTGGCGCGTGGTGCGCTGGAACCCGCGCGGGGTTTGATAAGGGTGGGAAGACCCCTCCACCAGCCTTCGGCTGGTCCCCCTCCCCATTTCATGGGGAGGACCTTCCCGATCCTCCCCGCTCGCGGGGAGGGGGACCATGCGAAGCATGGTGGAGGGGCTCTGAAGACTTACTGGCCCTCGTCCTTGGCCAGCCACTCTTCCAGATACTTGATCGAGTAGCCGCCATCGAGGAACGTGGGATCGTCGAGCAGGCGCTGGTGCAGGGGAATCGAGGTCTTCACGCCCTCGATCACCATCTCGTCGAGCGCGCGGCGCAGGCGCATGATGCAGCCTTCGCGGGTGCGGCCATAGACGATCAGCTTGGCGATCATCGAATCGTAGTAGGGCGGGATCCTGTAGCCGGCATAGAGCCCGCTATCGACGCGCACGTGCATGCCGCCTGCCGCGTGATAGCTCTTCACCAGCCCCGGCGAGGGGGCGAAGGTGAAGGGATCTTCGGCGTTGATGCGGCATTCGATCGCGTGGCCCTTGAACTCGATCTCGTCCTGCGTGACCGAGAGCGGCTTGCCGTCGGCGATGCGAATCTGTTCGCGCACGAGGTCGAGCCCGGTGATCGCTTCGGTCACGGGGTGTTCGACCTGAAGGCGGGTGTTCATCTCGATGAAGTAGAACTCGCCGTTTTCCCACAGGAACTCGATCGTGCCCGCGCCGCGATAGCCCATGTCGGCCATCGCCTTGGAGACGATGCCGCCCATGCGCTCGCGCTCGGCGGCGCTGATCACCGGCGAGGGGGCTTCTTCGAGCACCTTCTGGTGGCGACGCTGGAGCGAGCAGTCGCGCTCGCCCAGATGGATCGCCTGGCCCTTGCCATCGCCAAAGATCTGGAACTCGATGTGGCGCGGGTTGCCCAGGTACTTTTCGAGATAGACCGTCGCGTCGCCGAAGGCGGCCTTGGCTTCCGAGCCGGCCTGCTGCATCAGCCGTTCGAGATCGTCGGGGCTGGTGCAGACCTTCATGCCGCGCCCGCCGCCGCCCGAAGCGGCCTTGATGATCACCGGATAGCCGATTTCCTCGGCGATCTTTCGCGCTTCCTCAACGTCCGAGATCGCGCCGTCCGAGCCGGGCACCAGCGGCAGGCCGAGCGCCCCTGCGGTGCGCTTGGCTTCCACCTTGTCGCCCATCGTGCGGATGTGCTCGGGCTTGGGGCCGACCCAGGTGATGCCGTGGGCTTCGACGATTTCGGCAAAGCGCGCGTTTTCCGACAGGAAGCCATAGCCCGGATGGATTGCATCGGACTGGGTGATCTCGGCCGCCGAGATGATCGCGGCGACGTTGAGATAGCTGTCCTTGGCCGCGGGCGGCCCGATGCAGACCGCATGGTCGGCCAGGCGGACATGCATGGCATCAGCGTCGGCGGTGGAATGGACCGCCACCGTCTCGATGCCCATTTCCTTGGCTGCGCGATGGATGCGCAGCGCGATTTCGCCGCGGTTGGCGATCAACAGGCGCTTGATGGCCATGGAGTCTTCCGGCCCTTACGCGATCACGACGAGCGGCTGGTCGAATTCGACCGGCTGCGCGTTCTCGACGAGAATGGCCTTGATCGTGCCTGCGGCGGGCGCGACGATCGGGTTCATGACCTTCATCGCCTCGACGATCAGCAGGGTGTCGCCGGCCTTGACGGTCTGGCCCACGCTGACAAAGGCAGCCGCGCCCGGTTCGGGCGAGAGGTAGCAGGTGCCGACCATCGGCGACTTGACCGCACCGGCCAGATCGGCGGCAGGAGCCGCTTCGCCGGCGGGAGCCGCCACCGGAGCTGCCGCGAAGGGGGCAGCGGGAGCCGCGACCATCTGCGTCACGGGGGCAGCGGTCAGCGTGCGGGCGACGCGGATCTTGCGCGCACCGTCTTCCACCTCGATTTCGGTGAGCCCGGTGTCGGCCAGAAGTTCGGCCAGTTCGCGCACGAGGGCGCCGTCGATTGCCATGGTTGCGGCGGCCTGCTTGCCGTGGTCTTCGCCGGTATCGTGGCCCATTGTGTTAACCTCACACTTGGAATTTCAAGCGTCGCGCCATGCCCGGATGGGCGCGCGCTGGCAAGGGCTAAGGCGGTCGGATCGCCGTGCCCTGGGGGAAAAGGCACGGGTCGCCGGGCCTGACCGGGCCTTCAGGAGGGTGTCAGAGCGCCGCCACAGCGTCGAGCGCGACGATGTAGCTGGCCGCCCCGAACCCGGCGACCGTGGCCCGCGCGGCCATGCCGACATAGCTCTTGTGGCGGAATTCCTCGCGCCGGTGCGGGTTCGAAAGGTGAACCTCG